>JAKEFL010000283.1 GCA_022616105.1 Anaerolineae bacterium | reverse complement strand
GGTTCGGATAATTCCGCCATTCGCACACGCGCGGTATTGGATGAGAGTACCAATGAATGGGTTATCAATGGCGAGAAGATCTTTGTCACCGGCGGAGACAAGTCATTTTCTGAGTATGAAAAACTTGGCAAAGGATTTATCGTTGTGTGGGCAACGATCGATCCATCTGCAGGCCGCAGAGGCTTACGTGCGTTTGTTGTCGAAGGTGGGACGCCTGGCGTGAAGGTTGTCAAACTGGAGCATAAGCTGGGAATCCGCTGTAGTGATACAGCCGCAATTTCATTGGTAGATGCGCGCGTCCCGTTTGAAAATATTTTAGGTAGCCCAACAGTCGAGATGACAACAATAGGATTCAAAGGCGCGATGGCCACTTTCGATGCGACACGGCCACTCGTAGCGGCATCAGGCTTGGGCGTCGCGCGAGCCGCGCTCGAATTCCTGAAAGAGAAACTTACGGAGAATGGAATCCAGATCAGATATGGATTGCCGCGTCAGAAATTAACGAACATTGAGCGCGAAGTGATCGACATGGAGATCATGCTCAGGTCCGCATGGCTGATGGTGATCAAGGCGACCTGGATGGCGGACAATAAAAAGCCGAACGCGCTGGAGGCTTCGATGAGCAAGGTCAAGGCAGGCGACGTGTGTACGAAGATCACCCAGAAGGTTGTTGAGATTTTAGGACCGCTCGGCTACAGCCGCGAGTTCCTTGCCGAAAAGTGGTTCCGCGACGCGAAAATCACAGATATTTATGAAGGCACAGGACAGATAAATAGATTGGTTGTAGCGAGGAATATTTTAGGTTATAGCGGAAGTGAGTTGAGATAAACAAAAGCATTTCGGTGGTTGAGTAGCCCTGAGCGATTGTTGCGAAGGGCGTATCGAAACCAAAAATAGCAAGTGAATGTAGACTTGCAAATGGTGGTCTCGATACGCCTTCGGCTACTCGACCACCGAGGAGAGTTGGATATTATGAAATACCAGATCCATAAGGCAGTAGTAATCGGTGCAGGGACGATGGGTGCGGCGATTGCGGCTCATCTCGCAAATTCGGGTGTGCCTGTTACTTTACTCGATATCGTTCCAACAGATGCGCCACTTGGCAATAAAGAAGCGCGAAATAAGATTGTCAATGAAGGCTGGGAAAGATGTTTGAAGGCCAAGCCCGCGAATTTGATGTCAGACAAGTTGAAGTCGTTTGTCAAACTTGGCAATCTTGAAGATGATTTCGGCGCGGTTAGTGATGCGGATTGGATTGTGGAAGTGATTGTCGAGGATTTGAGAATTAAGAGAGAATTGATGGCGGGTATTGATGGAGTTCGCAAGCCGACAGCGATTGTTTCGACGAATACATCAGGGATCCCTGTTCACGATATTGCAGATGGGCGTTCAAAAGAATTCAGGAAACATTTTCTTGGAACGCATTTCTTCAATCCGCCGCGCTATTTGAAATTACTGGAAGTTATTCCGACAAAAGATACTGACAAGGAAGTTGTCGAGTTTATTTCATGGTTTGGTGAGAAACGTTTGGGGAAGGGGATTGTGTTGTGCAAAGACACACCAAATTTCATTGGAAATCGTGTCTTCTTTGGGATGAGTACGTTTGCGATGAACTTCGTCTTAGAGAATGATTACACGGTAGATGAAGTGGACGCGCTTACAGGTCCATTGATTGGTCATCCCAAGACTGCTACATTCCGTTTGGCGGATTTAGTGGGGTTGGATGTCTGGGAACATGTCGGTAGGAATCTGGGCCCAGCGATTCCACAAGATAAGTTGGGTCAAGGATATTTGGCGGCAGAAAAGCCAAAAGAGTTGATGAGGGCAATGATTGAACGCAATTGGCTTGGCAACAAAACGAAAGTTGGTTTTTACAAAGAAGTGCGCGGCGAGGATGGAAAGAGGGAATTCTGGTCATTAGACTTGAAGACTCTTGAACACGTGCCACCGACAAAGCCGCGATTCGACTCGGTCAAGGCGGCAAAAGATGTCGAGGGGTTGGGAGACAGGCTCAAGGTCATGCTCGAAGCGGATGACAAGGCGGCACAATTAGTCAAGGCGCTAACGTATCAAAGTTTCCAATACGCGTCATCCATCATCCCTGAAGTTGCCGATACGGCAAAGCCGATTGATGATGCAGTCCGCTGGGGATTTTCTTATGAGGCGGGTTTGTTTGAAACGTGGGATATGCTCGGAGTCAAAGAGACGGTGAAGCGGATGAAAGCCGCGGGATACGCGCCTGCCAAATGGGTGAATGACATGCTCAAGGCTGGCGTGGAGTGGTTCTATCAATATAAGCGCAGCACGCCGCAGAGCGGCAGTGCGGATAAGAACGGTGAGAAGATTGGCGTGTATGACGCGGTCAAGGGGAAGTATGTGAAACTCAAGCAGCCTGAAGGCATGGTGCTGTTGAAAGGGAAAAAGGTAATTTCGCAAAACGTTGGCGCGACGTTGTATGACATGGGCGATGGCGTTGCGTGTTTGGAATTTCATACGAAGATGAATGCGCTCGATGATGACATCATGGGCATAGCCATGGATGCATATAGCCGACTTGAAACAGACTTCGACGGACTCGTACTTGGCAATGAAGCCGAAAATTTCAGCGCAGGTGCAAATGTCTTTATGATGGTGGTCGGCGCGCAGCAGGGCATGTGGGATATGCTCGATGGCGCGGTGCGTAAGTTGCAGGATATGAATATGCGGATGCGCTATTCGCCGAAACCGATTGTGGTCGCGCCTGCGGGACTCACGCTCGGCGGCGGATGTGAAATCACGATGCACGCCTCACGAGTCGTTGCCGCCGCGGAAACATACATTGGGCTTGTCGAACTTGGCGTGGGACTTATCCCTGCGGGCGCGGGTACGAAGGAGATGTTGCGCCGCATCGTGAATCCTGTGATGCGAATTGAAAATGCGGAGCCGCTTGCTGCATTGCAAAAGGTCTTTTTGCAGATTGGTCAGGCAAAGGTTGCAACGAGCGCAGAGGAAGCGCGTGGGATGAATATTTTGAATCCGCAAGACCGCATTGTGATGAATCGCTCGCATCTGCTTGCCGAAGCGAAGCAGGAAGTTCTGCACATGGTCGCCGCGGGATACAAACCGCCTGCGCCCGAACCCATCTATGCCGCAGGTCGTGACGCGCTCGCTGCGCTCCGCATTGGTGCGTGGATGTTCAAGGAAGGTCAATACATCACGCAATACGACCATCACGTGACGGGCAAACTTGCGTATGTGATGTGCGGCGGCGAACTCACTCGTCCGCAATGGGTGAGCGAGCAGTATATTTTGGATTTGGAGCGCGAAGCGATTCTATCTTTGTTTGGTGAAGAGAAAACGCAGGCGCGCATGTGGAATATTTTGCAGACGGGGAAGCCGTTGAGGAATTGAGGCGAGATACGAGTTACAAGTTAAGAGTTACACGTTACAAGATACAAGATACATGTTACTCGTAACCCGTAACTCGTAACATAACAGGAGACTACTTTGATTGAAAAATTTCTCAAGTTTGAAGATTGGGAGAAATCTGTTCCGAATTACATAAAGAAAGATGCGTTGTTTGAGTCGCTGTATTATCGTATGGCTCTGTATCTTTACGATTTGGTTTGGGATGATTGTGATATTCTGCAAAAGGATTTCAAAGCAAAAAACAATGTCTCTCAACTCATCCGCAGTTCAGGGAGCATCAGCGCAAATATGGAAGAGGCGGCTGGTCGCGGTATTGGCACACCCGATTATGTGCGCATCTTAAAAATCAGCCTTGGCGAAATTCGAGAGACACGCGGCTGGTACTATCGTTCACGCAAGGCATTACCTTCAGACCTGCTCGAACATCGCTACAAAGTCGTTGACCATTTGAAAGCCTTGGTAGTCAACGTGCTCAACTCTCACAAAGGAAATCTCGGAAAGAAAAAGTAACTCGTATCTCGTATCTTGTAAGAAAGATAAGGAAATCAGACATGACAAACCATGACGCTGTTATCGTTAGTGCTGTACGGACTCCCGTCGGGAAAGCAAAACGTGGAGGACTTGCCACGGTTCGTCCTGACGAGATGTCTGCTACTACAATCCAAGCCTTGCTCAAGCGGACGCCGAATCTCGACCCCGCCCATATCGAAGACGTGGTCATCGGCTGTGCCTTCCCCGAAGGCGAGCAGGGACTCAACATAGCGCGCATGATTGCTTTGCGTGCAGGCTTACCTGATTCAGTTCCTGCTGAGACGATCAATCGTTATTGTGCATCGGGTGTGCAGTCCATTGCGCATGTGGCATATGCAATTCAATCTGGTCAAATTGATGTTGGGATCGCGGGTGGAGCAGAGTCCATGACGATGATTCCGATGACAGGATTCAAGTTCTCGCCAAATCCATACTTCGCACAGGATTTGCCGCATTACTATACCAACATGGGACTCACTGCCGAGAATGTCGCGGTCAAATACGGAATCAGCCGCGCAGACCAGGATGAGTTCTCGCTCAAGAGTCATCAGAAAGCCGCGCAAGCTGTGAACTCTGGATTGTTTGACCCCGAACTTGTCCCGGTTGATGTTGAAGTTACAGAGATGAACGGGCACGAAAAACCCATTAAAAAGAATTTCAGTGTAAAGCGCGATGAAGGTCCGCGTGCAGATACGAACATGGAGGCGCTTTCCAAACTCAAGCCGGCCTTCAAAGAAGGCGGTGTTGTGACTGCTGGCAATTCATCGCAAATGTCCGATGGCGCGGCGTCGGTGATGGTCATGTCTGCCGAACGAGCCGCGCAACTGGGACTCAAGCCGCTGGCGAGATTCGTTTCGTTTGCTGTAGGCGGCGTCCCACCTGAGCTGATGGGAATCGGTCCAATCGTTGCCATCCCTAAAGTGTTGAAACTTGCTGGACTTACTTTGAATGATATTGATTTGATAGAATTGAACGAAGCCTTTGCCGCCCAATCGTTGGCTGTCATCCGCACCCTCGAAATGGACGAGAGCAAGGTCAACGTTAATGGTGGCGCGATTGCGCTGGGGCATCCGCTTGGCTGCACAGGTTCCAAACTTGCAACACAATTGATCTACGAAATGGGTCGTCGCAAATCGAAATATGGAATGGTCACGATGTGTATCGGTGGCGGTATGGGCGCCGCGGCGATCTTTGAGAATTTACAAAATTAGTCGCGTAGTTGGATAGTTGGCTAGTCGCATAGTCCTTGATGGCTCACCGCGCTCTCGCAGGCTCACGACTTCTAACCGTTCGACGAACGACTACAAAACCAAGAAACTAACAAAACTAGGAGACTAACAAATGCCCCTCACAATCTCAGAACTGATGGAAAAAATGCCCGGAGCGTTCCTTCCCGAAAAAGCACAGGGTGTGAATGCTGTCATCCAATTTAAATTCACAGGCGCGGAAGCGGGTGAATGGAATGCCACGATCAAAGATGGCAAAGTCGATGTTGCGCAAGGGATTCCGCCCAAACAGCCCAATATGACTCTCACTGCTGACTCCAGCGATTACGTCAAGATCTTTACTGGCGAGCTGGATGGGATGCAGGCCTTCATGCAGGGTAAGATCAAACTGGGCGGTGACCTGAACCTGGCAATGAAATTGATACAGATGTTCAAGGTTAGATAACACAGAACTCGGAGGTTTCCAAAACCTCCGAGTTCTCTTTACACCACCACCCCAAAATACTCTTTCAACAACGCTTGATATTCCTCAGCGTTTGCAATAGGTCGCTCAGCGCGCTGCCCATTTGTTGTAATAATGAGCCGCCCATCTTCCAGTGAAACGCGCCCGTCGGATGTGGCTCTGCTGATAATACTGCTTCGGGTGAAGCTCGATCGAGGTGACGTTTGGTGATATAAACAGCCCGCTTCATAGTCATCAGGAAAGCGGCGAGGTTGGAGATCAAAGAAGTATTGGCGTTCCCATGAATTGTCATAATTTTTCTGCCATGTGATGTACCCATCAGTCGTTTGCTCCAGCCGGTATGAACGTAGACCCTTCGATACGGCTTCGCCACTCAGGGCGGCGCCCTGCACCTGTTCACCAAGATCTTCAAAGTTCAAAGGTTCATTGAAAGAGTCGCCAAAGCCTGCATCCACAAGCCAACGCGCTGATCCATTTGGAATTTTCACCATTAGTGCTAGATGGTCAAACTCAATCCCGAGTTTTCCATCCCGATGATTGAAGACGCGGGCATTGAGATATGTTACGTCGAAGCCGATCTGCTTCAACAGCCAAGCGAAGAGACCGTTGAGTTCGTAGCAAAATCCGCCGCGATTGCGGACGATGATCTTTTCCCATAATGCCTCTTCACTCAAGTGAATACTTCGCTTTAACACAATGTCGAGATTCTCGAACGGAATATTCATCATGTGAGCAATTTGTAACCCGCGCAGGGTTTCGGCGTCTGGTTTTATAGGTTTGGAATAATGCATGCGGTTGAGATAGGCGGGAATATCCATATCAGGAAATTATAACTTGTATTGCGGATAGGCATTGCCATATGAAATGCAGGGGTAAAATACAAAGCGCCAGACTTAGAAATTTTGAGAGATTAAAGCAGGAACCAACAGTGAAAAAGTAAATTACAAAATTGGAGCTCTGCATGATTAAACAAGCAACTGACATCCAAGCGATCCAACGTCAATTTCAGGATGTGCATACCCTCCTGATGAATGTTGTTGATGGTCTTTCGCGCACGGGCAATCCGATCGTCTCTGCTGCAATTCAGGATGTGACGCGCGTTTCACAGACAGTCCAAAAACTGGAGCAGGGCGTCAACGATCACTTGCAGGTTCGGCAGAGTCAGCTTGGGGCGCTGATGGGCGTCGGGCGCACGATCAACTCATCCCTGGGCTCGGAGCGGGTGCTCGAAGAGGTGATGGATACGCTGATTGCCTTGATGCGCGCCGAACGCGGCTTCCTGATGCTGCGCGAATCCAATGGAGAATTAAAGGTTCGCATCGCACGCGGCATTGCTCACAACAATGTGGATGAGGAGATCCTCAAGGTCAGCAATACGATTATGAGGAAAGTGGCTGCATCGGGAGAGTCCATATTGACCACCAATGCACAGCAGGACCCGCGCTTTGAAAACCAGGTGAGCGTGGCGGCGTATCAACTTCGTTCTATACTTTGTGCTCCATTGAAGATCAAGAATGATTTGATCGGCGTGATTTACGTGGATAACCGCGCGCATGCAGGCATCTTTCGGGAGAGTGATCTTGCCCTGATCAATGCCTTTGCAGACCAGGCTGCCGTGGCAATTGATAACGCGCGGCTGTTTGAAAATCTAAAGATGAGCAATTTTCAATTGGAAGCGGCCAATCTGGAGTTGAAGATTGCTTACGAAGCCACGTTAAATGGCTGGGTGCGCGCGTTGGACATGCGCGATAAAGAGACGGAGGGTCATACCCAGCGCGTGACAATCCTGACAGAAAAACTGGCGCGCTTAATGGGTGTGGACGGCGATGAGATGGTACATATAACGCGCGGCGCGCTTTTGCATGATATTGGAAAGATGGCGATCCCTGATGGAATTTTGCTCAAGCCTGGTCAGCTTACAGATGATGAAAGGAAGTTGATTCAGAAGCATCCTGTCTACGCGTATGAGATGCTGAGCCCGATTGAGTTTCTTCGTCCTGCGCTCGATATTCCTTATTGTCACCATGAAAAATGGGACGGAACGGGCTATCCGCGTGGACTCACAGGAGAGGACATACCCTTTGCGGCGCGTATCTTCCCAGTGATTGATGTATGGGACGCGTTGACCTCAGATCGTCCATATCGCAAAGGACTTCCCCAAGACGTTGTCCGCCAGCATATTCAGGCAGATTCTGGGAAGCATTTTGACCCGCGCGTAGTGAACGCTTTCTTCGAGTTGGGTGATTTATCAGTGTGATATTGCATATCGTTCTCGCAGGGCTTGTCCTGAGTAAAACGAAGGATCAGACCCTGCGAAAGCATATTAATTTTCCTCCGGGGGCTTTACAGAGCGAAATTCGCGAAAGAGCAGCAAGTCATAAATAATCTTGAGCCCGCCGCACAAGAAGAATGGAAGGTTGAACAGCATGGGCACGCTGAAGAATAGCCCGGTCAGCGCGGGGGAAATGGCTGAACCTACAGAACGCGCGATGGCTGTCACACCTGAAGCGGCCGATCGCTCATCGGGTGCCACCACAGCCATCGTGTAGGATTGACGCGTGGGCACATCCATCTGTGAAATGCTAAAGCGCAAGAGAAGGAGTCCAACTGCCAGAGATAATGTAGGCATCCATGGAATGAGCATGAGCAAAATGCTTGAGGGGATATGTGTAAAGACCATGGTATTGATCAAGCCGATTTTGTTTGCGATGCGAATCGCAAGTAAGGCTGAGATGCCTGCGAGAATATTCGCTCCAAAAAAGATGCTCCCTAGCAATCCCGCGTCGACACCGAAGCGGATGTGAAACCAATAAGCAAGGAAACTTTGAACAAGCAGTCCGCCTGCGAATGCATCTAATGCAAACAACGAACTAAGTTTGAATACAACATGGCGCGAGCGATGCAAGCCCAACACACGTTTTGTTTCATCCTTTTGTATTGTTGCTTCAATGGATGTTGAAAGATTGAGGAACAGAATAAACAAGATCAATCCACCAATTGCATAGCCAGCAAGGACAACAAGATAAGCAAACAATCTTGGATGACCCAGGTTAATCAAGTTTTGCGCCAGCCAGCCGCCTGCTAGCGCGCCAAAGGCAGATGCAAAAGAACCTGCAAGGTTATACCAGGCGAACAATTGAGTCCGTTTTTCATTTGGTATCAGATGTGTCAGGCTTGCCTGTTCGACCGAAAGGAAAGGTCCGATATCCTTATCGGCTGGGCTGATCACACCGAGAATTGCTGCGAATACCAGCAGGATGTAGTTTCGCGTTATGACAAAGACGATGCCCGCTCCCGCCATCAAAAGCGCGCCCAGAAGCAAGGTGCGTTTCCTGCCGAATCGGTCTGCGGACGTGGTCAGCCACAATGTAATGACCGCGTCGCCGACGAGAGTGAGCGTGAACAACAACCCGATCTGTGCCTCTGTCAATCCTGTTTCGGAGAGATACAATGCCAATACAACGGATAGAAATCCGTAACAAAAGAGTCGGATGATGCGTGTGGAGAAGAGGAGGAGAATATTTCGATTCATGATTAATTGGTGGTCGAGTAGGGCTGGTGGTTGAGTAGCGAGCGCACTTTGCGAGCGTATCGAAACCAAGCCTATACACTTGCATGATTTGCCAAGCAAAGCACACGCAAGTGCAGGTGTCGAGACCACCACTAAGTAAAGCAACTCTTGTTGACTATTGGTCTCGATACGCCCCGCAAAAATCGTGCGGGACTACTCGACCAACGGAATCTATTTCGCAACCTCCAACCGACACCACGCATACAACGCGTCGTAGACTTCAAATTGATGTTCGAGATTTTCCATATCGTCAGGGAAGCGCAAACTGTATCCAGAGGCGATTGCTTCGAGTCCGCGCGCAAGGGGATCGGTGTCTATATCCTCAGCAACATCCGCCGCGTGGACGATCTTTGCGAGCCGCAAAAGCCCAGGCTCCTTCAAGCCATATTTGAGGATGATCGATTCAAATGAACAACGCCCTTCATGATGGCCAAGTTCAACGCCGGGAGCATCGAAGGGAATCGCGCCGATTTCTTTGACAACTTGTTCAATCTGGCTAGTGGGAACGAACAGGAATTCCGCTTCATTATCAATAAAACGGGTAATGAGCCATGGACAGGCAACGCGGTCCACATGGACATGAGAGCGAGTGATCCATTTCATAGGAAACTCCTTTTGTTATGTTGTAGGGGCGACCCGTCAATGCCTGCAAGTACGATCATTTGCAGTGATGTATTGCCGATAATCTAGACGATATTGCCCTAGTGGGTCGCCCCTACGATTACATTTGTTTTATCAACCGATTGAGCCGTTCAAAGATCACATCGCGAGCCTTTTCGTAATCCTCACTCACAGGTGGGATACTATCCCATTGTTCAATTATGGCTTTATTCTGATATTCTTCTGGCAATTCACAAAAGCTGACAATCCGTTGCGCTGACTCCACATCTGCCAGTGATAATTTTTGCGGGACAGTTTCGGTTGGAATCAAACCATCTTCACGTAGGCCCGCGATAGCATTCGGAGATAATTCATGATCTGGATTTGTCCCACGCGCGACTGCTCGTAACGCCAAGTCTGTTTCAACTGCCAGTTTGTTGAAGTAAGCCGCGGCGATGATGCTTTTTGCCGCCCCGTGTTCACACACAAAGACGATCCTCAGATTTTGTTTCATCTTCTTCCTTACAATTCGTGTCAATAGAATTCAGAAAACAATCTTTATGATCTTCTGTCGACGAAGCTGATTTCGTTACCACAACGGCAGCAATAGTACGCCGTTCCATCTCTGCCAGATAATATCGTGTATTCTTCATTTTCCATAGGCTCATCTACAATCCAACCATTACACTCTTTGGAATGACAAAAATAAGCTAACTCGTATTTGCTATTACTCGCCACTCTTATTTGTCTGATAAAACTCCATACATAATTCTCCACAAAACCATTCGGCAGTTCTTGAGAGCAAGGCAAGCTCATATCTTTTGGCGCGGGTTTCCAAACATATTCAAATGGCATCCTTAGCTCCTTTCTTGCAGGAGGTTATTAACCTGTTTTCAATTAATCGCTCTCTGGCCTTAAGATGTAGTCCATAGAATCCAGCCATGCTAATCGCACAGACAATGCTGCATCCATACCACACCCAACGCGGGTCAAAACGATCCATGATCGCGGCAGCCGCCAGCGGACCCAG
>JAKEFL010000282.1 GCA_022616105.1 Anaerolineae bacterium | reverse complement strand
GGACTATTGATCGTCATCTCACCCTGCACACTATAGGAAACAACATTCTTCCCATGTTTGCGCACTTGTGTGATCAAAGCCGCCGCGCCCACATCTTCAGCGCAGGCAATTAATGTTCCATCATTAGGGAGAAGATCAACAAACTTTTCAAAAGCCGAATACATCGACTCAAGTGTCGGGAAGAAATCCGGGTGATCATGTTCAACACTTGTCACGACTGCGATATGTGGCTTAAGCCCTAAAAACATATTGTCATACTCATCCGCCTCGATCACGAACAACTTGCCCTTACCAGCGCGTGCATTCACACCGAGATTATTCATCACACTGCCGACAATAAAAGACGGTTCGCGTCCCAGTTCATGCAGCACCCAGGCAGTCATTGCAGTCGTTGTCGTTTTCCCATGTGTGCCTGCGATGGCGACGCCTGTTTTATCAGACATCAACTGGCCGAGGAAATCTGCGCGTTTATAAACAGGGATTCCCGTACGCTTCGCCGCGCGGACCTCGGGGTTGTCATCCGCGATTGCGGAGGATTTCACCACCCAATCCGCGCCCCCTAAATTACGCGGGTGATGCCCAATGTAGACTTTCGCGCCAGCCTTGCGGACTTCATCGGCAAACGGAGTCAGCGTGCGATCAGAGCCGCTCACCGTGTATCCGCTCTCCAGCAGGAGGCGGGCGATGGCGGAAAGACCGCTTCCCCCGATGCCAATGAAATGGACGTGTGTCATATTAGTTTCGTAGTTTAGTAGTTCCTAGTTTGTTAGTTCTCCCTGAGCGGAGAACTGAGTGTTCGTCGAGGTTCGTAGCCGGAGGGCGCTTGCCAATAATGTGCGCTTCGTCTGCACTCGCCTACCGGCTCGTTCCGCTCAGCGCGAAGGTTTTTTTAGATATACACAACCAGCACAAATACAAACGCCAGGATGATGGCAAAGTAGATTCCTGGTTCGCCGAGAAGCTGCGGAGGCATGTACAACATCATCTGACTGACCGTTTGCACCAGGTTGGGGTCGGTCGGTTTACTGATCACATCCTGGAATGGGTAATCTGCAACATGCATATAGTGCAAAATGCTGCCCGCAACCAAATAACCATTGACCGCACCCAGGAAGGCGCCAAAAAGCGTATCCTGCAAACGCTCACTGCGAGCGCGGGATGCCAGGTGAGGAATACTGATCACGGTCTGGTAACCAAAATACACCAGTACGATAAGGACAATCGTCCGCACCCAAAAGAGGGATACGTCTGTTTCAGCGAGGTCACGCGCGATCGGGATGTATCTGCGGATCACATGGTTGAGTGCAAGAGCAAGGATGACACTAAAGGAAACAAGCAGTTCCTTTGCCCAGCCGCGCATCCAGCCCACCAGCCCAAAGAGAATCACGTACATCCAGAAGATATAAACAATGCTCATCATAGGCTTCAGTCTCCAGCCAGTTCGATCAGCGCACTGGCAATCTTCTCAGCCGCCCGCGGATGAGATAATTCAAACATTGCGGCACGCATGGCTTTCAGTTTGTTCGGGTTTTCCATCAGTACATTTAGCGTAACCAGTAAATCGTCATTGAGACGATGATCTTCCAAAATGATCGCCGCGCTACGCCGTGTCAGATAATCTGCATTCACTTTCTGGTACCGCCATGCATGTGGATATGGCACGAGAATGGCGGGCAGCCCAAACAGTGGATACTCGCCCAAACACGACGCACCTGCGCGCGATACAACCAGGTCTGCTGCGGCTAATGCAGCACCCATTTCATGCAAATACGGCAGGGCATGATAACGTGAGGCAAATTCCGTGGGTAATTCTTCGCGTGTGCGATTGATAAGCTGCCAGTCCTGTTCACCAGATAGATGTATGATTTCGAACTTCTCCAGCAGTTCATACAGGATATTCAAAACAGCGAGATTGATCGAGTGCGCGCCCAGGCTTCCACCGAATACCAAAAGGACAGGCGCCTTGCCGGAGATACCCAGGTGCTGATTCGCGGTTTGGCGGTCCCAAAGCGCGAGGTCCGCGCGAAGCGGATAACCAACTTCATGGACCGTTTTCCTGAAATACTTTTGTGATTGATCCGTTGTCACTGCGATTGCATCTGCAAATCTGGCAAGAGATTTTAGAGCCATACCAGGCTCAATATCAGGCACATAAAGAAGGGTCGGAATGGATGGCCCTGCTAATGCAACAGGTACCGCCACATATCCGCCGGTAAAGAACATCACATCCGGTTCGAACTCATTCAAGATACGGCGCGCTGCCAGGACGCCGCGCCCAAGCATGGTGAGGTTGCGCGGCAAGGTGGTCAAACCAACACCATGCACACCCGCGGCAGGAACACTGCGGAAAGAAAGACCCTGGCGCTTCACCAGTGATTCCTCCATACCGCTTTGGCTGCCCACCCACAGCGCATCCATACCCGGGACCTTAGCCGCGAGCGCGCTGTGAACGGCGAGGGCGGGATACACTCCGCCTCCCGTTCCCCCGGCGCATATCAATAACCGCACCGAATGACCTCCATTCATTTTTTTCTTTCTTTGCGCTCTCGCCACTCTGACGAGAGATATTCAACATGATGCCAACTGCAGACATGGTGGAAATTAAATTGGAACCTCCTGCGCTGATAAACGGCAACGCGTTCCCAGCAAAAGGCACGAGGCCCACCATCACAGCCATATTGATCAGCGCCTCAATGCCGATCCAGAACGTCATACCCGCGGCGAGAAGCGTGCCCAGCATATCAGATGCGCGGCGGGCAATGACGAGTCCGCGCCAGATCAACGCGCCATACAAGAACATCAATAAAACAGTTCCAAATAAGCCGAGTTCCTCGGCAATCACTGCAAAGATGCTATCTGTGGGTGCAAAAGGCAGACCGGTTAACTTTGTATCAGCCTGCCCTAATCCCACGCCGAAAACGCCGCCTTTAACAATTGCCTCGAACGAGCGTTGGACATGATAGGATGCATGCGTTGGGTCCTGTAGACCGGCAACGAATGAAGTAACACGGTCCTGCCCGGTTGCGCTGAATTGAACAACGATCCATGCTATAAGAATGGCTGCGATCAACAAAAACACGATCTGTTTTATATCAGCCCCCGCCAGGAAGAACAGCAGACCTCCCAAAATCATTACTGTACCTACGGCGCTCAAGTCCGGTTGAAGATAGATCAGACCACCGACGACACCAAGAATCACGCCCAGTGGAATCAAACCCAGGCTTATATCATGCAGGTACTGCCGTTTTGCATACAGCCAGACTGAAAGATAGATCACTGTCACCAGTTTTGCAACTTCAGAGGGTTGATAAGAACCATCATACAACGTGCGGGAGGCGCCCAGGCGGATTTCATTAAGAAACAGCACTGCAATGAGCAAGCCAATGATCCCCAGCATGGCGAACACAACCAGCCTGCGCCAATGGTGATAATCAAAGTACGAAAGCACGAATGCAAGGATCATCCCCAAACCCAGCCATTTCACCTGGCGCATGAACATATAGGATGAAGAGCCATACTCATTAAAGGAGAAATCGAAAGATGCGGAGTACAGCATGATCAAGCCAAACACCATCAGCGCAACCACGGTCAGCATCAGGAGCATATCTGTGCCTCGCGCGCCTCTTGTCGGACCTCGGAACGGCCAAAAACCTGAGCGGTTATTTACGAAAGTTCTTGTACCCATGTTCTAAAAAATTCTCCGCGTTCTGCAAAATCCTTGAACTCATCGAAACTTGTGCCACCCGGTGACAGCAGAACGACATCACCAGGCTCAGCAACCTCTGCAGCCTTGAGGACTGCCTCATGCAAATGATCCGTGTGCCTGACAGTAAAACGCTGCTCGCGAAGCCCGAGGCTGTTCACCGTTTTCTGGATTTTTTCCGCCGCCTCGCCAAACAGCACCACGTGATCGACGCGTTCACTGGCGAGTTTCATTAGTTCTTCCCATGGAAGATCCTTATCACGCCCGCCCAGCAGTAATACAATCGGTTCATCAAATGCACGGATGGCAGCCATGCTCCGCTCGGGCGCAGAGGCAATCGAATCGTTATACCAGCATACACCGCGCAGCTCGCGAACAAATTCCAAACGATGAGGCACACCACGGAAACCCTTCACAGCCTGGATCATTGGATCAGGAGCAAATCCCACTGCATGACCGATTGCAAAAGCCGCAAGGACATTCGCAATATTATGGTCCCCGCGTAATGAAATATTGTCACGAGACATTAAGGGCAGGAGCATATTTCCGTCGCGTAGGTTGAGCCATCCATCCTGCAAATATGTTCCATTCAAATCTTCGTCGAGTACATGCGAACTGAACGCATATAATTTGCCCTGCACCTTGCTCTTCAAACTCCACGCGCCTTTGTCATCGTAGCCAAGTATGGCAACATCATCCTCGGTTTGAAACTTAAGGATACGCGCCTTTGCGGCTGTATAGGCTTCCATCGTGCCGTGACGATCCAAATGGTTCGGTGTGATATTGAGGATTGCAGCGATATTGGGAGAGATTGTCATCTGATCCAATTGAAAGGATGAAATCTCAAGAATGGCGATGTCGTCTTTCTGCATCTCATCTACATAATTAATTAATGGATCGCCGATGTTACCTCCAACGTATACAGAAGGATGAATGATGAAGGATGAAGAATGAAGCACGGTTGCACTAGATGAAGAAGTCGCAGGTGTGATGGATGAAGATTTATCCTTCAGCCTTGCTCCTTCATCCTTTAGTGCCAGTTTTGCCATGTTTCCAACTAATGTTGTGGTCGTTGTTTTTCCTGCTGAACCTGTAATGCCAACCGTTTTACAGGGTGCAACCTCCATGAAGATCTGTGAATCGTTCGAGAGTGGAATCCCTCGTTTAACGGCTTCAGCCACAATCGGGAGCGTGAGCGGGACTCCGCCTGAGAGACAAAGCACGTCCGTTGAATCAAGCAGCTCAAGTGGATGTCCGCCGAGTACCCAATCGATCTGATATTCAACGAGCGATTCACGCGCGACGCGCAATTCATCGGCACTGCGCATATCGTTCAGTGTCACATGCGCGCCATGCAATAAAAGCCAGCGTGCCAAAGCCAAGCCCTGCCTTGCCGCTCCGAGAATCAACACGCGTTTGCCATTCCAGTTTGTCTTCATGACTTATATCTCGTACTGCGTATTACGTAATACGCAGTACGCGGTATGCTCTCACACCAACGCCAGTCCCATTCCAACCATGGCTGCGAGCAGACCGATGAGCCAAAAACGCTGCACAACCTGGGTTTCACTCCAGCCAAGTAATTCAAAGTGCAAATGGATGGGAGCCATTTTGAAGAAACGTTTTCCTTTCGTCAATCTAAAATAGATGACTTGTATCACAACACTCAATGCCTCACTCAATGGGATGACAGCAATGACAATCAGCAGGGGCCAGTGACCGGTCATCAGTGCAACGACAGCCAGCGTTGAGCCAAGAGCCATTGAACCTGTATCGCCCATAATCAATTCAGCGGGATGCACATTAAACCACAGGAAACCAAACAACGCGCCGACGATAATGAAACAGAATTGCGCCAGGTAGATTGCCCCGATTAAAAGGGCAATGCCGCCGAATGCGGCAAATGCCGTCGCAGAGATCAAACCAGCCAATCCATCCAACCCATCGGTAAAATTGACTGCGTTCGACTCACTCACGATCACGAACGCCGCAATGGGGATGTACCACCAGCCCAGTTCGAGCTTCACTTGAATGCCGGGAAGGTACATTTCAGGAACCATCAGAATATATTTCAAAACGATGGCAGTCCCAAGCGCCAAAATAACCTGCGCCGCAAATTTCGTTCGTGCGCGCATGCCCTCACCACGGCGTTTCCCACGGATCCCCTCCCAGTCATCCAGCGCGCCAAGCACGGCATAGGAGATCAAAACAATCAGAGGTACCAGAATCGAACGGCCTGTTACATCCAAGCCTATTAATGCAGCCGCATTAAGTAGACCAGTCAGTAGGATGGCAGGCAGGATGAAAAGCACACCGCCCATGGTCGGGGTTCCCATCTTTATGCGATGCTTATCCGGCTCCTCCACGCGAATGATCTTACCGACTCTATAATGACGAAGCACACGCAGTAATGGGGTTCCCCAGATGACTGTCATAATGAAGGATAGCATCGCCAGACCTAACACGAGGGCAGTATGGCTCACGAACGCACCTCCAACAGACTGGTGATGCGATCCATGCGCAGACCATGAGAACCCTTGATCAGCACTGCGTCATCCTTTGTGAGATTTGCTTTTAGCCATTGCACAAGAGGATCGAAATCATCAAATTCCATAATGGAGGATTTCTTCATGCCTGCGCGCCGCGCGGCTTCAGCAAAAATGTGCGCACGTTCGCCCAACGTGAGCAGCACATTCGCCACTTGCGCGGCGCGCAGGCCGACCATCTCGTGTCCACCGCGCTCATAGGGACCGAGTTCGAGCATATCACCGAGCACTGCCACTTTGCGCCCATCCAGTTCATCGAGCAGGTTGAGCGCCGCGAGCATGGATTCAGGGGATGCATTGTAGGTGTCATCCAACAACAACGCGCCGGTCTCGCTGCGAACTGCGGCAAGGCGAAGTTGCGTATGTCCCTGCATGAGACCTTCCAAAATCTCCTGCCAGTTCATTCCCTCTGCAAGGCCAACTGCAGCCGCGCGTAATGCTGTATGGACAGAGTGACGTCCGATCAACGGAATTTTTACATGCAACGTCTCACCCGCGTAATGAAGGCGGAAACGAATGCCATCCAAGCCAAGCCCCACAACATGATCTGCCCAAAGATGGGCTTCAGGAGATAAACCATAGAAGAAGACGCGCGCTTTGGTCTTCTCCTCCATTTTGCGCACCCACGGATCATCGAAGTTCAAAATAGCCACACCTTCAGGAGCGGGAGGCAGCGCCTGGACTAATTCCGCTTTGCCGCGTGCGATCGCTTCCTGCGAACCGGCGCGTTCCGCATGGACGGTGCCTACATTTGTCACGACGCCCACTTGCGGCAGGGCAATATCGCAGAGAAAAGCAATCTCGCCTGGAACATAAAATCCCATTTCCAAAACAGCGCGTTGATGACCGGAGCTTAATCGCAACACTGTAAGAGGCAAGCCAATTTCATTGTTCAGGTTACCGGGACTTTTCAATGTTCGATAGCGCGTGCTGAGCACCTCGGTTGCCATTTCCTTTGTTGTGGACTTGCCCACACTGCCTGTGATACCGATCACACGCAGATCCAGTTTGCGGCGCCAGTAACGCGCGATCTGCTGTAAGGCAGTAACAGTATTCTCAACACGCAGGCATAAAGGGGGTGTAAGATCATGTCCGAGGAAAGACTCGGCTGATGAAAAGGAACGCAGGTCAAAGGTCCGAAAAGATTCGTCAATATCCCTTTGGATTAAAGCAAAAGATGCCCCCCGCTTAAAGGCTTCTGCAATGAAGTCATGTCCATCCACTTGCTCACCGGGAATCGCGACAAATAATGAGCCAGGGATCACCTGACGCGAATCGATCACAGCTTCGGTAATCACCGTTACCGCCAGCGGACGAAAATTTGTCAGGGCTTCGATTGCATCGGCGAGGGTCAGCATAGTATTTTGAGTAAATAGACCTATAATACAAAATGATATTTCGTTGCCTTATTTAGTTGACAATTGACTACGAACAATATCGGGCGGAATATTTAGCTGTATAACGGTTTGTTCAGCTACCTGCGCGAAAACAGGAGCAGTGGTTTCAGAACTCCAAATGGACGCGCTGGGCTTTTGCATCCAGATATAAACCATGAATTGTGGATCATCTACAGGTCCCCAGCCAATGAAGGACACATTGGTGTGGAACGCGTCGTAGCCAAAATCTGTAGGGATTTGCGCGGTGCCAGTCTTGCCTGCCAAGCGATAACCAGCCAAAAGCGCCTGGGAGGATTCTTGTTCCAGAGAAATCGCCAGCATATCGCTAAGTGTGCGTGCTGTTTCAGCAGAGATGGGTGAGCCTGCATATTGCGAAGGGACATTGTACTGATGACCATCACGCACCATTGAATACAACACATGCGGAGTCACCATGCGGCCCTCATTTGCAATGGCAGAGACTGCCATCATCATCTGCAAAGGAGTGACGGAAACACCCTGACCAAATGCGTTCGTGCCCAGGTCAACAGGATACCAATCCGTATCGCCCGGGACTTTGAGCCTGCCCATCGCTTCGCCAGACAGATCTATGCCCGTTGGGTGACCCAGACCAAAGCGCTCCATATATCCG
Source organism: Anaerolineae bacterium (assembly GCA_022616105.1). Taxonomy (GTDB): domain Bacteria; phylum Chloroflexota; class Anaerolineae; order Anaerolineales; family Villigracilaceae; genus Defluviilinea. The sequence goes on along the minus strand of JAKEFL010000282.1, from coordinate 12,876 downwards.
TAAAACGTTTGTGAGCCCATTTGTGAGGAAATCCATGCCAGGCAAACGTTCAGTGAATGCTGCAAGCAACCCACCATATTCTGTTGACCCCAGGCATCTTGATTCCAATTTTGGATGGTGATACCACCAACCTGGATGGAGCCAGTATCAATGAAAGACGTATCCGGGCGGACTGTACCTGAATCGAGTGCAGCAGCCATTGTAAGAACTTTTAGGACTGAGCCAGGCTCATAAGCCATGCCAATGGAGCGGTTGTATTGACTGCCGTTATCATAGAGTGAGAAGTAATTGCCGTAATCGTTCAGGTTCATACGCGGTGTGGCTGCCATCGCGAGGATCTCACCATTACGCGGGTTCATGACGATGATCGTGCCATTCTCTGCACCATATTCAAAAAGCGCGTCATCAAGAATCGACTCGACACTGGCTTGCAGGTCACGATTCAACGTGAGCACAAGCGTTGTACCATTGGGTACTCTGGGAATTTCCAGGGCTTTATTGGGATCACGCGGCACCCACACTTGAACGGGATTCCCCGCGAGCAGATCGTTGTATTTTTCTTCGATGCCAAAATAGCCGCGTCCATCGCGGGTGACAAAGCCCAGCACGTTCGATGCCAGGGCCGTTTCAGGATAACTGCGCTGGAAATGAGGTTTGAATCCCAGCCCACTCAAACGCTGATCATCCGTCTTATCCAACTCTTGCATAAGTGTTTGAAGTGAAGTAACCGTCTCTGCCCCCACATAATCCTGAACAACAATGTATTCCCAACTCTCTGGAGAATTCATAAGTTTATCGTAGACGTCTTCAAACGTGAGACCCAGATATGTGCTCAGGATATTAGCCATCGCTTCGGGGTCTTCCATTTCACTCAGGCTTACCCCCACCTCATAAACAGTCCGGTTGCCTGCGAGCAGATGCCCATGACGGTCATAGATCTCGCCGCGCTCCGGGTAAAACATATGGAACTCACCCGCATAACGATCTCCCTGCGAAAGGAATATTTGCGCCTGCTCACTGCTCTGAATACGGATCATTTGCACAATGACTGCTACAGCTACCAGCGCGAGACATGCAACGAGGATCAATGAACGGACGGCGTATTGTTGTCTCATCGTGCGCCTCCAAATCTGATGCGCTCATCGAACCATTCGATCAGGGATTGCGAGTATTCAGGTGGAAGCGATTGGACATGAGGCGGCGCATCTTCTGCCACCAACAGGATTTCAGGTTCTGGTACAGAAAACCCGGGGACCGCCACATAGTCCAGTTCACCAGGCTTCACAGGGCGATATCCCAATGCCAGCGCACGGCGCTGCATTTCAATCGTGGAAGTCATATTGGCAAGCTGCGTTTCAAGGTCCGCGTTGGTACGCTGAATGGTCGTGAGCTCAACCCGCAATTCCTGAATTTCGCGCCCGGTCACTGCGGCGCGTGCTGTTACATCGAGATAGAGCGCGGCAATCATTGTCATCCCGATCAGGGCAAGCAGGAACGCGCCAACCCACTGGCGCTGAACACGCCAGGGAGCCTGTTTATGAGCATGTATGATCTGAGCAGCCTGCATAACGACCTTTTTATTTGGGCGATTGGTCGGCATTCTTGACTTCAAACACAAAGGACACTAAGGGTCACGAAGGAAAATTTTTAGGTTTTGAGTCTTTTCTCCTTGGTGTACTCACCTGCACTGCACCGAACGCACGATTTGCTAAGCAAATCGGGTGCAAGTGTTGTGACCTTCGTGTTTAAAATCTTCCAGACTAGTATTACAGCGCAAGGTTGCGAGTAAAAAGCCGCTAACGAGGTCTGATTTACCTTCGTGAAAATACCTACTTTGCGCTGTAATACTAGGAACCTACAATTTCTCTACAATGCGAAGTTTTGCACTGCGTGCTCTCGGATTACTCTTTATCTCTTCATCCGAGGGCGTAATCGGTTTTCGATTTACCTCTTTCAGCGTTGCTTTGCGTTCTTCTTTATAAATCTGTTCATAAGGCGGATTGACCAGATCCCTGCTTTGCTCGCGGAAGAAGTCTTTGACAGTACGATCTTCCAGCGAGTGGAAGGAAATGACTGCGAGTCTTCCACCGGACCCTTCGACACGGTGAGCGACAGACGAACCGTCAGGGCGGCGCCTTAGGGCTGCCACCGCTTGGGGAAGCACTTCCTCAATAGAAGCTAGTTCCTCATTCACCGCGATCCGCAGCGCCTGAAAGGTTCTCGTCGCGGGATGGATTCGGTCCCCCCTGCGGGGAGATACTGCTTCGATAACGACGACCAGTTCGCGGGTCGTATGAATCGGTCTCGCTCTCACAATGGCGCGTGCGATCTTGCGCGAGTCCCGTTCTTCACCGTATCGGTAGATCAAGTCAGCCAGTTCCCGTTCTGAGTACTCGTTCACCAAATCGGCGGCGGTCTTCAGCATTGAAGGCCCAAAGCGCATATCGAGCGGTGCGTCATGTGCAAAAGAAAAGCCCCGTTCAGGCGTATCGAACTGCATTGAAGAGGCACCCAGGTCAAGCACAATGCCATCGACCTTATCCCAGCCGAAGCGCGCCAGTTGAGCGGAGAGAGACGTATAGGAGGCTTGTACCAGATGAATGCGCTCTTCGTAAGGAGCCAAGGTCTTGCGAGCGAGCGCCAGCGCCTGTGGGTCCACATCCAGACCCAACAGTTGCCCATCTGGCACAGAGGCCTCCAAAATTCCGCGGGCATGACCACCCGCGCCCAATGTCCCATCCACATAGCGACCACCACGCCTGGGTTGCAACGCGTGTATAATCTCTTGGTAAAGTACAGGTTGGTGCGGCGTTTCCATTTTGAGTGTAGAAGGGGTTCTCTTACGCCGAGGTGCGCATTAGACGCCAGCGGCGTGCGCCCTACACACCCATATTTCTTGAAAGATCGAGCGTGGCAAAACGCTGATTGTTCGTCTCAGTATCCTGCAGCTGCGCCATCTGAGCGTTCCACTCTGATGGAGTCCATACCTCAAAGTATTCGCCCTGTCCCGCGACAATCGCTTCGCTTTCAAGCAAGATGCCCTGACGTAAATTCTGCGGAACAAGAATACGCCCGACCTTGTCGATTTCAACCGGATAGGCGTTTGATAAAATGAAACGACGCAAGAATCTTGTATTCGGGTCTGCGAGGTTCATTGCGCTGATACGGTCATACACCTGTCTGAAGTAGATATCTGTCATCACCATAAGGCATCGATCAAAACCCTGTGTGATAAAGGCGCCGGCTGCCAGCAATTCACGAAAACGCGCCGGGATCATCAGGCGCCCTTTATCATCGAGGTTATGCTGGAACTGACCCAAGAACATTTGTGCTATAATTCCTATTAACTAACGAACGCCGGCGCTACCGGCGTCCTACCACTTTCTACCACTTTTTCCCACATTATACAGCTTTTGAGAGAAAAATCAAGTAGCTGTAACATTTTCCCCTCCCCATCTAATGTCCTACTCGTTATGATCACATCACAATCCTTCAATCTTCTCGAAGCATCGCATTGGACAGATTATGCTTTGCTCGATAGCGGTGATGGATTGAAGCTCGAACGCTTTGGTAATTATGTTTTTGTGCGGCCCGAATCTCAAGCCATGTGGAAGCGTTCGCTTGATGCTGAATGGAAACAAGCTCATGCTGTGTTTCAGCCAACGGGTGAAGAAAGCGGTGGGCATTGGGATTTCAAAAAGAAGGTGGAGGAAAAGTGGGAGATGAGATACGTTCTTGACCCATCCATCATTGAGAAGGGAGAGATAAAGTTTTGGATCATGACCACGCCCGGTCGTCATTTAGGCGTATTCCCCGAAGTTGCAACGCATTGGGATTGGTTTAGCGGGTTGATCGCAGGATCAAAAAAAGAACTCAATGTATTGAATTTATTTGGATATACAGGCTTGGCAACTCTTGCGGCTGCTTATGCTGGAGCAAAAGTGACTCACGTGGACGCCTCTAAAAAATCTGTGAATTGGGCGCGTGAAAACCAGGCATTATCCAAGCTGACAGACAAACCCATCCGCTGGATCGTAGACGACGCGTTGAAATTCGTTCAGCGCGAAGCGCGGCGTGGAGTGAAATATGATGGGATCATCCTTGATCCTCCTAAATTTGGTCGCGGACCGAAAGGCGAGGTGTGGGAAGTATATAAATCTCTACCGAATCTTTTCGAAGCGTGCCGCGCGTGCTTAAGTGATAATCCTTTATTTGTTGTGACAACAATCTACGCGGTGCGCGCTTCAGCCATCCATGTGGCACAGGCGATGGAAGATATGATGAGTGGATTTGGGGGAAAGATCGAAATGGGAGAACTGGTCACCCGCGAGCAAAGTGCAGGAAGATTATTATCTCAGGCAGTTTATGCAAGATGGGAAAAAAGTTAGGGGAACGTCTCAAATTAGACCAACATTTCTATTGACTTTGATTCTAGTTTTTTGTATTATATATTTGTAGATGGTTATCCATACAGGGACCTATCTATACACCTCTTATGGAATCCAGACATCTTAATACAATCAGGGACACGTTCCTGGTTGCAGACTAAATCGGGAGGTAGTATGTTTGCAGTCAAACCAAGGACACGTTACACAGTCATGATCCGCGTTTGGTTGAGCGCGGCAATTTTATTCAACGCGCTGGTTCCGAGCGCGGCGCTGGCGCAGGCTGCCAGCCATGAAGCCGCTGAGCCTCCGGCTTTACCCGGAAGGAAAGGATCAGCGGCCCAATCAAATGCACTCCTGTCCTCGCGAGCAGCGTTTCAGATTGCGACGCCGACACCAACAAACACTGAAGCGCCAACCCCTGAGCCTTCAACGACCTCAACGCTAACCGCTACGTTGGAAACCACCCCATCTGCTACGCAAACACAAGACCCAAGCCAAACAGCTGTGAGTACATCTACACAGACATCTGTAGCGAGCCAGCCATTTTTGCTCTCCTTTAAGTTTACTGCTGCCCCTGAGCAAGCCACACCAGGTGACGAAGTGACATTTACCATCGAGGTCACCAATCAAGGACAGCTTCCAGCAAGCGGACTACTTTTCTCCAACCTTTTGCCAGTAGAATTTGGCACAGGGCAAAGTGGATTCAAAGATTTCAACTTCGACCCACAGACTCGCCTCCTCACATGGAATGGCGATCAGGCAGGTGTAACAACTCTAGCTCCTGGACAGAAACTTACATTGACATATATAGTGAAGGTGGATGCACAGCTCGATGAAGTACAACTCATAGACTCTGCGACCTTTGCAGCAGTTGGGTTATCTGAGCCTCTTTTAGGGGAGTCAGTTCTTACCATTCTTTCATCGAAAAAAGACATGAAGATGCTGGACGCCAAAGGCGGCAAGGCAGATGGGCTGAACGGACATATCCAGGTCAACCTGCCTGAGAACGCGATCAATGCACCACGCGGCTTGCTTATTCAGGACCTTGGTGATGGTTTGCCAGGCAATGCAGATAAAGTATGGTTGAAATTCGCGCTAGAGATGCGTGTTCCGAAACCTGAGAACGCTCAGCCCTTGCGGGAAAAGGATCGAATCGTTCCTTTGGAATCTGTTGAGGCACAATTTGATAAACCTGTAGAGATCGCAGTCTTATTCGATGGTCTCACAGACCTCTCTACGATGGGCGCAGACATCACTCCATTTTTAACCACACTGGATGAAGCCTCTGGCACATGGGTGCGTGTGCCGCTGAAAACGATTGATCGCGAAGCCAATCAGATCACAGCAGAAGTGACCCACTTCTCAGTCTGGGGCGTGGGCTTTGGACCGTCGTTCCCGCAGGATGGCGCGGGAGTGATCCTTTTCGATGATGCCTATCCTGCCCTGTTCACAGGCACCTCTCGTTATTCCATCCCGATCTGGGTTCCGCCTGGGCGCAACAGTATGCAGCCTTCTCTGTCATTATCCTATTCCGGCAATATTGCCAATGGCGTGTTAGGAGATGTTCAAGCGCCGTGGGTAGGCATGGGCTGGAGCATAGATACGGCCGAGATTGCGCGCAAGATCACCAATGGAGGCTGTGATCCCTGTGGTGGCGGGTCATATGGTTACGAAAATAAATTCCTTTTGTTAATCAATGGTACAGGTTATGAACTCATCCCTGAATTTGGTGGTACACCTGGCCGTTATCACACCAAGGACGAAAGCTTCCTTTATATCCAACATTATAATGATGTCTTGGGCAATCCTTCCACTGCAAACACTACCGGCGAATGGTGGGAAGTGGTGGAAAAGGACGGCACGCGCTGGAGGCTCGGGTATACTGTCGGTTCGGAACAACTAGCGGCGATGAAGGGCTACCCTGGCGCGGCTAGTGGCGCGTGGGTGTTTCTGGGTTATGCTGGCAATGAGCCCAACGTAGTGGCTGGTCGCTGGCGCGCCGACCAGGTAACTGATGTATATGGCAACCGAATGACGTTCACCTACTATGAAGAGAGCCGCTCTGTGAACGGAACAGCCGCCAACTATAACCAAGCAAGTTACATTGACACAATTGCCTATACCAGCCATACCTCAGGTACTCCGCTTCCAGGTTATTCGGTTGTGTTTGTGCGTGCAAGCCGGGGAGGGCTTGATATACCTGCTCCCATAACGGAATGGGATAATTGGGATACTTTCCTCCTGGATCGTATTGACGTCAAACATGGAACAAGTACTGTCCGCGCTTATGATTTGGTCCATACAGTGCGCCCTTACACTGATGATGGCAAGAGTTGGCAAACGACAACTCTGACCTCATTGGCAATCTCAGGTGGTAGTACAAATGCGCCCACAATCAACTTTGGCTATATTGACCAGCCCAACCGCGCCAACTGTGGGGTAGGATGCTATGAATGGGCATACCCGCGCCTGCAAACGACCAACAATGGCTGGGGCGGAGCAACCTCTTATGTCTATGAACATGATGGGCGACCTCTCACCTCCTGGTACAACTGGCGCGTGAATACATTTGACGTTACCGACGGCGTGGCTGGCAGCCAGATGATTAGATCGACCTTCGCTTACAGTACGCCGTGTTATAACGATTCCACCGCTGGTTGGTGCAATGCAAGCAACATCGGTGGGCTGATCGGCTATGGACAGACCACGGCCACCTCAAAAGTAATGAACGGCACGACAACCTTTTCGATCGCAGTTCATAAATTTCATACAGATGAGGAGAAGCCAGGGAGAGAATATGAGGCGCAGTTTCAAGATGCCTCCGGTACTATTCTTAGCCAGACCAATACCAGCTTCCAGACCACCGGCGTTGCAATCGCACCAGGAGCCGTATTTACCACACCCCAGTATGTGGAAGAATTCCAGCGTACAACTAGTGGCCTGGTTCAGGTAAGCGTTATACTGTATTTGTACAATTGGACGTCTACGGGCAATTTAATATCAGAAACTCAGTATAAGGGAGCAGGCCAGTTCTATAAAGAAGTTGAATATAGCTACGTAACCAATATGTCTCCCTCAGTTTGGATTCTCAACACGGTTTCGTCGCGAACTATTACTGGCTCAGGCGGGACAGTCTCCCGACAGGAATATGGCTATAATGGCAACTTGCCGGGCGCTGGTTCGCCCACTCTTAACAAGCCAACTCTTAGCCGCGTCGTAAATGGCACACAGACGATTGATACGCGATACATCTATGACACCAATGGCAACGTGACCACAACGCGCCTGTTTAAGAACTATGGCAACACCAGCAGCCAACCGAGCGGAACATATCTTACCTATTTGACCGGCTATGATACAACTTTAAAAACATACATTACGTCAACCGATCCACCCCTGATCCCCGCGACAACCATGGGTTATGATTTTGGATTGGGGTTGCCAACTACAGCTACAGACCCAAACGGGAATACCACAACAACGACCTATGATGGACTAGGCCGGGTATTGACCGTAAGATATCCCGGTTATGCCCAGGGGCAGGAGAATATTAAATACACCTATCCCACGCCTGGCGGCAATCCGCTGTCTGTCAGCGCGCCGTTTAAGATTACAATGGAAGTGCGGGATGACACGATCAACGGCTATCGTACTGCCTGGCAGTTTATGGATGGCCTGGGTCGTCTGATCCAGACCCAGAGACCATTTGAAACCAATGGCGTGTTAGTGATGACCGATACTTATTACAACGGGCTGGGCTTGGTGCGGGATAGCAGTCTACCGCGCACGTTGAGCTGGACAGGTGGGACTTATAATGCGCCTAATTGGGCGAGCGTTCCTTATACGACGAGAACATACGATGCCCTTCGGAGGCCTGCCTCGATCCTTTACCCGGATGGCAGTGATGATACCTTCACTTACTCGGGTTTGCGCACAACGATAATAGATCGAAACGATCATAAGAAGGTACATGAGAAGAACGCGTTTGGATTGTTGGTAAAAGTCGAAGAGTATACTGGCAGCGGTACATATACCCTGTATGCCACTACAACTTATGACTATAATCTTGCTTATGACCTGCTCAAGCAGGTGACCGATGCAGCAGGCAACCAGACCATCCTCGGCTACGATGGATTTGGGCGGAAGACTTCCATGACTGATCCCGATATGGGCGCGTGGACGTACAGTTATAGTGTTCTTGGAAACCTCACCAGCCAGACAGACGCCCGCAATTGTGTAACAACAATCACCTACGACGATCTCAATCGCCCAACAGGGAAAACCTATACAGGACCTGGTGCCTGCAATACCACACCTGATGTCACCTATACCTACGACGCAACGACAGGTGGCAACGAAGGCAAGGGGCGCCGCACTGGCATGAGCGACAGCAACAGCTCAACCACCTGGAAATACAACGTATTGGGCCAGGTTACAAGCGAGACTCATACTATCGAGGGCACGAATTACAGTATCAACACAACATTCGATGCCTTCAGCCGTCCGTTGACACAGACTGTGCCAAGTCAGGGAAGCACAGAGAATTTGACCTATGCCTATAATGACATGGGCGCGCTCTCTAGCCTTAGCGGGACGAATACTTACATTTCGCAAATCCATTATGAAGCTAGCGGGCAGGTGAAGGACCAGGTATTGGGTAATGGACTGAAGCAGCAGCTCTGCTACAATACAAATACCCTGCGCTTGACGGGATTACGCGTGTATTCTGGTACATTGCAGGCTTGTGGGACAACACCTGCCAGCCCACGCCTCAATCTGTCCTATACCTATCAAAACAACGGCAATATCAGCCAGATCGTGGATGCCACGCGCGGTGAAATACTGAATTACACCTATGACGAACTCGACCGTTTCGATACCGTAAGTGGGCCCTACAGCCAGAACTACGACTACAACACTATTGGCAACATCACCAACAAAGACACGACCACTTACACCTACGGCGATGCGGCTCACAAACATGCTGTGACCTCCCTCTCCGGCGGGGGTGGGACGTACACCTACGATGCCAATGGCAACATGATCACGCGCGTGGAAGGTGGATTGACCTACACGCAAACCTTCGATGCCGAGAACCGTCTCAAATCCGTCGCCGTCAGCGGGCAAACGACAACATTCATCTACGATGGCGATGGAAATCTTGTGAAGAAAATCAAACCAGATGGAAGCAAAACGCTGTACATAGGTGGAATCTATGAAGTGGACAAAGCCTCTGGCGGCAGTGTCACGCGCACAGTAACCTATTATCCCGCCGCGAGTGCAATCCGTATTAACAGTACACTATACTATATCTTGAAAGACCACTTAAGCTCTGCAAGTGTTGTTACTGATGCCAGCGGAAATATCCTTGGTGAAAATCGTTATTACCCGTTTGGTGAAACTCGTTTGTCAACAGGCAGTATTCTTACAGATAAACTCTATACTGGCCAGCGCGAGATGGCGGGGTTGGGCATCTACCATTATCAGGCACGATTCTATTCCCCCAAGATTGGTCGCTTCCTAAGTGCAGATACCATTGTGCCAGATGGAGCCAATCCGCAGGCATACAATCGTTATTCTTACGTACTAAATAATCCTTTGAAATATATTGACCCAACCGGCAATATTCCGATTGACTGCATTGGTGATCCCGGTTACTGCTCTCCTCCTGCTCCTACACCGACTCCATCACCCACTCCTACTCCTACACCGACTCCATCACCCACTCCTACTCCCACACCGTCTCCATCACCCACACCGACACCTCCGTGTACGAGTCCTACCAATAATTGTGCTACAAATATAGCGGCACAATCTACCAATTTGGCATATCAAAGTCCAACAACTACGCCAACTGCTACACAATATGGGACACCAACACCATTTGCGTTCAATGCCGTAAACACACTAGTTGTAGCCCCAGTGAGCTATTATCTTGGGGAGCCAAGTTACTCACCCGGGTGTGGAGAAACGGCTCAAAATGCGTATCCACAACTTGCCCCTTGGGGAACCGTATTCGATGGAATAGTTGGTGCACCTTATCTTGTAAATGAAGTAGCAGAGACTACCCAAAACTTACAACCACCCACCATTTATGTGACCCCTTACAGCGTCACTTATACGATTTTGGTTATACTAATTCTTATTCCTGGGATTCCTCCTCCTCCCTAAATTTGTTAGCACATAAAATTTGCAGTATTAGTTCGTCGTTAGTAACTCTCTGCTGGACAAGCTTATGATTGGTAAAAACTCTAATTTCGCACATTCTGCTAAAGAAACTAAAAGGTATGTAAATCCAAAATTAGGAATTGTGTTTATCATTTTGATAATCCTGCAATTCTATCTTTTGCCATTAATATCTCTAGGATCCAGTGGAGATTACAACAAGTACATAAACTATCAAAACTTATATACGATTAGTTCCTATTCAATAATTGTATTGAGCATACTTATTTTCCACATTAACGGTCTGGATGTATTTCGAGACCATTTTTCTCTGTGGACAATAGTATTAACTTGTTTTCTGGCAGCTGGCCTGGGAAGAGAAGATACTATAGTTTACAAAACTCTTTTGATTTTCCTAGGTCTGATACTTTCGATTTACATAATTGTAAATCGAAAGAGCATTAGAACACCAAGTCTGAAATCAGTTTTTATTGGTTTGTTGTGGTCAGTTGGCACTATTGTAATAACGGCCTTGCTAATTGCAATCTTGAATCCTATACGGGAGACTCTCCCGCCTAATTTATTAACCTACACTATTAATACGCTTGTATTGCAATTATCCTTTGTGGCAGTGATTGAGGAAGCTTATTTTCGTGGATTATTATTCGGATTCATGGTTATGAATGGTTATAAAGAAAATACGGCTCTTATTATTCAGGCTATTTTATTCTGGGGAGCACACTATATGAGAATCACTGTTAATCCGGTATTATTTTTTGTTGCCATTCCGATACTTACATTATCAACAACATTAATAATAAAAAAATACAAGATGTTATATTTATCAATAATAATACATACCCTTGCTAATGTTTTTGGCCCAGTCTTGGTTGCTATTTTCTAATATTCGTAGTTATGGAATGACACAACCACATCTATCTGGCGGTTTAGTCGTGCGATTTGCTAACATTAATACCCATACGATCGCTATAGCCCGCAAAGTGGACAAGACCTCCGGCGGCAGTACAACTAGAACAGTCGCACATACCCTATTGCATGTGCTGTTAGAATTAACTTATGATCCACCATATCGCAAGGGCCTGTTTATCTGTCAACCAACGTTTTACCTGTGATTCTCCAACTCTTGCAGGACCTCTAATTCTTATTTTTGCTTTTCGCGATAAAGCGCTGCTCTAATTCCGTTAGCCACTCCAGAGATTTGTCCCACCTTTTGCGTGGGTAGACAGCAAATAACTTGTCGGGCCGGTCCCATTTGGGGCCGGGAGGACCCGATTCATCCTTCATCAGGCTTTTCACCCCCCACAAGCCTTTATATTGCACCCAATCAGGTTCAGGAGAGATGACCATCTGCTTCCACTCACGTGACTTGGGATGCACCACCTTTCGGTTCGACATGACGCGTTTGAGATAACTACTTGATCTGCCGATCTTCTCGCTTTTGGTATCGCCTTCATAGCCAATACGGAAACCATCTCCCGTTGCGATCTCCATCGGCAGGCTCACAAGGTAATGATCCTTCTCATCACGCAGCTTCTCAAAGGTCTCTTCGGTCAATGCAATGGCTGGATGTGTAGTCAATTTGTTCAGTGCGATCTGACGCGCTTTCTGACTGGGGTTAATGAGCATGAACAGAAAATGGATCAAGCCATCAGCCCAGTAAATGAAACGTTGAAACAGTCCTTCATGAAACAGGCTTGCCGAGCGGATCACCTGCGGCCGGCTGTAATTGGCGTGTGAACCCAGCGCAACATAGATAAGCGGATGGGTGATCTCCTTCCCGTCTTTATCTTTCACACAGCGCACGTTCTCCCATAATTCCATCGCGCCTGTCCCATGCTGTGAGAACAAGACCGAATGAGGCGCATCATTCTTTAAATAGACGGCGACCATTTCCCAATCGCCTTCATGATGATTGATACCGTTCGCAGCCAACCGCCAGTCATTGAACGCGTAAAAGAAGTGATATTGCAGACTTTTCCAGTGATTTCCTTCAACATCCTGCCAACTTGCGACACGTCCATAGTAAACAGGCTGTGGCTCCTTTTCGAGAATCTCTGCGTACTGCCAGAAGGATTTGCGTGCAATGGTCTCGGTGGCTCGAGAAAGCATATCCATCAGGACACCAGGTGCTTCCGGGATAATATGATCGAAGATGAACTTCATCACCCTCACAGAAAGATAGAACAGTGCCAATAGATAAATAGGCAGCAATATAAGATATTCGATCTGAACACTGATAAACACATGCGGTGTCAGAAAAAACCAAACTGGAGCTGCTCCAAGGGCAAAGAAAAAAAGCGCG
>JAKEFL010000042.1 GCA_022616105.1 Anaerolineae bacterium | reverse complement strand
TTCAGCTTTTGATACCAACTCTCAGACTCGAGATTTGCTTCCCCGATCTGCACGCGGACATTTTTCATCGCCAGGCGCATGATCCCCTCAGGCTCAACACGCACTTCACGCGCGGTCTTTGCCCATAATAGCACATCATCACGGCGATAACGGCGATGCCCGCCTGAGGTACGATGCGTTGGAAGGATTCCCTTATCCGACCACAACCTGACTGTGCTTGGATGCACACCCAGCAACTCCGCCGCGCCTTTCAAGGAAAGCCATTCATCTGTCATTATTTTGTCTCACCTTGTGCAATGTCATTCTGAGCGGAGCGAAGAATCTCTATGATTGTTTCAGAGACTCTTCGCTATCGCTCAGAGTGACATACCTAAAGAATGTTAAAGCTTTTAGGATCACTTATTGAGGGAGTATAAACGCGACCAGTGTTAATGGAAGAGCAACGAGAAACCCTTTGAGTATCACCCGCCGCGCCTGACGGCGAACCTGCTTCAATTCGGCTGGGTCTTTGATTCTTTCGTTTCTGTCGGAGATGTTGCGCAGACCGCGCGACGCAAGGGACACTCAGGTCTTGTCGAGCGCCTGAATGTAACTCGTGGTTGCCGCACTGAACATGAAAAAGAGCGGCAGACGCCACAGCGGATTCACATCGAAAGCGAGGAGCGCGCCCAGCACGACAAGCGTGAAGAGGAAATATCGGATGGCAAACTGCACACGCTTCTTCCGCTCCTTCGGGCTGATATTGGGGATACAGACCTGACCGCCCTCTTCATCTTCGTGTGAAGAAGGATTGAAATCTGATCCAGCAAAATAAATTACTTCTTTGGCCAGCATTGTTTTATTCCGCGGCGAGCGCAACCTTATCGACGAAGGCGGGTTTGTGGGCTTTTCTTTTGAATGCATTGATATCAATGCGATAGAGCATATATGTAGCAACAAATAACATCAACGCTTCGATGCTGAACACGACAAGATATCCGCTCAACGCGATGCCTGTGACCTGCGTGACCACATCACGCAAAACGCCGCCGAGAACCGATCCTGTTAACCGCGAGAGCGCGTTGGAGAATCCCCATGCGCCGATATAAAGCCCAACATGTTCAGGGACAGTGAGATCAAACATCAAGGAAAGATTTGCAACAGTGGAGAGCCCTGTGCCCAAGCCAAGCAATGTCACACCTGTGTAAAAAACGTTCGTGTTGATCATGATGCCACTAATCACGATCACGATAAAACCAAGCAACGCACCTGTATTGCCAAACTGTGCAATGCGACGCTTGGAGACGCGTCCTTCGAGAAAGCCTGCAATAAGGATCGCAATCAAAACGAACGTTCCCCAAATGGAGGTGATGCGCGTGGTTTGGGTCACAGTCATGCCGAAGGCTTCTGCACCGAAGGGTTCAAGCAATACATCCTGACCGAGAATGGCAGCCAGGAGTAAAAGCAGATAAATAAAGAACACTCGCGCGACAGGGTTCGCAGTAATCGCGGATGTCATTTGTTTAACAGTATAGGCTTCAGATGCAGCTGAGGAAGAAACGCTTGAGTGTGGTTCCAATTTGATGAGGCCGAGCAGGCCTAACGTCAAGGCTGAGGCGGCTACAACTCCAAATGCGCGAATTAAGGCTTCAGGTGTATACGGGTCCACCATGCGGCTGAGCCCAATCGCAGTCACAATGATGGAAACGATCATCATGAACCACATGGTGGCGATGGTCTTGCCGCGTCCATTTTCGCCTGAGAGTTCGGATGCGAGAGAGAGATAGGAAACTGCGGAGAGGTTATATCCCATACCCCACGCGCCAAACGCGAGGATACCCACAAGCAGACCCAATGAAAAGTTATCTGAAATCAGGAACGCAACCTGTGGTGAGACAACCACTCCAAGCACACACAGGAGTAGACCTGCGAGAATATATGGCGTGCGTCGAAAGCCAAAAATAGGATGACGATCCGAATAGGAGCCAATCGCAACCTGGATGGGGGCGAAGAGATATGGCAGTGAGGCAAGAATCGCAACAAGGGTCGCAGAGATGGAGAGTTCCTTGATCATCACACGGTTGAGTGTGCTGTTGATAGGAACAAGAGTCATCGCGACCGCGACGTGGATGAGTCCGAGTTGAAAACGTTTGAGGCGCATGGTTTTAGTTTGGTAGTTCGGTGGTTGAGTAGTTCGAGCGATAGCGAGGACATATACTTGCATGATTTGCCAGGCAAATCGCACACAAGTGCAGGTGTCGAAACCACCAATTTCATGTTTACTTGTTATTGCTGGTTTCGATACGTGCTTCGCTGCAAAGCGGCTCAGCACTACTCAACCAGCGAGCAATTCTTAAATACACGAAGGGCGTTTTGGCACGCCCTCACGTTGACAGTAGTATTTTAGGCGTAAATGCCAAAAACACAATGTAGATTTATTTAGAATTTTATTGGAAGTTGATGAGCTTAAGCTTCTGAAAAGATCGTCAGCGGATGTTCAGCACTAATGAAAGCGCGCACGCGCATGCCCACAGGCAGAATCTGTGTATGGCTTGTGGATGCATGCAGGGTTTGACCAGAGTCCAGACGCAAACGATAAATATTGAATGCCCCGCGGAAGAATCGCTCCACGATCACGCTGTTGCCGCTGCCATCCACGAGGAAATCAATGTCGTCGGCGCGGAGTGCGATCTCAACAGGTGTGGAAACAGGCAAGTCAACCACTTGTTTCAATAAACCAATTTCGGTCAGAATTCCCCCACTCGTGACTTTTCCCATGAGGAAGTCACTATCTCCCATAAACTCAGACACAAAGCGTGTATTCGATTCGTGGAAAATTTCCTCAGGCGTGCCGATCTGTTCGATGTGTCCATTTTGCAGGACAGCGAGACGATCCCCCATATAAAGCGCTTCCTCCTGATCATGCGTGACAAATATCACCGTGGCCTGCATGGATTTCAAAATCCTGCGCACATGCTCGCGCATTTCCATCCGCAGGTCCGCATCGAGGCTGCTAAACGGTTCATCCATCAACACGAGCACAGGACGTGGAGCCAGCGCGCGCGCCAACGCGACTCGCTGCCGTTCCCCACCGGACAACGCGTGCGGATACCGTTTCGACAGCGGAAGCAACCCGACGAGGTGCAGCATTTCTCCAACGGTTTGCCTGATCTGCGCGGGAGATTGTCCGCGCAAGCCAAAGGCGATATTCTCTGAAACAGTCAGGTGCGGGAATAAGGCATGATCCTGAAAGACCATACCGACACCGCGTTTTTCGGGTGGGACAAAAACCGACTCAGATGCCACCACGCGATCGTTCAAGCAGACGATTCCAGAGTCTGGACGTTCGAGTCCAGCGATCATGCGCAGGGTGGTTGTTTTTCCGCATCCACTTGGTCCCACAAGCGCCAGGATTTCGCCGTTGCTCAACTCAAATGAAATATTATTGACAGCCGATTGCTGGGTGCCATGAAAATGTTTGACGAGATTTCGTACTTCCAATGCTGTCATTTGAAGATCTGCTCTCTGCGCAGGAGGAAGTATAACGGGAACGCCGACGCAAGGACAAGTAACAGCGCGACAGGCGCGGCTTGCGAATAAAAGCCTTCCGTCGCCCACATCCACACACGGACCGCGAGCGTGTCAAAGCCCGCAGGACGCAGCAATAACGTGGCTGGCAATTCCTTGAGCGATGTAAGAAAGACCAGTGATCCACCTGCCATTAATCCAGGCAGGATGAGCGGCAGAGTCACTTGAGCGAACGTTTGAAACGATGTGCGCCCCAGTGTGCGCGCGGCTTCCTCGAGGGAAGGCGAAAGTTGATTTAACGCCGACTCGCTGGCACGCACAGCCTGCGGCATATGACGCAGTACATAAGCAATGACAACGACGAACGGCGTCGCGTAAAGAAATGGAAGCAGGCGGTTGACAAGTAACACCAGGCTGAGCGCGATGACGACGCCCGGGATGGCATATCCCACCTGACAAAAGCGGGAAATGAATCGAGTGAACCAATTTGGATAGCGCACAGACAATAATGCCACAGGCAGGGAAAAGATGACAGCCATTAATGCCGCGAGCCCTGAGCTCCACAGACTGTTCCACACATAGCTGCCAAAGCCCTGCGAGCCTATGTGAAACACAGTTGTCAGAGTCTTTGGGTCCAGGAAGGCTTGGAGGCTCCATACTGTGAGCACGATCACCGGAAGAAGCAGACTGGCAGAAACAACACATGTTACCAGCAAAAGTGCAGGTATATGCCATTTCCCCAACATGACGGGAGGCGCAGGACGCCAGTTGCTTTCCATTTGTGTATAGCGCGCCTGCCCCTGTAGCCGCAGTTCGCTCCACAGGATGAGAATCGCCAACGCAACGAGAATGCCGCTCAGAATGGAAGCCGCTGACCGGTCATAGCGACCCGAGAGTTGGACAAAGATCGCTGATGAAAACGTCTCATAACGGAGCAAAGCCACGGTCCCATACTCCGCCAAAATATCCAAAGCAACCAGTAACGCGCCTGCTGCGAGCCCGGGACGTAACGCGGGCAGAGTCACCTGGAAAAGAGTCTGGAATGGAGAACGTCCAAAAGTGCGGGCGGCTTCCTCGAGTGAGGCATGTAAAGAGCGGAACGCAGCGGCACTCAACAGGTAGACATAAGGATAGGTAAACAATGTGAGAATAAAAGCCGCGCCCCAAAATCCAATCGGGCTGGGTGTGGGCACAGGCTGGCCAAAAATACTTTCAAGTACCTGTGGGATGTATCCACCGCGTGGACGCAGAAGCGCAAGATGAACAATCCCACCGATATAAGCGGGAACGGCGAGCGGCAGGGCAAGCATCCAGCGGAAAAATTTTCTGCCTGGCATGTCAGTGCGCTCGGTGAACCATGCCATGCTCACGCCTGTCAGTAGTGTACCGCTCGTCACTGCAATGACAAGAACAAGTGTGTTGCCCAGCAATTTCCAGATGCGGGTTTGAAACAGTCGTTGCCATGCTTCGGGCTCCGCTCCGAGTGCACGGATGAAAATGTATATGAGCGGGACGGCAACAAAAAGCGCCACCAGCCCGGCGGCAATGGCAAGCCGCGGGCTGATGGGATTAGATTTCAACCAAAGAAGGTTGAGACGATGGGTGTGTGTTGTTTCCAATTCAACGAATTGTAGGTCACGCTTAGAGCGTGACGTGTGTACTATGGCAACGCAACTTTTTCCATTAGGTCAAATGTCACTTCGAAATCCTGTGCGGCTTCCACGACATCCACGTCCGCAAAACGGAAACCTTCCAGCCGCTGAACATCTCCGTGAACTTCCACACCAGGCAGAAGCGGATATTCGTAATTCTGTTCAGCGAACAATTTCTGTCCTTCTGGCGAGACAAGGAAATCCAGGAAGGCTTGCGCCGCGCTGAGATGAGGTGCGCCATTGACCACTGCCGCAGCAGTGGCGTTGGTGATCAGCCCGATCTGCCCTTCACCCTGGTCTGGGAAAATGATGCCGACATTGCTTCCTTCCGCTTTTTGCAGGTAATAGTAATAATGATTGACGAGACCCAGTTTGAATTCACCGGAACCCACTGCCTTGCGAACATCCGTGTGACCGCCAAAGAACGTGACGTCATTGACGATTAATCCATTCAACCAGGCTTCGGTCTCTGCCTCGCCGATCAATTGCCACATGGCGGCGATCTGCGCCTGCATGGAGCCATTCGTCGAACCCGCGGCGGCGATCTGACCCTTCCACTTCTGATCAGTCAGGTCAAAAATAGAGGTTGGCAGTTCGTCCTGTGAAACGAGGTCGGCGTTATAGATGATCACGCGCGCCCGGCGTGTGAGTCCGGTCCACAGGTTATCCGTGCCAAGAAACTCAGCTGGCAGTTGGTCCGCGCCAACGGGCGGATACGATTGAAAAATGCCATCCTGCGCCAGCGACTGCACCGTGAACAACTCGGTCGTGATGAACACATCTGCCTGTGGGTTGGCTTGCTCTTCGAGCAACGCGTTCGCCAGTTCGCTGTTACTCCCTGCCTTAAGTAGTACTTCCACGTTGGGATATTTTGCCTTGAACACATCAATGACCGGCTGGAGGAGTGGCTCAGTGCGCCCGGAATAAATGACTAAGTCACCTGAAACTTCAACTAAAGGTGCCTCAGTAACGGCTGGCGCCGCGCCGCACGCGCTTACCATGATCATCATCAGGATGATAATAAAAGAGATTTTTGTCTTACTCACTATAAAGGTTCTCCTTGAGAGATTAGAATATTTGGCGTGCCTAACATCGAAAACAAAAATGACCGTCATTGCGAGGAGGGCGTAGCCCGACGAAGCAATCTCCAACACAGTGAGGGGATTGCTTCGCCCTATCGGGCTCGCAACACCTGCATGATTTGCTAAGCAAATCACACGCAGGTGCAAGTGTGACGAGTTATGTCTTGGAATTTAGACACTCTCAGAAATCAGACAGTATTTATCTGCTGATTGCGGCACGTAGTATAATTTTCACAATCGGAATAATCTAGATATTTGTATTAAATTTACCCTATATCCAATTGCAACCAGTTTTCAACCTGGTTGATAATTTTCTGGAGTTTCAACAAGATTTATGACCATTAGTCCCGCCATGCGACGCTATGCTGCTGAGATCTACCGGCTGCAACAGGATCACCAGCAGGTGTCCCTTTCCCTTTTAAGTTCACACGTGGAAGCCTCAGCACAGGCCATTTCCACGATGGTGAAACGCTTGAATACAAACGGATATTTAGTGCATGAGCCGTACCGCGGCGTTCGTCTTACCTCTGATGGCGAAAAGATCGCCTTGCCTTCCTTGCGCCGTCATCGTCTCACGGAGGTTTTCCTCGTGCGCGTCATGAAATATGACTGGGCAGCTGCGCACGAACTATCCGACGTTTTCGAGCGCGGTGTCAACGATGAGCTCGAAGCCCGCATGGATGAACTCGCTGGGTATCCCACGCGCTGCCCACATGGAGAGCCAATTCCGAACAGGGATGGCGTGATGCCAAAAGTGGATGATGTTCCACTTTTGGATGTGCCTTCAGGTTCCGATTGCATTGTCAGCCGCGTGCGTACGCATGACATGGAAAAATTGCACTATATTGGTGAGCTTGGCCTCGTGCCTGGAACACCTTTTCACTTGTTGAGTTGTGCGCCTTTTAAAGGTCCCTTGCGCCTGCAAATGAAACCGCAGGATCATATCATCGGCTATGAACTTGCCGCTTCGCTTTGGGTGGAAGTAACAAAGCGCGGCGAAGGCAACAAACTCCCGCCGTTGAAAATAGCGTACGGGAAATCAAGCCGAAACTAACAGACACTGCTGTGAGAGTAGGGTCTGCTGCTTTTATCATTCGGCGCGTTGCCTTCATACACCAATATGTGGAACTGCGAGACTCTTACCTATTTTGCCAATAATGGTTTCACAGATTTCATAATTTCCTGATAATCAACTTTAGCAAAGTCAGTTGTATCCACTTCGATAATGGAGCTACCAATCTCTAGAACCAGTGAAGAATTATCAGCCAGGTTTGCGTAAAGTTCTTTAAGGACATCTTTATCTCCATGACCAAGATGACGATTCCCTGATTCTGCTCGGGCTTTGAATCTTTGAAAAAGAGTCTCACGATCTGAATTGCAAACGATTTGAATGCTTTGCGCCTTGTATTGTTCTTTTAGAGTTTTAAATCTTGGTGTTGAAATGGGTGGGTGAAAAGAATTATCCATAATAATGGAATGACCCACCGCAAGTTCGGCTTGGGCAAAATAAAACATTATGTCAATACTGGCTTTTCCAAGGACTTGTGCCCACTCTCGATCTTTCCAGCCCAGTCGATCAAACAATACTTCTCTTATGCTATCTTTACTAACAAGTGACAATTTCAGTTCCTGCGCCAGCCATTTCGCGAGAGTAGATTTCCCCGCTGCAGGTCTACCTGTTACGATAATAATTGTTGGTCGAATTAAATCCATATATAAAGGAAGCTTATTTCCTTACATTTACTTCCCTTTGATCATCCCCCTCGCGACCTGCATCAATTCATGCGCAGAACGTAGAGTCCCCTCGCCCACCTCACCGAGCATTTGCGAGAGCTCGAGCAGGCGCGGTTCGCCATCGAGGCGTTCGACACGCGTCAATGTGCGATTGCCTTGAATGAGCTTTTGCACCTGATAATGCTCATCGCCAAACGCCGCGAGCTGAGGAAGATGCGTTACGCAAAAGACCTGATGCGTACGCGAGAGATTCCATAACTTTTGTCCAACCGTCATACCCACGCGCCCACCGATGCCCTGATCGATTTCGTCGAATATCAGGGATGGGATTTCATCTGCACGCGCCAGCACATTTTTCAGACCCAGCATCAAACGCGAGGTTTCACCACCTGAGGCGATCTTCACCAATGGCTTGAGTCCCTCGCCAGGGTTGGGGGCGATCAGGAATTCAACTCTATCAAATCCGTTCTGATCAAACGCGATACGCGTGCCATTATGTATGGGCGCTCCGTTCGGGTCGGTTTTTGTCTGAAAGTCTACATTAAATTTCGCGGCAGACATCCTCAAATCATTAAGCTCAGACTCAATTCCCTTGCCCATCGAGGTCGCAGCAGACTTGCGTTTATCTGTCAATAGATTCCCCTGCTTGGCAAGTTTGTCCAACAGTTTTGCTTCCTGCAGCTCAAGTTCGTTGATGCGTTCTGCTGCGCCCGTAATCGTTTCAAGCTGCTTACGCGCTTCAGTTCCATAGGCGATGACCGCAGGAATACTGCCGCCATATTTTCGTATGAGCGAATGGATCAGGTCAAGTCGTTCCTCCACTTCATCGAGTCGCTTGGGGTTGAATTCGATCTCTTCCAGATAATTTCGCAGATTGTGAATCACGTCAGACATGGTATCGAGCAAAAGATCTGCCTGACCTGCCAGCTCATTTTGAGCAGGGTCAAGCTTTGCAAGCGCTGCCAATGCCTGAGCAGCCTGCCCTACCAGATCCGTCGCGGCAGGAGTCTCTGGTGAACCCTCCTCTAATACTGCAATGGCTTCCTGCGCATTCTGTGCGAGTGACTCCGCGTTCGCCAATCTATCACGCTCCTTGCGCAACTCTTCATCTTCACCAGGCTTCAAATGCGCGGCTTCAATTTCCTCTGCCTGGTAAGTAAGCATCTCCACGCGGCGTTCGGCATCTGCCTGAGCCTTTCGCAAATCATTCAACTCGTGTCGCAGGTTCAACAAGGCATGATAGGTTTGGCGGTAATCGCTCAAGGGTTGAGCCACTTCTGCATAACGGTCAAGCAGGCCCAAATGGGCGCGAGAATCGAGAAGCGAAAGATGTTCTGCCTGCCCATGGATATCTACCAGGATCGCTCCAAGTTCTTTCAACAGCGAAACACTGACAGTCCGCCCATTGATGCGCGCCACACTCCGCCCCTCCTTGCGGACTTCGCGCATGAGCACGACATAATTGGGATCGTCCATCAATTCTTCGCGCTGCAGGATGGCGTGCACCGCCTCTCTTTCTGGACCCTTGAGGTGGAACACACCCTCAACGAACGCGGCATCTGATTCCGCGCGGATGAGAGTCGTGTCTGCGCGCCCGCCGATGAGCATGACAACAGCATCGAGAATAATGGACTTGCCCGCGCCTGTTTCACCGGTAAGGATGATGAGGCCGGGACCAAATCGTAAATCGAGTTTATCTATGATCGCAAAATTTTGTATGTGGAGTTCGGTAAGCATATATCACCTTGCTCTGGTCGCCGTCCCCGGCGACCAACGAGCGCCGCCTTGAAAAGCCGAAGGTGGACGGCGCTCTGAGCAAAAATTATCTGAACAATTGGATTCCAGAAAGTCGGGTGTAAACAATGGGAGTGGCAATGATCAGATAGATCACTTGAAAGAGGATGCCGAAAAAGTTTTGCGTGATGACTTGGAATAGAATAACAGGTAACGCGCCAAGCACAACACCTGCAGCGATAGTGATAAATAATTGACGTGAACGACGGCGTTTCGTAACTGCTCGCACACCTTCAGCAATTGCCACAGCAGCAGTCGGCGCGCCCGCGGCGATGAGGAACCATCCAAAGAATCCGATCCCGCCGATCAAAGTGACCAGAAAGGCTGCAATGCCAGAAAGCAACGCCGCGACGATAAAGCCCAAAACATAGTCATACCATTCTGATGTTTCGAATGTCTTTTGCCGTTCACGGACACATTCCCTGCAGCGATAACCCGTCGGTGTGCGCACTGCACAGGACGCGCATATAGGACGATTGCAGTTATTGCATCGCAAGGATGTTTCGCGGTTTGGATGAACATAACAATAAAGTGTTTCAGTCATCAATGTAGTCCTTATTCTTTTACCACGAAGGACACAACACTTGCACCTGGCGCAAGTGCAGGTGAGTACACAAAGAAAATCTAAGGAAGGGCTATTCGCTCATCAATCTCCCAACCTTAGTACCCTTCGTGTCCTTAGTGGTTAAGTTCTTTTCATCTGGAAAATCCTAAAGAGTTTTCATTCATGTGAGCAGTCAGGTTGCGATAAAAATATCCGGGGTCTCCAAAGCGGACAAACCTTGTGGTGACATCTGCCGCGCATACATCCACATGGTCCTCTTCAAGCAATGTAATGGGCGGTTGTCCATCCACACTCAGCACTGCGTTTTCTCCGCGATTGCTGATGCTTACGTTAGCGCCTTCAGATAAAACAATCGCTCGATCCACAGAAAGATGCGGCGCGATCGGTACGAGCAAAATATTCCGCAATTCAGGTGGGAGAATGGGTCCACCTGCGGCAAGCGCATAAGCCGTCGAACCGGTAGGAGTCGAGGCGATCAACCCATCCGTAAGATAGCTGATCAATTGACGTCCGTCCACCGAAGCGGTCAACCGGACGGGCCGCAGCAGTTGCCCGCGCGCAACCACAACTTCATTCAACGCATTCCAACTTCCCAAGATCTCACCTGCACGGATGTGCTCAACATGCAGCATCATGCGGCTCTCGATCCATGCCTCGCCATTGAATAATTTATCAAAGTACTCGCGCCATTCCTGGCGTTCAACTTGAATGAGAAAGCCTATCCTTCCAAGGTTCACACCCAAGATTGGTACGCCGCCGGGCGCACATAAATGTCCTGCCCGCAGGACACTGCCATCTCCGCCAGCGACAATGAGCATATCAAATTCGCCATGCCGGATGCGTTTACGCAGGTCTTCATCATAGATCGAGCCATAAGGCGCTTCCATGCCTCTTTCTTTGAAATAAGCTGACATTGCTTCCGCTTCCACGAAGGCTTCAGGCATCTTCTGGTGTGCAGTGACAACTGGTCGCTTTGGAATGAAGGCTTCGGGCATGGTATATAAATTATACCTTTTGTAGGGGCACAGCAAAACCAGAAAAAAATATTGACAGGTAGTCGCGTCGCTGTGCCCCTACAATAATCTCTGATCACAAACCTTCCTGAACCCGCAGCGCGCACAACGGGAAGCCTGCTCATGTGAGCGTGGAACATCCTTTTTATGCTGATCGCGTTTCATTTCGGCAAGCAAATCAAGCAGAGATGACTCCAATTCCTGAGTGTAATCCACTGCGAAATCGCGGGTCTCGTAATGGATAATTCCGTAAGGCGGGCGTTTGCCATATGTTTTTTCAACAAGCAAACAATAAGATGCCAGTTGATAGATGTGTGAGTCATATGGCGCTTCGGGTGCGCGACCAGACTTCACTTCGACAGGGATGATCTGTCCATTCTGTTGGACAAGATAATCAGGCTTTCCAGTTAATTCAAGTGGAGCGTAGAAAAGAGGCTTCTCCAGTTTGCCCCAGCCGCGCGTATCGGTATAAATGACGCGTCCACCAGGGAGACCCGCGGCTTGGCGCTGGCGGTTGGATTGCCAGAAAAAGATAAAGGCGAGGAAGAGGAGAAAGAGGGAAATATAAAGCATTAGTCAACAGTGATCAGTAATCTGTAACTAGTCTATAAATATCGCTTTTTTGATGACTCTTTTGGCGCGTGCCAAGCCTCCACCAGATAAATCTTCCATTCTTTTATCAAGGACTTTAATGAACTCGGCTCTGTTGGAGGTATTCACAGCAGGTAAAGTTTTCTCTGAATGTTGCGGGACTTCCTTTGGGCGACAGAATGAAAGATGCTTGAGTAAATATGGGAAAATGACTTCGTTATATTTGCCATTTGCAGCGGCTGTATATGCCAACGTGGAAATGGCATTGTCGACTGTAATGACAGAGCCAGTTTCTTTCGCTTTCTTGATCGCATCCAAATGTTTGAAAACTGAGTCCGGATCTGCCTTTGCCACTTCAGCCAGGGCAGTCATCCCACCCCAGGCAAGACGGTTGTTCTTGCTCCTGAGACATTTCACAAAATCTTCAGTGTAGTCCGTGATTAATTTGGGTTCGATAACTCCAACCTCATACAAAACTTTGATGCAATCTGCCTGGATGTTCTTGTCTTTATTCCACAGGTTTTCCGCGATTTCTCGAATCCCTTTTTTATCCTTCTTCGCGGCAAGATCGCGCGCCAGTTCCTGGTTAGGGACTTCGTCACGGCGACCTAGAGAATGAGCAAGGCGGTTGAGGACAGACATAATCTCTCCATCATGAGACCTGACATGTCTCCGCGATAAGCTGATTAATCATCATCTATGTCCACGCAATCGGGATGGTTAATAGAGACGCGCATAAGACATGTCAGGTCTGGTTTCAAGTTACAAAATTTGCGCGGTGCAATACGCTGCAAATAAGACTAACGCGATCATCAGCAAAATTAACCCAACTGTACGGGTAAGGTTAGATGAGAGGACTTGACGTCCATGTTTGCGGTGGAGTTCAGATCCACTGGCAAGTTCAGCCTGATTTTCAGAGACCAGG
This sequence comes from Anaerolineae bacterium, assembly GCA_022616105.1. Lineage (GTDB taxonomy): Bacteria > Chloroflexota > Anaerolineae > Anaerolineales > Villigracilaceae > Defluviilinea. The sequence continues at coordinate 50,249 of JAKEFL010000042.1, read as the reverse complement.
CCCTGCTTTTTGTACCACCAGGCGCGGCGACAGTAGAGGTAATTCCCGATATCAGATGAGCGAATCACAGCCACAGACAAAGTATAGCACAAATTTTCTAATTTTACCCATTGTTTTCGCGCTGAGCGGAGCCGTAGGCGAAGACGAAGCGCGTATAACTGAAAACTTTAGCTTGCTTTGAAACCCGCGCTTCGTCTACAGACCTCGCTACGCTCGGTCTTCCGCTCAGCGCGAAGAGTGTAACCTTCCTTGTGAAAAACTTCCCAGCTTCCGTGCGAAAACTTTCCTTGAGAAAAAACATCTAGTGAGGATAATAAAAGCATATTGATGATTATGTCATGCTGAGCGGAGCGAAGCATCTCCTACGTAATGAAAGAGACTCTCACCTGCACTTGCATACAGGTGCAAGTGTCGGTCGCCTGGTCTCGATACGTCTTTCGCAACGAACGCTCAAGACTACTCGACCAACGGCTCCCTCAGAGTGACATTACAAAGAATACAGAGGTGCTGTGATGTCAAATGAGTTGAAAGTCAAATTCTGGGGTGTGCGCGGGAGTTACCCCACACCGGGCGCGGGGACGATCAAGTATGGGGGTAACACTGCCAGCCTTGAAGTGCGCGCAGGTGAACGCACAATTATTCTTGATGCCGGCACGGGCATTATTCCATTGGGGCGCGAATTGGCACGAACCAAACGTGCAAATGAAATCATGCTGTTGTTCAGTCATCTGCATCACGATCACACACAGGGATTTCCCTTCTTCGTCCCCGCGTATATGCCGAATGCGCGGCTGCATATTTTTGGTCCAGGTGGAACGCCTGAAACGTTGAGTTCCGTGTTGGAACGCAATCAATCGACGGAGACGTTTCCACTTGGCTTGCGCGACATGTCGTCATCGAAGGACATTCAATCGGTGCGCGAGTCGCAAGTCATTGTTTGGGATGAGAATGGAATCCGTTTAGCGGAATCAAGCGTCGGCTTAAGCGACGAAGCGGTTGTCATCCGCATTCATAAATCGTATGCACATCCCGGCGGAGTCTATATCTATCGAATCGCCTGGCGCGGCAAATCCGTTGTATACGCAACGGATACAGAGGGTTATGTGGGTACAGATCGAAAGCTGGTGCAATTTGCAAAAGATGCGGATGTGTTGATCCACGACGCGCAATATCTGGAGGAACACTATCGCGGGCAACTTGTGGGATTTCCATCCACGCAGGGATTTGGACATTCGACCGTGACGATGGCATGTGAGGTGGCTCTCGCATCAGCGGCGAGACGATTGGTCCTGTTCCATCATGACCCTTCCTACTCTGACGAAATGGTCGCGGGCATGGAAGCGACAGCAAAGAGTCTGTTCGCTGATTCGGTTGCTGCGTATGAAGGATTGGAATTTACCCTCACCCCGCGCTTCGTCTCCGCTAACGCTCCGCTCAGCGCGAAAGAAACAGGAGGGAATGTGTCAGTGTTGTTACAAAAGCCCTCGACCCTACCCCTCTCTCAAAGGGAGAGGGGACAATGGAAGTAAAATATGCTGAGAATGGTTGATTTCAAAAAGGACGATACTCGCAACTGGCTTTCATATATTCAGTTGTTCGAAGGCTTAACGCCCACGCAATTGGATTGGGTTGCACAACGCGCGCATCGTAAAATATTCGAGGCTGGACGAAACGTGATGACCATCGAACAACCCGGCGAAGCGGTGTATATCATTTTGCATGGGACGGTGAAGATTCACATCGAGCAGGGTGAGCGGGATGTCATTCTCGCGATCTTGGGAAGTGGTGATATGCTCGGCGAAATGAGTCTGATTGATAGTGTGGGACGATCCGCCAGCGCGGTGACATTGGAAAGCAGTTTGATGTTGTGGATGGACAAGGTCACATTCAACTATATCCTCGATAACTTCCCGCCTGTGGCGCGCAATCTGGTTAAGATCATGTCCGCACGCGTGCGACTCTCTGATCAATTAATTCAAGCGCTGGCAACATTGGATGTGAACGGACGTGTCGCGCGTCAATTGCTGGCATTCGCGGAGAAGTATGGTCAGGAGAAAGATGGTGCGACACAGATCAGCATTGTGCTGACACAAGGCGATATTGCAGATTTAGTTGGAGCATCGCGCAAGAGAGTCAATCAAACAATGGTATCCTTCAAAGAGCAAGGCTTGATCGATACAGATGCTGAAGGAAGAATTTCAATAAAAGATAGTAAAGGGTTGGCAAGATATTGTAATTGAACTCAAAGAGAAAGGGTTAGGTAAAGGTTTCATGTTCATTCAACCAAACAAAACCAAAGCAAAACTTAAAGCCGGGCAGCCCGCCTTCGGCGTGATTTCTACATCAGATGACTCACAACTTGCGGAACTCTTTGGCATTGCCGGCTTCGACTATTACATGCTGGATGCCGAACACGGACTGCTTGATCCTGTGCAGGTTGCAAATGTGATCCGTGTATGTGAATTAACAAACATGACACCGATGATTCGCATCGGATCAAAAGACCCGAAACTTGTTTTGCAATATCTCGATGCAGGCATGATGGGAATCATGATGCCAGGGCTGGAAACTGTGGAAGAAGTGAAAATGCTTGTTGATGCAGTGAAATATACACCGCTTGGCAAACGCGGACTTGGATTCTCGCGAGCCTCAGGTCATATGGCATACACGAGCAGTGCGCCTGAATATATTAATTTTTCGAATGAACAGACGATGGTCATTATCCAATTTGAGGGTGAAAAACTTCTCAAAATATTGCCTGAGTTATGCTCCGTCGAGGGTTTGGATGCATGCGTCGTTGGTCCGCGCGATCTTTCCAACAATATGGGCTTCGCCGATGGACCGGATCATCCCGAAGTGCAATCTGTCATTGACAATGCCATTGGCATCATAAATAATAAGGGCATCATCGCTGGTATCACAGCAGGAACGCGGACTGACGCCGAAAATCAGATCGCGCGCGGCGCGAGGATGATCCTCGCTGCTGCACAATCCCTTGTGCTGGCAGGCTCGACCAGCTTTTTGCCAGAGAAATAGTTTACGTACTTTATGCTCCCGCAGGGTCTCTGACCCTGCGATTTCCCTGTGAAATGCGGCGGTCTCACATCATACCCTTGAGGGTAGACGGCCTTTGAGCGTAACTGCGTAAGGTGAGTTACTTATATTTTGTTCTACAAAACATGAAGATAGGTATAATCGCGGAATGTCACAATTCCGCTTTTATCATCCCATCGAAGTCCGTTACGGGGACTTGGATCCACAGGGGCACGTCAACAACGCAAAACATCTTACCTATTTTGAACAGGCACGCATTGCATACTTGCTCGAGTTAAGATTATTTACCAAAGACCAATCCTTCATGGAGATTGGCGTGATCCTGGCGGATGTGCATATCACATATCTTGAGCCAGTCTATTTCGGGCAGAATATCAAGGTCGGAGTCCACATCGCGGAGTTGAGAAACAAATCCATGACATGGGAGCAGAATATTCTGGATGTTGAATCAGGCAAGGAAATCGCCAAAGGGGAGGTGATCATGGTGACTTATGATTATCGCGCAGAAAAGACAATTCCCATTCCACAGGAGTGGAGGGAGAAGATCACACAGTTTGAAACCTCGGTGGTTGAGTAGTTCCGAACGTTAGTGAGGAACGTATCGAAACCACCAGTAAGCAAGAAGATTTTTATTACAAGATCACCTTTGTTACCTGGTGGTCTCGATACGGCGGACGAACACCGCCTACTCGACCAACGATGTATTTTTGAATTAGATAATTGGAGAAAATAAATGACAAACCTTCCAAAGATTGATAGTGATTATTTCGTTGACTTTCTTGTAAAGTTATTGAACATCCCCTCACCCACAGGTTTTTCAGAACCTGCGATCGACTTTGTTGAAAACGAGTTATCACAGTTCAAGCAATTGGAATTATCAAGAACTCGTAAGGGTGCATTAGTGGCAAAATGGAAAGGAGAAAGTGATGAAGCACCTGTTGCACTGACTGCACACGTGGATACACTTGGCGCCGTTGTAAAGGAGATCAAGTCGAACGGACGGCTCAAATTGAGTCGTATTGGTGGAATTCAGTGGCCCTCTGTCGAAACTGAAGGTGTATGGGTCTTTACATCAAAAGGTGAAAAGATACGCGGCTCCGTATTAATAGATACAGCTTCTGGTCATATTTACAGCGGGTCAGGCGGTGAAACCCCGCGCAATGACGATCATATGGAAGTCCGTTTGGATGTACGGACAACATCAGAAAAAGAAACGCGGGCGTTGGGAATCAGCATTGGCGATTGTGTCGCGTTTGATCCGCGCGTCGAAGTGACGAATAGATTCATCCGCTCGCGGTTTCTTGATGACAAGGCCTGTGTGGCGAATATCGTCGCTGCGATCAAGTCGATGGCGGAAGCAGATCAAAGTCCCGCACGAAGCGTGTATTTCCACATCTCCAATTACGAAGAGGTCGGTCATGGCGCATCGGCGGGAATCCCGTCTGAGGTCACGGAGTTGGTCACAGTAGATATGGCGGTGGTGGGAAATGGTCAGGCGTCGGATGAGTTCAGCGCGACATTGTGTATCAAAGATAGCGGAGGTGTATATCATGAGGGTTTGAATAAAAAGCTGCGCGCACTGGCAGACAAACACAATATCCCATACAAGACCGATGTCTATCCGTTTTATGGTTCGGATGGCGAAGCGTTCTGGCGCGCGGGCGGCGATGTGGCGCTGGCGTTGATCGGTCCCGGTATCGACGCGTCGCACAATTACGAACGCGCACATATGGATGGACTGAACGCGACAACGAATTGGATCATGGCTTATTTGCTTGATTAATTGAACTACCGATGGTCGAGTAGTCCCGCGTGATTTTAGCGGGACGTATCGAGACCATCAAATTACATGTGAACTTGAAATTGGTGGTCTCGATACGTGCTTGGTTTCGATACGCTTGCAAAGTGCGCTCGCTACTCAACCACCAGCACTACTCGACCACCGAGGGACTTATGAAACTCGATGCCGCGCTTCCACCTCTTGGATTGAAAGACGTCCCCGCGATTGCGAAAGCCGCGCAGGCGATTGGATTCGACGCGCTTTGGACTCAGGAGACTCAACATGACCCCTTCCTGCCCTGCGCGTTGATCGCCGAACATACAACGCGTCTTAACTTCGGGACGGCGATTGCTGTTTCCTTCGCGCGTTCCCCAGCGAGCATTGCCTACACCGCCTGGGACTTAGCCGCGCAGTCAAACGGACGATTCATCCTGGGACTCGGCACACAAGTAAAGGCGCATATCGAGAGAAGATTCGGTCAGCCCTGGCCCGAGTCACCTGTGAAAAAACTGCATGAGCAGATTCAAGTCATCCGCGCGTTTTGGGATTGCTGGCAGAACGGAACGAAGTTGAATTATCGAGGGGAATATTACAAGATTACTTTGATGTCTCCGTTTTTTCAGCCCTCACCCCTGCGCCCCTCTCCCAGTGGGAGAGGGGATGGGGGTGAGGGAATAATTCCAATCTACATCGCCGGCGTGAATACGGGTTTGGCAAAACTGGCTGGCGAATTGTGTGATGGATTTCATGTGCATCCGTTTCATAGTGTGAGATATTTGAGCGAAGTGATTCTTCCAGCGATTGAGGAGGGAGCAACAAAGGAAAGAAGAAAGCCGAAAGATGTGTCGGTTTCTGTAACTGCTTTTATAGCAACGACTTCCGAAGAGATGAACTTTGCCCGCGCACAAGTTTCGTTCTACGCTTCCACGCCTTCATATCGTCCGGTCATGGACTTGCACGGCTGGAGCGGTGTCGCGGAGAAGTTATCCGCTCACGCGGCGCGTGGCGAATGGGCTGAGATGCCGATGCTCATCACAGATGAGATGTTAAATGAATTTGCTGTGGTGACAGAAGAAAGCAAATTGGCTGACGAATTGAAGAAACGATATGATGACATTGCTGATCGCTTGACGTTATACACTCCCTTTGTGCCTGGGGAAAGGGATGAGTGGTGGAGAGAGTTGGCAGAGAATTTTCACTAAAGATTGTCAATAAATTGGGCTTGTAAAATATCTCAAATTGAGATAAACTATCGATATGCACATCATCTCCCGCAAAGCATTGATGCAGTTCTGGGAAAAGTACCCTGACAGCGAAACGTCCCTTGCGCGATGGTTCAAAGTTGTAGATAAAACCGAGTTCCATAGTCTCTCTGAGTTGCGTAGTGTTTTTCCCTCAGCAGATAAAGTGGACGACTTGTTTGTTTTCAATATTGCTGGAAACAAATATCGTCTAATCACATCAATCCACTTCAATCGCGGCAAAGTTTATATTCGGTATGTTCTTACCCATAAAGAATATGATCGAGGAGATTGGAAGAGATGACTCTCGTAAATGACCAGATCCAGACCCACTGGACAAATATCGCTCCCCTGCTCACGATTCGCAACGAACGCGAATACAACGCGGCTGTAAAACGGTTGAATGAATTGCTGGATGAATTAGGCACAAATGAAAAGCATCCACTCTATAGTTTGCTAGATACGCTTGGCACGCTTATCCATGTTTATGAAGAAGAGCATTTTCCTATTCCTGAATCTACAGGCGCGGAGATATTAAACTTCCTCATGGAAGAGCATCAATTGACCCAGTCCGATTTACCTGAAGTAGGCTCGCAAGGAGTGGTTTCAGAAATATTGCATGGCAAACGTGAATTGAATGTTCGTCAGATTCGCGCGCTGGCAAAACGATTCAAGGTTTCGCCCGCGGCATTTGTGTAATTCCCCTTGTGCCTGGGGAGAGGGATGCGTGGTGGAAGAAGTTAACAGGAGGATTCAACCGATGAAGTCATGCATTTTTTGTAAAATTGTTAATGGAGACTCACCAGCGAGTAAAGTATATGAAGATGATTTATGCCTGGCTTTCATGGATATTCAACCTGTCAATCCTGGGCATGTGCTTGTAGTGCCGAAGGCACATTTCACAGATCTGACTGATTTGCCTGCGCACATTGGCTCACACTTATTTCAGGTTGCACAACGAATTACTTTGAGTTTGCCTAACACAGGAGTGAAAAGTGAAGGCGTAGACCTTTTTCTGGCACATGGTGAGGCAGCCGGGCAGGATGTATTTCACGTTCATCTTCACGTTATTCCGAGATATGAAGGGGATGGTTTTGGATTCAGATTTGGACCAAATTATAGTAATTTGCCCGAAAGATCTGAATTAGATGCGATCGCAACTCAAATTAAATATGAAATGGAAAAGTAAAATCTTTATGAACTTCAAAGACTACCAAATCAAATCACGTAAGAGCGCAGACCATCTCACCATTAGCCATCCAGAGACATGGTATACTCCGAATACACGACTTTCATGAAAGTATGACTTTCGGAGAAACACTATGAACACATATGTCCGTATTCAGGAAAAGGGTCAGGTGACCATTCCCACCAAGATCCGCAAGAAGTTGAATCTGCGAAAAGGGGACGTAGTCATGTTCGTCGAAACAGAGGCAGGGGTGCTGATCAAGCCCGCAGAGCTCATCGTTTCAGAAGCCTTCGACAAAATCGGGGAAGCCTTGAAAGCAGATGGGATCACACAGGAGAAATGGATGAAGCGAAGCCGCGACATCCGCAAGCAATTGCTTGAAGAAATGTATGGTCTTGTAGACCAGTCATGACACATCGTATCTTCACTGACTCGAGCGTCCTGTTTTCTGCCGCCAATTCAGTCAAAGGGCATTCGCGTGACCTCATGATAATGGGTGCGAACGGGGAAATTATGATTATCCTCAGCGATTACGTTTTGGAAGAAACACGGCGCAACCTGTCGCACTTGAAACAACCGTTACTGGACGAACTAGAGAATATTCTTGTTCATGCAGGCATGGAAGTGGTTAAAGTCAACAAGCAGGCAGTTTTGGCTGCGGCAAAATTGATCGTATTGAAAGATGCTCCGATCATTGCCGCCGCGAAAATCGCCAGGGTGGATATGCTCGTTTCGTTGGACAGAAAACACATCCTCAACCACCCTGAACTCGAAACTTATATCAAGGCATCCATTTTGACTCCCGCCGAAGCATTTCAAAAACTGAAAGCAACCAAATGAACTTCAACGACTACCAAACTAAAGTCCACAACAACTGAGGAGAATCCCTTATGCCACTGGTACAAATTCACCTGTTGCAAGGAAAGACTGCGAAATTGCGCCGCAAAGTGGGGGAGATCGTCTACCAGACCATGGTGGACACGATCAACGTCCCGCCGAAGGATAGCTTTCAGATCATCAGCGAACATGACGAAAACAGCCTGATCTATGATCCTGAGTATCTCAACATTCAGCGCACGGACGAAATCGTTATCATTCAGATCACCCTGAACGAAGGCAGAACCGTCGAACTCAAGAAAGCGTTCTATAAGCGGCTGGCAGAGCGCCTGCACAGTGAGCTTGGCATCCGCATGGAGGATGTGTTTATCAGCCTCGTCGAAGTGAAGAAGGAGAACTGGTCGTTCGGAAATGGCGTTGCCCAATACGCTGAGTGACCCATTTGGACTAAAAAGTTACAAATCTCTTGACACGCTTATAAAAGGTTCTATAATTAGTACAACTGTTCTATAACCCAATATTCTCGATAGGAGGCACCCATGCTTACTGAACTCTTAATCCGTGATGAAACGACTGCCAGCCTGGGTAAAACAGAACACACATTTACCGTTCGCGTTTCGGGGGAAAAGATCAGCATACGTGAACTCATCCGTCTGCGCGTCACTCAGGAAGTGGAGGAATTCAACAGCCGCCAGCCCGCGGTCTTTCGGATGTTGATTCAGCCCAACGACACCGAACGAACATTGAACGGGTTCAAATTCCATAAGCCGCGGCTTGTTAATCCAATTACACAATATGAAAAGGCAATCGAAGCCTTCGAGGGAAACGGCTTCATCGTCCTGGTGGATGACAGACAAATCGAACGCCTGGACGACGAAATCGCCCTTCACCCAGAAACGTCGGTAACATTCCTCAAGTTGGTGCCTCTTGTAGGTGGATAAGAAATGAGAGGCTTCTTCGATGTTCAACTTTATCAAATCTGCTTTTTCGCACACTGCCGCGGGCTCAGAAGCCGAAGCGCTGGTCGAAGAACTTGCCCGCCAAAATGTGCGGCAATATCCGTTTGATCTGAAAAATTTCACCGCGGGGGTTAAGTTTCTAAACGCTGATCCAGAGACGCAGCGTACCATCGTTCTGGCGATGTTGGCATGGCTTGAAAAGTATCCGTTCAAAACGTATCCTCAAAATCAACACGATCAAAAAGCCTGGCAGGTGGGATGGCAGATGCTCGAGGCATTCCTTCAGATGCTCAAACGCAAACTACCTTTTGATGAGCAGGATATCATTGCGATGCTGAACTGGTCTGCGGGTCATTCAAGCGGACCGCTTCATATGTATCTGCGCGGTGTGCCGCAGATAATCAAGGTCCTGGGTGACTATCTCAAAGACCATCCGATCAGTGATGAGATATATAAAGTCATCGAAAGATTAATCCGATCCATCGAATCGGAACATATGAGCGTTGAGAATCGCAAATGGGTTCTGCGTCTCAAGGAATTGAGAGGAGATACTGAAGTCAATTTGCCTCTCATGGCTGGAGACATTTGGGCAGACGCCGCTCTAAGCGAACTGCGCGCCCTGGATTCAAAGTCACAAACCGCGTGGGCTGAGTTACTGCTCCATTGTTTGCGCGTGACAGGCTCCGCGCCAAGAAGTAAATGGCTAAAGGGGATGGATAAGTATCTGGACATTATTGGAATCTCAAACTTTTTCACCAGCCTTTTACGTTGGTTTCCTTTGGTGGATAAACCTCGCGCAACACCTGCCTACCGTTATGATCATCTTCAGACTCCATTGCCAGTCAATGCCGATATTCTCAAAGGATTGGCTTGGTTGTGCAGTAAATCTGACAATCCTGAAAGCGCACGCGCGCTCGCAGGCTTGGCTGTTTCAGCCTATAAAAAGATTCCAGGCTCTGGACCCCGGGCGGGAAAAGTGGGGAATGCCTGTTTCTGGACGTTGGGGAATATGCCTGGCAGCGAAGGCGTGGCACAGTTAAGTATTTTGAAGATCAAAATCAAGACCAACACCGCGCAAAAGTTAATTGCCAGCGCACTCGAAACCGCCGCCAGACGTTTAGGGATGACCGCCGAAGACATCGAAGAGATGTCAGTGCCAATGTATGGTTTGGAAGAAATTGGCTTGCGCCGCGACGATTTTGGCGAGGTCGTTTCGGAGTTGAGGGTAGATGGAAGCGAGGTAGAGCAGGTTTGGGTCAGGAACGACGCGAAACGACTTTCATCCGCACCGAAAGCGATCAAGGAGAAATATCCTGAAGAACTCAAGGAGATTAATCAGGCAGTAAAAGACATCCGAAAAATGCTGCCTGCCCAGCGTGACCGCATAGATAATTTGTATCTCATGCAAAAAAAGTGGACGTTTGCATCCTGGCAGGCGCGCTATTTGAATCATCCGCTCGTTGGAACAGTCGCGCGGCGCCTCATTTGGAAGTTCATCAAAGCCGATAAAGCTGCCTCGGGGATCTGGTCTGATGGGCGAATGGTAGGAAGGGATAATCAACCCATTGACTGGATTGACGATTCAACGACGGTGGAGTTGTGGCATCCCATCAACGTCGAGTCGGATGTGGTTTTGGAATGGCGCGGTTGGTTGATGGAGCATGAAATTCGTCAGCCGTTCAAACAGGCATATCGTGAAGTCTATCTGCTTACCGACGCCGAGCGGAACACGCGTGTTTATTCGAATCGTTACGCCGCGCATATCCTGCGTCAGCATCAGTTCAATTCACTATGCGCGGCGAAGGGATGGAAGAACGCCCTCCGATTATTGGTGGACGCTGAATTCCCGCCCGCGAGAAAGACGTTGCCGCAGTGGGGCTTGCGCGCCGAGTATTGGATTGAGGGGATTGGCGACAATTATGGCGGAGACACAAATGAAACGGGGACGTTTCTTTATCTGACCACCGACCAGGTCCGCTTTTATCGAATTGACGCGAACGAGAATCAAGCTCATGGTTACGGGGGAGGATATGCCGCTCGACGTTGGGGCGGTCAGGGAATTGCCGAACCGTTGCCCCTCGAAGAAATTCCGCCGCTGGTATTTTCCGAAATCATGCGCGACGTGGATATGTTTGTCGGAGTCGCAAGCATAGGCAATGACCCCAATTGGCTGGATGGGGGACCGGAAGTGCGCTACCGCGACTACTGGCATAGTTATTCATTTGGAGAGTTGACCGAGTCTTCGAAGACGCGCAAGCAGGTGCTGCAAACTCTTCTGCCCCGTTTGAAAATTTCCGAGCGCTGCAAACTCACCGACAAGTTCCTGGTAGTGCGCGGTGATATTCGGACATATAAGATACATCTCGGCTCGGGCAATATTCTCATGGAACCGAACGATCAGTATTTGTGCATTGTCCCCTCGCGCCGAAGCGGAGAGATGGGTAAGGATAAGTTGTTTATCCCTTTTGAGGGTGACCAAACATTAGCGATCATTTTGTCGAAGGCATTCCTTCTCGCTGATGACAAGAAAATTAGCGATCCGAGCATCACACGTCAAATTAAGAGATAAAATCGAGCGTTGGAGTGAGAAAAAATGAACTTCAACGACTACCAAACCAAATCACGCAGGACCGCAAAATATCCCACTATTGGTCATGGGGTGATTTATCCGACTCTTGGGTTAGTAAATGAAGCAGGCGAAGTTGCAGGCAAGATCAAGAAGGTGTTCCGCGATAAGGACGGTCAGATCAACGAAGAGACGCGTGAGGCGCTCAAAGCCGAACTCGGCGACGTGTTGTGGTATCTCGCGCAGATCGCCACCGAATTGGATTTATCACTAAATGATATTGCTGAATCAAATATCGCCAAGTTATATGATCGGTTGGAAAGGGGAAAGATCAGAGGAGATGGGGATAACAGATAACCACCCGTCATTGCGAGGGCGATAGCCCGAAGCAATCTCATAATTCACGAGGAGATTGCTTCGCCACTCGCTCCGCTCGGGCTCGCAATGACATATTACTTCTTCCATAATCACACAGTTTTACAATCGGACAAACTTCACATCTCGGTCTGCGCGCCTGGCAGATTTCGCGTCCGAGGCGGATAATATTTAGGTGAGCGGCGTAATACGTCTCAGGTGGGAATAAACCCTCGAGATGAGGACGTGCTTGTTCAACGGTCATCTTTTCAGGGCGGAGACCGATGCGGCCCGTCACGCGGTAGACGTGAGTATCCACGGGGAAGGCCGGCATATCTAATGAAAAGCACAATACGATTGCGGCAGTCTTGGGTCCGACACCATTGAATTTTGTCAGCCAATTGCGCGCATCTTCCACAGATAGTTCTTTAAGGAACGATAAATCCAAACTGCCGCGCTCTTCTGTGATCGAACGCAACACCTGTTGAATGCGTGGACCCTTTTGATTCGCCAATCCTGAAGGACGGATGGCTTCAATCACATCCTCTGTCTTCGCATCGCGAACTTCTTCCCAGGTTGAGAATTTTGCCCGCAAAGCCTCAAAGGCGCGGTCACGGTTGATGTCATTCGTGTTCTGCGAGAGGATGGTCGAGACGAGTTCGTCAATTGCAGGCAAAGGATTGCGCCACACTGGCTCGCCATAAAATTCAAGCAATCGTTCATGGATTTTTATCGCGCGTTTTGCAAGAGGGTTCACGAGTAACCGGCTTCCTTAATCAATCGTAATGTGTTGTTCACCACATCGCGATATTTTTCGGAGATAAACTCATCGAACATCGCCGCGCTGAGACGATACAACCTCAATGCCGCCGCGCCACGGGTTTGATATTGGGATGCGTTCGCCTCGAGTCCCCATGCAGTGCGGAAGGCGCGCGTCCATTCCGAATCACGCCTCACCGAATCCTGGATTAAGTCAAAGTAACGATTCTCACTGATAATCATCAATCCTCTCTGCACCGCGACCGCTTCGAGCATATGCTTGACCAATCCCCAGACTGCGTATAAAACCATTGACTCATATCCACGCGCGAGACCGTTGAGAATTTTATGAACTTCCTCCGCACAAAATGCTACCTGTTCTCCCGCGTATTCGTCCGCCGCAGGTTGCAAAGGTGACCATTCAAACGCATAGGCAGCTTCCTGTAATGCCTTCAATGAGCCATCTTTGTCGAGCAAAATCTTCATGCTTTGCAACCCAGGGACAGCCCAGATCGCGCGTTTCGGATCCGTCAATGCAGCGCGTTCCTCATTAAGCAAGGTATGACTCAGACTAATCAACTTCCCATCCCAATAATGCGCGGTTAAATGATCATATTCATTCTCAGGCATTTTGTTCACATAGATATCAACATCCACATCACTGTATTTACTTTCCTGCCCACGCGCATAACTACCCACAATACCAACACCGATGGCATCGGATGTGTCAATGCGATCAAGGATGGATTGAATGAAAGGGTCGGATAGGGTCATATACTATATTTCGCGCTGAGCGGAGTGAGCGTTCGTTGCGAGCAAAGACGAAGCGCATCGTGCGGTAATTACCTTTTGAATATTTTAATTTCTCCAATAATGTACGCTTCGTCTACGGGCAGACAACCACTGCCCTCCGCTCAGCGCGAGATTCACTTCTCCACTCTCCCACCTTCCACGCGCCACACTTCAGCCTTCTCCACAAAATCAGAAGCGAATAGATTCACATCTGTCGTGGTGAATAATACCTGCTCACTTTCACCGACGTACTTCAACAAATCAGTGCGGCGCTGCAGGTCCAACTCAGCCATCACTTCATCGAGCAAAATCACGGGCCATTCGCCTGTGCGTTCCTTCATCCAGTTTACTTCAGCAAGTTTCAATGCAAGCAAAGTAGTGCGGATCTGTCCACGCGAGCCATAATGGCCGAGGTCAATATCGTTGGCGAGAAAACGCAGCTCATCGCGGTGCGGACCGATCGTCGTCACGCCGCGCGCGATTTCTTCACTCCGCAATTCACGTAACCGCTCACGAAAACCATCTTGAATTTCATTCAACTTCAGACCCGAACGATCGATCACGGTTTCCATCTTCAAACCCAACTGTCCATCCGGTTTCGGCAGCGGATCGAAGGCGGGTTCGTATGAGAGACGGAGGATTTCGAAGCCATGAGTCAGCTCGTGATGGACGCGCGCAGCGAGTCGTTCGATTTGCTGGACGGCTTCAATGCGCCACAAGATGATCTGCGCGCCGAGACGAGTCAACGCTTCATCCCAGACTTCGAGCTGGTCATTGCTCCCGCCCTTCGACAGGCTCAGGACAGCGCCGCGTTCCCACAGCGATTTGAGGAGCGCGTTGCGTTGAGTCAACGCCTGGTTGTATTCGCTCAGGGCGCGCGCATATACGGGCGTGGACTGTGCCAGCGCGAGGTTGAGATAACGACGGCGATCTTCAGGCGCGCCTTCGATGATCTGTGACATTTGCGGTACAAAGATGACCGCGTTGAAATGACCAATGACTTCATGGACAGGTTTCTTTACGCCATCCAGCAAGATCTCCTTGCGCAGGCGTTGACCGTTCAACACGCCCATAGGTTCAAGGATCAATCGCGCTTCCAGGCGATGTTTGCTTTTGCCGCGTTGATAATCTGCAACCAGACGTGTGACAGCCAGTGAAGCCTTCCTGCCTTCAGTGAAGTTAATCAACTGGCGGTCTGCATGAGTTTGAAAGGATGTGAACGCCGCTAGGAAATAAATGGCTTCAAGCACGCTGGTCTTGCCCTGCGCGTTGGCGCCTGTAAGCAATACGACCCGTGTCGGAATATCGATATCCAAACGGGTGAAGTTCCGAAAATTGGTGAGGGAAATGTGTTTGAGGTACATATTGTTTATGTCATTGTGAGGAGCGCTTGTTGCGACGAAGCAATCTCCTATTCTGTGAGGGACGCTTCGCGGCTTCGGCTTATACCTGCACTTGCGTGCTAGTACAAGTGTCAGCCTCGCAATGACATCTCTAATTCTATTTCATCACGCAATGAGAACAGACATCATCAGACTTCCTGCTCTGGTTCAATTTCGTCTGAGGGCCTCCAGACGTGCGTGGCGCGCTCGGTGAATAAGACACCATTCAAGTGATCGATCTCATGCTGGAAGATGCGCGCCAGCCATCCCTTTGCCTTAAGTTTCATTGGCTTGCCATGGCGGTTCAATCCCTTCACCTGTACTGCGGCATGACGTTCCACTTCACCGACCAGATTAGGGATGGAAAGACAACCTTCCACGCCTGTCAATGTCTCTTCCGATCTCTTGATAATTTCAGGATTCAAAACCGCCCAGACTTTTTTCGGGGCATCTTCCTTGTCTTCATCTTCTTCATTTTCTTCATTTTCAAGGTATTCGATGACGATGATACGTTCAGAGAGTCCGATCTGAGGTGCGGCAAGACCAACCCCAGGTGCAGCGCGCATGGTTTCGATCATATCGTCTATAAGAGCCTGGAGATTCTTGTCGAATTTTGTTACAGTATGAGCCTTGCGTTTCAATACAGGTTCAGGGAGTGTGACGATCTTGCGAACAGACATTCTTGGATTTACCTTTGATGAGAAGTAGTTATTCCAGCAGTTGAACTGTTGGAATAACGAGGGTGATTTTACTCTGATTTTTGATCACTCTTCTTCTCTACTTCTTTTTGGAATTCCGCTGCACTGTGGTGATAAGTCGCCAGCCATTCTGCCATGCGCTCACGTTCTGCGGCTACTGTGGCGTCGTTCTTTTTTGCCATACGCGCCATGCGGCGGCGGTCAATGTCAGATTGAACTGCAGGAGGGTCGATCACATCTTCGAACGCAAATTTGGAACCACCGACGGTGATATACACCGTTCCATAATTGAAGAGATTCCCTAAAATGCCAATACGTTTGTATTCCGTCCCCAGAATGCTGTCCAGTTGTGCGGCATTGCGTGTTTCCGTGCCGAAAGGCTTTTTATCCAAATCAATGATCTGTTCAGCTGTGACTTCGAATTTATCGTTGCTCCAGTCTGCGACCTCATATGCCAGCCATCCTGCTAATGGGAACAGTGCAAGGAAAAGCGCGCCTGCCCACGCGTCGACCGCCATCCCGCCCTGGAAGGAGATGAATACTTCGTTCGGGTTGAATGCCAGTTGCACCAAACGAGATATCAATAAAAGGATTACCGCAAGTGTGCCTGCCACTGGCATCCATGCCTGCATGATCAACACCAGCCAGTGTTTCCTGTATATTACAGTATCGCCTGTCTCATAACGCAATTTGAGAGTGTCCGCGCCAAGCAAACGCAACAAGCTTAGGCGTTCGCGTTTGAGCGGAGGAGCGGCTGGTCTCTCGGAATCGGTTTTCGGCTTAGCTGGAGTGGGAACCGGGATTCCCAATCGTTTGCGGATCGCGTTTTTCATCGCTTCCTTTTCCATTCCGACTGCGGCTTCACGCGTACGCTGCCAGTACTCTTCGATCATACGCGCAGCTTGTTCAGGATGATCTACATTGCTGAATGTGATCTTCCCTACAAATGTGCGCACGATGACATTTCCATAATCCAGGAGGCGGCCAAATTGGTTCGCCTCGACGCCAACAGAAAGGACCGTGCTGATTGGCGATTCCATTCTGCTATCATAAATTCCAACGACCTTTTCAAGCCAGACGACACGTTGATTGGTGACAATATAGTAATCGTTGCCCCAATCAATGATGAGCCATACGGCCCATAAAACAATTGCGATTAACGAAAGCCATGCTGCCAGCCCAACAATCGCAAAACCGATAATAAAGTACCAGGCATAGAAAAAAACCGATGGCACAAAGAGCGCAAGCAGGGGCCAAATTAACTTTTGATATAGGATAAGGCGATGCTTGCGCGCCAGGAAATAAACAACCTCATCATCTCTCAGCCATTTGTATCGCAAACTGCGCGCCAGTTGGCGGCTTTTTATTGCAATCTCAAGATTGATCTTAAGCTGCGGATCACTTTTGTACAGATCTTCGAAGTCTTTGCGCGATAAAACAAGCAATAAGGTATCTGTGAGCGCGGTGACAGTCCCGGAACGAAGCCGATGCTCGACCAGAGCCATTTCGCCGAAGTAATCGTTCTTCACCAAAATCGCAAGCTGGAACTCTTTGTTATTCTGCTTGCGGACGATGCGTACACTCCCACCGTAGATCAAATAAAAACTATCCGCTTTGGCGCCCTGTTCGAAAACCACACCTCCTTTGGGGATTTGTATTTCTTCAAGTTCGTTCGCGATCCTTTCATAGTCATCCTCTTCCAAACCATAGAAGAGATGGATTTTTTTCAGAAAGGCGATTCTTGCAGAAGTTTCAATTGCCACGATTTGATTCTATCAAATTTCACGCACGATTGCGCATCCATACGCGGGTGTTTCTTCCAGGGCAGGCTCACGCCCATCAAGCAGCGCTTCGATCGTTTCTTCCAGATAAAAACGAGTGGGCTTTGGCTGACGGAATCTCACATCATCTACCGCACCGCGATAACGCAGGACACCTTCGCGATCAACCACAAAAACATGCGGAGTTGTAACTGCTTCATAGAGATCTGCAAGGATATGCTCCGCATCTATCAGGACTTTGGGCAGGCGCCGCGTTTTAGCAGCCTCTTCCACCATTTGAAAGGATTCGTTTCGATTCGACGCGATAGACAGCAGCATCACTTTCTCCATCCATTGCTCGAGACGGGTCATCAAGTAATGGTCTGCCCGCTCCGAATGCGGGCACTCCGCTGACCAAAAGTTGACAATCACAATCCTGCCGCGATAATTGCTCAACTTATGAAAGGTTCCTTTTAGATCTGGAAGTTCAAAATCAGGCGCGGATTGGTTTAATTGCATGGAAATATTATATCGTTCAATTCGTCATTGCGAGGGCGATGATCTTTCGCCCGAAGCAATCCTCAACTTGATTGGGAGATTGCTTCGTCGGGCTGGGTTTCGACTGCTTGCGTCTCAACCACCAGCCCTCCTCGCAATGACGAACGCAAACCGCATGATAAAATCCCTCCATATGAAAAAATGGCAATTTTGGCTCGGGGTATTGATCAGCATTCTATTTGTTTGGCTAGCTCTGCGTGGACTACACCTGAACGAATTTTGGGGCGCGGTGAAACAGGCAAATTACATCTGGTTGATTCCTGGTATCGGTGTTTATTTCATTGGTGTATGGGTGCGGGCATGGAGATGGCATTATTTGCTTGGTCCGATCAAGCATATTCCCACCAAAATTATCTTTCCCATTGTAACGATCGGATACATGGGAAACAACGTCTATCCCGCGCGTGCAGGTGAAGTGTTGCGGGCAGTGATCCTCAAACGCAAGGAGGGTGTATCAGTTTCAGCCTCGTTTGCAACGATTATCGTGGAGCGTATCTTTGATGGCGTGGTGATGCTGGCGTTTGTTTTCGTCAATCTGCCAGAACTTGCTAAAATGACCGGCAGCTCGGGATTTGTGGGCAACATCCAACAGGTAGCGGTGATTGGAACAGGAGTCTTTCTTGGCGCTTTAGTTGTATTTTTATTAGCAGCCATGTTTCCGCAGGTAACGATGAAAGTGGCACTATGGATTTTGGATCATTTCGCGCCCAGACGGCTGCATAAAAGACTGATCAGCATGACCAAAAGATTTCTGGATGGGCTTGCATCTCTGCGCTCTCCATTCAATGTGCTGATGGTCTTCTTTACTTCTGTCATCATCTGGCTGTTGGAAACAGGGAAATACTGGCTCGTGATGCATGCCTTTGATTTCAATGTCTCGTTCTTTGCACTGATGCTCATGAACGGCATTGTCAATCTCGCGACGACCATTCCATCCGCGCCCGGGTATATCGGCACGTTCGATGCACCTGGCATCGCTGTGTTGACCGCTTACGGCGTGGAACATTCCATGGCGGCAGGATATACACTTGTCTTGCACGTCGCATTGTGGCTGCCGATCACACTGCTAGGCGCTTATTATTTGGCACGCGAGGGAATTCGGTGGAGTGATAGTATTCGTGCTGAGTTGGGGGAACAAAATGCGAATGGGAAATAAAATATGGTCTCTTACAAAAAATAAAACAGTAATCCCACAACACCGGCACCCAATATCACAACCGGTATGATAGCTTTGGCTTTCCAGCGGTAAAGCGCGAATAAAGCGATAATAAATATTCCCAGCGAGGGCAAATCAGTCACTGCTGCCTGAAATAGTCCAATCGTTGTGACTGCGATCAGGCCGACAACACCTGCCGTCACTCCGTCCAGAAACGCGTGGGCGGCCTTGTTTTCTATAAAATTCTTTTCGAAGAAATTATGTCCGATCAGTGTAAAGGAAAACGCAGGGAGAAAAATACCGGCCGTCAACAAAATTGCACCCAATGGTCCCCCGCCAAGATACCCTACAAACGTTGAAAAAATAATGAGCGGAGCGGGCAAAATGCTCGAGAGGGCAAGCCCATCCAGGAATTGCTGGTTTGTCATCCAACCGCCTATAACAACCGCATCATGCTGCAAAAATGGGATGGCGGTGTATGCCCCGCCAAATGTTAACAAACCGCTCCGTAGGCCGTAAACAAAGAGGGCAAGCATTGATGGTATGGCTGCTGCCTGGGAAAGAAATGAGACAGGTAGAAACATTGCCAGCTGACTCGGAAGCGATTCAAGTTGTCTTTTGACAAGCGTATATATCAACCCTGCCAGGCTCAGTGTAAGCAGGAAATTCAATCCCAGCCATTGAGCGATGCCGCTAAATATTGCAATTCCCCACAGCCAGCGATCATTCAGAGCGTGACCACCAATTCGATGCACAGCACGGACGATCAATGCGGCGACCGCGGCTTGAAAACCATAAAAGATTCCTGCAAAGATTGGAGAGTTAACACCATACGTAACATAAAACCATGACAAAGCAAACATCAACAGAAAGCCAGGGAGCATAAACCCCAACCCAGCCAGGATCGCCCCAATCCGTCCGCGCGCCAGCATCCCGAAATAGACACATAGCTCATGCGCTTCAGGTCCCGGTAAAACCTGATAGACAGCCAGTATGCGATTGAAACGTTCGGGTGAAATCCAACGTTCTTCTTCAACAAGTTCCTGTCGGATCATTGCGATTTGTGCGACAGGTCCACCCCATGCCAGCAGACCAAACCTGAGGAAGCGCAAAAACAGCCGCGGGTAGGATTCACGCGGCGGGGTAAAGGTTTCGTTTTCAGGGAATGACATAATAATGGAATGGACTAAAAGTTTCTCAAAACATTGATCATCACAGCAATCATCACGCTAAAAATATAAGTTGCCAAATAGATGCCTGCGAACAACAAGAGGAACAGGAATGCTTTTGACCCCCGCGTTCTAAACAAATAAATGGGAATAATGATCCAGCTAATAATATAGAGAAAAACCCCGTAACTTTGAACCCACGTCAATCCATATATTTTGTCGTCGTCAATAATCCACCACCCCAGCACCCACAAGAATGCCAGGGTGGATGCAAGCTGAAATACAGGAGAGGACTGTATGAGAAGACCGGCGTACAAACCATTGGCTGCATTTGCCAGCAGCAAAAAAATCAAAAGGAATACAGCGGCCAGTGAAAACCGAGTATGTGGCTGGATGTCCATTTTATTATTCCAATGCGCTAACGAACTTTATTCCATCCATGCAATTTTACTGCAATGACTTCACACCAGATCAACACCGCAAGCATAAAAACATAAAATGCCGCGCCTTTGAGCCAAAAGGTGGGGAGAGCCAGGGCGACAGTGATCCATGTGTAATAAGATAAATTATTCCAATACTCATTATTAAGAAATGCAAATCCAAGAAGGATCATCGCAGGCATGAGAGTTAACCCAACTAAAACAAATGATGCGTCATGCAAAAGTCCGTGCCAGGTGCAGGTTGTAGAACTGAGAGTTGGGTCAGTGGTAAAGGCTAAACCCATGAGGGCGAGTCCAGCGAGGGTAAGGAGCAGGGAGCCGATCCGGGCTGGGCGGACGGGAGGCAGGCTGAGGCGTAGTCCTGAGGCGAAGAAGGTCATCATGAGTCCGCTGAGGATGAATGTCACCGTCATGATCCATCCATAGCCGCCGAGTGCCAGGCCGCTGGGCCAATCGAAGGTCGGTGCGCGGAACGGATGCCATCCAAGTGAAAGCAGAAAGTCGTATTTAAGAATTGTGAGTGTTGTAAGGATGCTTCCGAATAGGAACGGACCGATCATCCCCGCGCGTGCCGCGAGCTTCATCCACCGCGTCGAACTCATCTGGAAAAATATAACAGGAGCAGCGCGAGCAAACCAGGCAATGCCTGAATATATAAAATCGTGCGTCTTGCTGTGATACCGCCATAAATCCCCGCAATAACGACACAGATCAGGAAGAATATTTTCACCGCAAACTGGCCGGTCCAAAGCCCCCAGATCAGACCTGCCGCGAGGAAACCGTTATAAAGACCCTGATTCGCGGCGAGGGATGCAGAAGCCCGTGAATACTCCGGCGTCATCTTGAATCTCTTTCTTCCAAATGGATGATCCCACAGGAACATTTCAAGTATGAGAAACCCAAGATGCAGGACTGCGACAATTGCGATCATGATGTTCGCTAGAGTGATCATTTTGTCTCCTTTGCTTTATCAATTCAATAGTAGCATAATTTTGCTTCTCGTGTAGAATCGAAGTGAATCGTCATTGCGAGACCTGCGAAGCAGGTCGAAGCAATCTCCTACTTCGCGAGGAGACACTTGCACCAGGTGCACACCTGCCCTGGTACGGCTTAAGCCGCACGGTGCCAGGGAGTGCAGGTGTTGCTTCGTCAGCCTTGGTCTCGACACCTGCACTTGCGCCAGGTGCAAGTGTATGCCCTTCGCACAAAACGCTCAGGGCTACTCGACCAGCAGCTCCTCGCTATGACGGGAGGAGTATTTATGCCCTACGAAATGATCCTGACCGAAACACACGGACGAGTTGGTCTTATCACTTTCAATCGCCCGCAAGCGATGAACGCGCTCAACAATCAACTTATGCGCGAACTCATGGACGCGCTCGAGTTTTTCGATGAAAACGATGAGATTGGCGCGATGGTCATTGCAGGGAATGAAAAAGCCTTCGCCGCCGGTGCAGATATCAAAGAGATGGCTGACAAGTCCATTCATCAGATGATGGATACGGATCATGTCGCTGTGTTTGGCAGGATCCGCACAATTAAGAAGCCTGTCATTGCTGCGGTATCAGGCTTTGCCCTGGGCGGCGGATGCGAGATCGCTTTATCCTGCGACATGATCGTCGCATCAGAATCAGCCAAATTTGGCCAGCCTGAGATCACCATTGGCGTCATCCCAGGTGCTGGTGGAACGCAGCGACTTACTTATGCTGTGGGCAAAGCCATTGCAATGGAGATGATCCTCAACAACCGCACATTATCCGCACAGGAGGCTTTGCAATACGGGCTTGTAAATCGTGTAGTGCCTGTCAGCGATTATTTGAACGAAGCATTGAAACTTGCAAAGGAGATCGCTTCACGCGCCCCGTTAGCTGTGCGCGCCGCAAAGAGGATGATCAATCAAGCGTACGAACGCTTTCTCAGTGATGGTCTCGCGCAGGAAAAGCAGGTCTTCTATAATTTGTTTGGCAGTGAGGACCAGAAGGAAGGCATGAAGGCATTTATCGAAAAGCGTAAGCCCGAATGGAAAGGCAAATAGTCTTTTAGTCAAATAGTCACGTGGTCATCTAGGAGGAAGAATGAAAATTGAAAAGTTTGAAGACTTGCAGGCATGGCAACAGGTGCGTGTGCTGGCAAATTTGCCAAAGATTTCAAGTTACGAGATCAGATTCGAGGCGCAGCAGGTTCTGTGATGCACAATTGTGCTGAAGGATTCGATGCCGGTTTCGACAATGAGTTTGTTGTATTCCTAAAATATGCACGCCGCTCTGCAAGCGAGATACAATCAGAAATCTACCTGGCTTTGGATCGAAATTATGTTGATAAGACTGTTTTCAAGCAAATCCATGACAAAGCCACAGAAACGAAAAAGATCATCTATGCACTCATAGCTTATCTGAGAAGAAGTAAACCTCCAAAAAGTCTTCTTGACTATACGACTACCAGACTAAATGACCAAGAGACTATTATGCTTAGTTACCACGAATTGAGATCTACATTTGAAGCCTTAAACCTTGCTGATAAGCCTGTGATTGGGCATGCGGCATTTAGAAGATTCGGTGATGTGGAGGGCGGCGCGCCAACTGTGCTGCATGCCCTGCTGGACTCCTCAAGCGGATTAATCATGCCGACATTTACATATAACACGATGGTCACGCCTGAAGTCGGTCCTCCGAACAATGGAATAACATACGGCAGTGACCGGGATAACAATAAAAGAGCCGAACCATTTCAGATCACGATGCCTCCAGACAAAATGATCGGCATTCTGCCATGGATATTACTGCAACAGGAATCTTCGATCCGCACCGCGCACCCGATCCTGTCTTTTGGCGGATTCGGGATGGATTCTGCATTGGCAACCCAAACTCTTTACGAGCCACTGGCTCCCATTGGTGCGCTGGCGGAACAGAATGGATGGATTGTGCTTATCAACGTTGACCACTCGGTTAACACAAGCATTCACTATGCTGAAAAACTTGCAGGGCGCAGACAATTCGTCCGCTGGGCATTGGTCGGTGACCGCGTGGTGGAATGCCCGGGCTACCCGGGTGACTCATCCGGCTTTCAAGCTATTGAAGAATATATCAAACCAGATACGAGCCGCGTAGAGATTGGTGATGCTTTTATTGAAGCCCTCCCCCTCAAGAGATTGTTCGACGCAGTGCAGGAGATAATTAAAAAAGATCCGCTCGCCTTACTTTGTGAGCGGCTGGATTGTGAGAGGTGCAATGCGATTAAAAGTTTCTAGGGATATCATTGTAAATTAACTTCATTCATCTTGTCTTATTCATTAAAGTCTTGCACCGGCTGATTTCGTGCATGTAAAATCATCCGCTCTACTTGCTTGTTCGCATTTGACCACATCAAATGAACGTGCGGATTCTGATTTTGAAAGACTCGAAATACTTCATCCGCAAAAGCCTGCCCTATCATTTCGACATCGTTAAAGTCAAAGATTACTTCTCGAAAGCGCTCAATACGTGCAAGCAGACGTTTAGCCTGAGAACGAGAGACCAGATTTTCATCACCGTATCTTGATAACTTAACTGGTATAGTGGTTTTGGCAAATCCAAACTCATCTTCTGCATTGGTGTACTGATCAAACACTGATTGACTCGTGCGGGTAGAGTATGGTGAAATTTGCATCACAATAGCAGTTCCTCTGGCACGAGACTTATCTTGTTCCAATAACCAATCCTTTCCATTAATACAAAGTAATGCAAGGTTATCAGAATTTATAATGAAAGTATCAAACATTCGTGATGTAAAGAAAATTCCCTCACCGGTATGCCGAGCAGGATCTGTGGTGAGTTTGCCCTTCGTCAGCTCCAAAATGGCATGACGCTCATCATCCAAACCCAATGTGGTCTGGATTTTTTTGAAGATACCAACACCATTATCTACGATTTGTAACATAATGTTAGATGGCCATATAGTAACCAAGACAGTTACTTTATCACCTTCTGAGTGATCAATTGCATTATTCATCATCTCTGTGAACCCATATTGGCAAATTCCAAGAACATTCAGAGCGATGTCTTTGAATAATGGACGCACATTTTCTCGCCAAATTTTATCCTCACTGAGTTCTGGCGTAATGCGAAATCTGAAGACTTGTTCAACAATTGGGGACAGAAAGTAGGCACGATCTTTTGTCTTTCCTTCAACTGTAAGCGTGCCATCAGACACCAGTTTATTCAAATGCCTTAAAACAGCCTGTCTAGTGATTGAAAACTTATTCGCAGTTAATCTTGTGATATCTCTAGGGTGCTCAGAAACATGTTCAACAATAAATTTCTTGATTTCTTCAAAGCCAGCCTTTGCCATATCTCACCTTTTGTAAACATAATTTACATTATTGTAAACATCAAGGTTATTATTGTCAACATCGTATTTTGTGCTTGCAAGTTCCCTCCTTTCCTTATCACATCCCCAGTGTAGCTATGCTCAATGGCATCAAGTCCAAATTCGACCATGTGCAAGAGATGATAAAAAGACCCGCTCGCCTTACTTTGCGAGCGGGGAGATTGTGAGAGGTGTAATGCGGTGAGGGGTTATTGAAACGTAATTTCTTCCACGCGCCAGCTCTCCTGCCCCATCAACTTTTTCAGGCGTTCGAGCATTTCGGGGCAGACGCGCGTTGTATCGTTGGGGAAATCGATCAGATGCCCTGAGCCATTCTCAAAGATCTGGAAACTGAACCGGTCCCGCCCGTGGAATGAGATGAGCGTGCCATAGATCGATTTTATTCTGCGCTTATCCCATTCCTTGTCACCCGTTGAGCGCAGGGTCACTGTGATTTGCTGCGGCCGGTGTTCCTTGTCCTTTTCTTCCTTTGCAAGCGGAACGTATAACGAAGGCGGCATGGAAAGAGTCTCGTTTGGAAGAGACTCAATCGGCTGGACTGCCAGCGCTTCATGCACCGCCTCAACTTGTTCCTGTTTATCAGCAGTCGATTCAGCTGTGTCCTCTTTTATCTCCTCGACTGATTGGGCAGCTAAATCACGCGGCGGTGTGTATCCTACAGGCTCGGGGCGGGCAGCGAGCTCCGCGTTTTCAAATGAGGGCTGCCATTCACTATCCCAGCCATCGGGGAAGTTATCAGGGGGTGGAGGTGGAATGTCATCGTAGGGCGGAATGGCATCCTGTCCTGCGGAGTATGCAGGCATGGATTCTGCAATTTGAGGCGCGGGAACGCGCGTCGATGGGGTGTTGATGGGAGGATGTTTGGGCGTTGGAGTCGCTTTTTGAACAGGAGCAGGCGCAGGCTTGGTGAGAGGCGGCTCATTCGCGCTGAGCGGAGACGAAGCGTCCAATGATTCAAGAATCTTGATCTCAGTCCGAATCGTATCCACAAGGACCTTCGGTGGAGTGCTGTTCATATCCACCTTGCCTTCGACGATCACGATCTGACCGACTGTGAGCTGCACGCGCGTTTTCTCCCATGTGCGCGGGAACAGTACAAGTTCGATATTGCCCTGGATATCTTCGAGTGTGACGAAACCCATCGGCTTGTTGGTCTTGGTCATATACGGACGAACGGCGGTGATGAGACCCGCCAAACGGACTTTCTCTTCATGCTGCGCTTCGCCGAGTTGACCCGAAAAATAACTGACGATCTGCGCAAAAGTTTTTTGATACGGCGTAAGTGGATGGTCTGAGATGTAAAGACCTATCAGCTCACGCTCCCAGTTGAGCATCTCGCGTTTATCCACATTGTTGACATCTGGAAGAGTGATCTCATCTATCACACCAGTCGCCGCGCCGAAGAGACTCATCTGTCCCGCCTCCGCCGCGCGGAAATGATTGCTGCTGATGGATACAACGCGGTCGAGCGAGGCAAGCAGTGCGGCACGGTTACCGAACGAATCCATTGCGCCGACCTTGATCAGACATTCGAGCGCGCGCTTTCCAACTGCGCGCAAATCGACGCGGCGGGCAAAGTCATTGAGATTTTTAAAGACGCCATTTTGATCGCGTTCTTCGAGGATTAATTCCACCGCGCCCTGACCTACATTCTTTACTGCCCCAAATCCAAAGCGAATATGTGCCTTATCTTCTACATCTTCAATCGCAAAGTCCCAGCCAGAGGCGTTGATCTCAATTGGCAGAACATGCACACCCATGCTGCGCGCGTCGGAGATGTAGAACGCAACTTTTTCCGTGATGCCCGCAGAAGCGGAGAGCAATGCAGTCATATATTCGGCAGGATAATGTGATTTGAGATACGCTGTTTGGACAGCGATCACGCCATAGTCGGCGGCATGACTGTTGTGAACCAGAATATTGTTTGCAATAAAGTTATGTGTGTCAGCAATTTCAAGATCGTAAGTTTGTTTTTCCCCAACGTATTCAATATAGGCAATACGATCCCAATAAAGGTCACTTTCAGCATAGCGTTTGATATTGGGATCATCGAAATAATTGCCTAATCTTTGTAATGTATTGCGTCGGAATCCGATCTTGCCAGCCGAATTGGTTGGATGGAACTCGCGAGGCGCCACACCCGTAATTTGGGAGAGGTTTGTCCACGTTAGACCTGATTGATCCTTCGCGGCACGAATATATTCCTTGACACTAGCTGGAACAATATCTTTTGTGCCAATCTTTTCAGGCGGAATATAAGAAGCGAGATACTCGATAATAGATCTGCGTTTTTTGCTGAGGAAGTAACAACCAATGTGCTCCGCAAATCTCACGAAGTTCTCGTGGCCCGTAATAAAGACTTGATATCCAATGCGTCCTTCCTTATAAGGAAATTCCACTGTACGGACGCGGCCAATAATGCCGAAACGCAATAATAAGTGCTGAAGTTGACTCGCCGTCCGATGTGACGCGGTGGCATAATATAAACTGTGCCCGCGCATATCGATATGGCCATCACCTTCCCACATGCGGCTGATCATTAACCCGATTTGACGATTGTTCAATTCGAATACCGAAGCAGGGATTTCCTTAGTGCGGGCATTCTTGCCAAGCAAACCAAGTTCACCCGACCAGGTGAAAATTCTTGGCGGGAATCTTTTATCTGCGCGCGCAGCATAAATGGAGTATGTGCTTTTATGAGTAGCGATTGTGCATTTCACATTTTCAAAAGAATTGGCAGCTTGAACGAAGTCATTAACTTGGTCAATATCCTGGCTATAAAAGTATACAGAATGTGGGTGGCATAGGTTTCCTTCTGCTAACAAATGCCCCAGTGCAATGACCTCATTCTCAGGCCATTCACTCTGCCCTTCAACACGGATAACTCTCGGAACTGCAATAAAATCATCAGACTCTAATTCATCTAACTGGCGCCATCCATGATAAGTGTAGAATGGATGATTACCTGTTGCTTCGATTACACGCCCAGATGCTGTTGTGAGTCGGAAAACGGGCTTGATGCCATTGTCTATTACCTGAGTGATTGGCTGATTTTTCAACTTCAAAGTAGGAATATCACATGAAAGCGTGGTTGTGATTTGTTTTAGGCCGTAATACAAATCTTCAATTTTTATGAGGAGTCCTGTTGAAGCATCCAATATCTCCACATCCCCAGGCAAACACTTATTAAATCCATATCGCGCGAACTCCTCCCAGTCGCTATAGATCGATTCTGCAGTTGCCTTCTCCATGCCTTGCTTTACAGCCCCTTTCACGAATTTCTCGCGATGCTTATCAATATCTTTTTTGTTCTTCTTCGAAATTGCCTTGCGAAGTTCATCTGATTCTGAAGGGGTATATCCAGCGAGTTCGACTGCGGCGCGCATCAACTGCTCTTGATATACAGGAATTCCAAACGTATCCTGGAAGATAGATTCCAATGCCGGATGGCGAAACTCCACATCCGCTTCACCATGCATACGCGCAATGTAATCCGGAATGAAAGCCATCGGTCCCGGGCGATAGAGTGCTACCATGGCGATGATATTATCCAGCGACTTGGGCTTCATTTGCACGAGATAGCGCGTCATGCCGCCACCTTCCACCTGGAAGACGCCTGCCGTCTGCCCGTTGCCCATTAATTCAAATGATTTCGGATCATCCAATGGAATATTGCTTAAATCATATTTAATGCCGTGCCGTTTCTCGATCAATTCACAGGCTTTTGCCATCACAGTCAATGTGATGAGGCCAAGGAAATCCACTTTCAACATGCCAAGCGAATCGAGAATGCCCATTTCGAACTGTGTCACAGTTTTGATGGGTGTCTCTTCTGAATTCGATGTGGGGCGATGCAAAGGCAGATATTCAAGCAACGGCTTGTCCGAGATCACCACGCCCGCGGCATGTGTCCCTGCATTGCGAACTGTGCCTTCCATTTTGGTGGCAATATCGATCAGCTCGCGCAAATGCGATTCTTCGTTGTAAATCTTTTTAAACTCAGGGACTTCGAGCGCGTCCTGCATGGTGGTTGTGCGGCCTGAAACAAACGGCACCAGCTTTGCAACGCGGTCTACCTCAGGCAATGGGATATCCATTACGCGTCCTACGTCGCGCAGGGCCGCTTTCGTTCCCATCGTGCCAAATGTAATAATCTGTGCGACCTTGTCACTTGCGTATTTTCGCGTGCAATACTCAAGCATTTCGGCGCGGCGGTCATCGCGGAAATCAAGGTCAATATCGGGCATAGAGATACGGCCCGGGTTCAGGAATCGTTCGAACAACAGATCGTGCTGGATCGGATCAACAATCGTGATCTCCAGCACATACGCGACGATTGAACCCGCGGCTGAACCGCGCGCGTTATACCAGATCTCATTCTCGCGGGCATAACGACATAAGTCCCATACGATCAGGAAGTACGCGTCGAATCCCATTTTGTGGACCACGCCCAACTCATAATCGATTCTTTCCTGGACTTCTTCACTGGCCGCGCGATCCCCATAGCGTTTTCTCGCCCCTTCTTCACACAGATAACGGAGGTATGTTTCGGTTGTGAATCCCTCAGGGACAGGGAAATCAGGCAGGTGATAGCCCTTGAACGATAAGTCCACATTGCAGCGTTCAGCAATAAGCAAGGTGTTGCTCAATGTTTCAGGGACTTCCGTAAAAAGTTGACTCATTTCCGCTGGCGTGCGGAGGTAATATGAGTCGTCTGTCATGCGCATGCGGTCGGGGTCGGTGAGGATCGTCTGCGTTTGGATGGCGAGCAGAATATCCTGCAAGCGCCAGTCGTCCTGGTTAATGTAGTGCACATCGTTCGTTGCTACGTATTTTGCTGAGTAACGCGCCCCCATCTCGACCAGTTTACGATTTAAGTCCGTGATCTCTTTAATATTGTGCTGCTGGAGTTCAACAAAGAAACGGTCTTTGCCAAAGACATCGTAATACCAGTTCATGCGCTGGACTGCTTCTTCCGGTTTGTCATCCAACAAAAAGCGCGGAATTTCAGCAGACATACATCCAGAAGTACAGATGATCCCTTCGGAGTGAGCCGCTAAAAAGTCATGATCAATGCGGGGATAATAATAGAAGCCTTCAAGTTGTGCAGCGGAAGAAATCTTGAGCAGGTTCTTGTAGCCGGTCTCGTTTTCTGCAAGTAATAGCAAATGAGAGGATGTACGGTCAAGTTTCGAGTCGCGGTCTGTCATCCCACGTGCGGAAAGATAGGCTTCGACTCCGATGATCGGCTTGATTCCTTCGGTTGTAGCCGCTTTGTAAAAGTCAATCACCCCAAACATCGTGCCATGGTCGGTAATTGCCACGGCGGGCATTTCCAATTCCTTCACGCGCCGCACGAGCTTCTTGATATTCGAGAAGCCATCGAGCAAAGAGTATTCCGTGTGAACGTGGAGGTGGGCAAAGGTCATCGTAGTCTTGTAGTCCGATAGTCCAGTGGTCAGATAGTCGCTTTGTGGAACTCTCTCAGCCGACTACGAGACTATTCGACTGGCGACTATGGGACAAAACGGATTATAGCACGCATGTTCATTTATGAAGTTGGCGGGAGGCTTAAAATATTCAACGCGCCATTAACTTAACTCTTATTGTTCTGTATAAAGTTTCTTGTTGGATTGTCGCGTAGTGATCATCGCAGCCAACGTAACTGCCAACAGAATCACCAATGTTCCCCATACGGGACTTTGGAAGATAGAGTAATACTCAAGAAAAAATAATCCCCACATGGGCCCGAGCAGTGCCACTACGAAGAATATCGCACCATCAGAGAATCTTAATCGTCCGTATGCAACCCACAGGTTGTATGGAACCACGCGCGCAGACATATTTCCCAGGATCAATCCTAATGTAGCCACCAGGATAGTAACCCACGCTGCTGACTCCAAATTCAAGTAATGACGTGCCAGACTCAGAGGAAATATAAGAAAATAACCCAGGTTAAATCCAATGCCTGCACCTTGATAGGTATAAAGACGTACCAGAAACGAGTTCGCCTCGGTTTGTCCTTTCCAGTAATCATTATCTTTGGTGTTGACAAGCAATCCAATAAGTAGGGGAATTCCTAATGACCCGCCAACATACATTCCAATAGCAATTAAAGCCACATCTCGATTCTCAAACAACCTGCGCCAGGAAGGTGTGACCAGCCACCAGGCAATCAGCCAGAGCCAAATCCAAATGACGGTGGAAAACGACAAGTGGTCAAATGCTTTTCGCATGAAAGCTGCCAGAATGCGCGGCCAGGCCGGAGGCGGTCCTTTTTCAGCCTTTGCAAGCAACCCCTGCAGCTCATCCTCGGACATATGGAAAAGGTCGGCCAGAAGGAAGGGGACAAAAGATTTGGAAATTTTTTGTTTGGGAATGGAATGTTTAATATTCAAATCATTTGAAACATTTGGAAAGATTTGCTGCACCTCTTTTGTATTAAGGGCGCGGTAATTTCCAGCCTCCAACAACTGATTGGCTTCCATTACTGTCTTGATCCCACCCCGCTGAGCTAACACTTTAAGAATACTAATTAGCACTTGCCGTTGATCTGCATGGATTTTACTTACCCCGCGTTCCCAATCACTGACTGCTGCACCGCTATATCTGATCCCTAGCGCTTCGCCTAGAAGTTCACCAAACTTCTCCTGGGTAAGTTTTCCATGTGGACTTAGCGGATCATTGCACTGTTGCCGGAATTTACGAAGTTGTCTTCCGAACTCTGTCATACCTTATCCTGTCAAAGAAATAAGCAACACTTAAATAAATTCAAGTGATTCCTGATGGATTGTAAACGAATTCTATTTAAACTAGATGCGCAAAACAATTTACTCAATCATTTTCTTGAATTCAGAACCTTAACAATCAAATATTATCCTTAGACTCCCATATCACCTGTATTCGCGTGCCCTGCCCCGGCATTGAATGGATATGGACTTCCGCGCCGATCAAGCTTGCCCGCTCATGTATCCCTGCCAGACCAAAATGCTTTCCTACAAGCATATCGTCCAGTTTCGGGCTGGCTCCTGAATCGAAACCAATCCCATCATCTTCAATTTGAAGTTCCGTTTTTTCACGGTAGAGCCTTACAGTGATCTTCATTGTCTTTGCATGAGCATGTTTCAAAGTATTCTCACATGCCTCCTGCATGATGCGATACAAATGACTCTCCACTTTCTTAGGATACCTGCATTCGCCATCCGCCTGAATATCGGCCAGGATCTTCACTGTATCCTGATTTCTTTCTGTCAGTTTGTCCGCGATATCTTCAAAAGCCAGCTTCAAGCCCATATCCAGCATGGGCGATCTTAAATCGCTGACGATCTCCCTTAACCTTTCGGTAAGGACCTCAAATCCTTTTTGGAATGATGGTGAAAATACCGGTGCATCGGTGCTCATTAGCAAGGTTGCGATCTGGTTCAGGATACTGTCATGCAGGTCACGCGAAAGACGCAGTCTTTCCTGTTCATCGCGGTCGATATTCGCCTCATACATTGCCTTGAGACGTTCCGTCTGCAGAATATTGCTTAAGGCGACGGCAGTCTGATTTGCCAGGGATTTTATTATTGGGATCTCCAACTGGGAATATATATCATCCGGGTCACGGCGCCCGAAGAGCCAAAAGCCAATCGTCTCCGCGCCAAGCTTGAGAGGAAGAATGAGACGAATCCATGAATAGGGCCAGTCCTTACTCAAGGGATCGGGGGTAAGATAAACATTGGTTTGAGTCATTAAGTCGGGTACATCCTGCGCTTTGGGGATTTGCTCCTCGTCCACTCCTGTTTTGGAAAGCACCTTTAACGACCCATGATCAGATTGGAGAAAGATAAACTGGCGGATCAGAAGACTTGGAATGATCTCATCCTCAATGACTCGAACCAGTTCTGATAATGAATTGCTTGTTGTGATGCGATTTGAGTAAATTTCCAACAGGTGTTTGGAGGGCAGCGGGATGCCGAAAATGCGACGTTCAACAAAATTCTCAAAAGCCGGATATCCCCCGATGAACGCCGCGGCTGTGAATACAGCGGATATCAGACTAATTGTCAAAACTTCGCCAGAAATTTGAATAATCTGTTCAAGCAAAACAATTAGAGGAAGCCCAACAATGCCAAGCAAAATCACAAAAAGGTAAAGGGAGAAAAAGCGATTAACACGTAGCTCCAAATCGCCTAAACGACGACGGAAAGCAGAGTAAAGGTATGCAAGAGGAAGAAGCGGCAGGCCTACCAATCCCCCACTACCAAACCACAAGGGCAACTTATTAAGACTATAGATGATTTGCCATATCACTGCCAGAGCCATTGCTAACAATACTGCTACAAAAAGAAATCGCAGATCACGTCGTGCTAAGGGCTGACGCACAATATGAATAAGAAGCAGAATAAAACTTCCCCCAAGTGCAACCATAAATCCCAAAAGATATAAACTATTAGGTAAAAGTTGAAACCATTGCGCGATAACCAGAAACAGTGTGACCGTGTAAACAGCCCAGATAACTTTGTCAGGTATCTTACCCAAAGGCTGTGGAAATACCCAGTGCAGATGCAGATAAACTGGCACGCACAGTAAGATAGCCATGCGTAGCACCAAGGCGCTATTCCAAATGTGAAATGCAGAAACACCGCTTCCAGCGATTAACCAGATGGCGGTTAGAAAATTGAAGAGCGCCATTAACAGCCGACGATCATCTTTAGGGCGGACGAGGAGAATGGTCAGCAAGCCTGCCAGCCAGAATAAATATGCAATAAACCATTCACTATAAAACTGCTCCAGAAACTCCCTGCGGGTAAATCCTGGATAGGCCCAGGAAACATTCACGAGATCGCCATCACGCTCAACGATGATTGGAACAACATCGCCGGGCTTGGCCCCCTCAAAGAACGTCTTTCGCAAGTCGGCTCGAAACTCATCCCAGAGCAAAGGACCAATCTGAATGATTTGATCACCCTCCTGCAGCGTTGGCTCTGATTGCTCATCAAACACATGTACGATTACGCCCGTTGATGAACGCCAGCGAAAACCATACGGATGCCCAAAGAACTTGGCATATGTGTAAAAGAGCATGATGGCCAGGATAAACCATGGCAATACATTCTCAATAACCGACCAGAATGAGTTTCTCCGCAGGTTCATTTTACTTGACAAATTTTCGATGCTGCCAGTCGCGACCATACATTAACTCATCAACTATTCAAGGAGGTGGTAAGAAAGAAAACCCATAATATCAATTCAAGATACGTAATGAACAAAACCCAATAATGAAAAGGAGCAAATCTGATGAACACAATGAAAGGTTTCTATGCCTCAATTTCTTCTACCTCCCAACTTCAAGGACCATATCAGGAGGCTCTTGCCAAAATCACCCGGATCAACCGCAAGCAAACTAATGCTCTGATGAGCAACCTGGGCTGGCAAGACTGGTGAGTAGAATCAAAATGCTGCCCCAGGCGCAGCATAATTACAATAATAATGGACTGGTCGGGAAAATTCCCGACCAGTCTGAATTGGAGTAGTTATGGATATATATCAATCAACCGTCGATTATCTTATAACCTTTCCGGTTTTTGACTCGTGGCACGAGATGGGGAATATCCTACGACGCGCTGCGTGCACGCGCCCGCGCGATTGGGAACTGCCGGTCATCGCCTGCCAGGCTCTTGGTGAACCTCCTGAAAAGGCTATTCCCGCCTCCGCCGCGCTTGCCTGCGCGCAGATCAGCATCATCCTCGTGGATGATATGCTGGATGATGACCCGCGCGGGGAATATCACCGCATTGGCAGTGGCAGAGCTGCGAACTTCGCGGTCGCTTTCCAGGCTGCGGGTGTGGAGGCACTCCTCGGGAACAGAGCCAGCACCAAGGTCAGACATGAGGCGGTGAAAAGCCTGAGTCAACTGATGTCCATCACCGCGTTTGGTCAGGAGTTGGATATCCAAAATCCATCTGATGAAAAATCCTACTGGCAGGTTGTGGAAAATAAAAGCGCACCGTTCTATGGGTGCGCGTTTCACCTCGGGGCATTATTTGGCGAAGCGACAGATGATGTAGCGAATGAAATACGAAAACTCGGAGAACTGTATGGTGAGATGATCCAGATCCACGATGACCTGAATGATACGATGGCTATGCCCGCCAACCCCGATTGGCTGCAAGGACGAAAGCCTCTGCCGATCCTTTTCGCGCAAACCGTAGAGCACCCGGACCGCGAAAGATTTATGGAGTTGTATCAAAAGGTATCTGCTGAAGATGCTTTACGAGAAGCCCAGGAAATTTTGATACGATGCGGTGCGGTCAGTTATTGTGTGGATCAACTTCTTCGCAGGCATCGAGCCGCGCAAAATATTCTGGATAAAACCCCGCTTCCAAACAAAGGGGCAGTTGATTCCGTTATCGAAGCCGTCATTGCCCCCGTGCATAGACTCTTCGACACGCTGGGACTTTCCCTTTAGACTATATTGACAATGGGGGTGAATCCGGGGCGATCAACCCCAACTGACGCGCCTTCGCAATAGCCGCTGCGCGGCTGTGCACCCCCAGCCTTAGATACATTTCCGAGAGCAGGTTGCGGACCGTTGAATTTGCCACGTTCATCTCACGCGCCAGTTCACTGGTCGAATGGTCCGGGTATGCAGCACATAATGAAAGCACCTTCATCTGCCGGCCGGTTAAAGGCTCCTCGCTTGCAGCATTGCGATTCTTCATATATACCGTATGTGCCTTTTCGCTGAGGTAGATTCCCCCACTGGCAATTGAGAGAATCACATTTCCCAAATCCAATATCGTTTTCTGGTCATCTTTGAGAATATAGCCACTGGCGCCACTCTCCATCACTGCGCGGATGATGCCGCGCTCCGCATGCATGCTGATCACCAGAATAACAAGATCGGGATAGCGCTGGAGCAGATCAGGGATAATTTGAAGGATTGGGTAGGGATTCTGGTTTTCTGCTGATACAGGTACATACACATCAAGAAGCAGCACATCGGGGACCTGTTTCTTCAGCGCAGGCTCAAGATCTTCGCCATGCTTCAGTGTGTCTATCACTTCAATCTGGAGGACTTTGCTCAAACGGAATAGATATCCATCCACAATACTTTGATGGTCATCCAGGATCGTCACGCGAATTTTATTTTCCATTTCGCCTCCTCATCCAGACAATTCAAGATTAGCAAAAATTACATATTATTTCAAGGCTTTTCCAAAAAATCAGTACAAATGTCTACGTGGAAAAATCAAATGCCTCTTGAGTAACGATGCCAGCAAATATACAATGATATAAGAATTTATTCGTAAGCTCGGAAGCGGGATGCAAAGGGGGAAGGAGTTATTTTGAAGTGAATGTCGATTCACCATCGACATTCACTTTATTGTTTAATCAGACTTCTTTTATAAGTAAGCCATTGCTTAGCCACAGAGCCCACTGAGACCTTTGAGAAAAACTCATTTTCTCTGTGCGCTTGCGCAGTCTGTGGCGAAAGGACTTTCGCAAAAAGTTTATTAGAGGATGGCAAACAAAAATCCTCCACAATGAGGATTCTTTTTGTGAGCGCGCAGGGTTTCGAATATTATCTCCCCTGAGGAGGCGCTGAACCAAATCAGTGAGCGCGCAGGGATTCGAACCCTGAACCAATGGCTTAAAAGAAAGCTTAGGATGAGATTTTTTGTTTTACTCTGAGTCCAACCTGTATTTATTGTCTTTTCTGTCCTTTTTTTCCTATATTTTGGCGGTTTTTTAGGCTCTAAATTACATCTTGTCCAATCTGTCCTACATCTGCTAACGTGATTGGCATACTTTTGGCATACCTAATCAGTTCCTACAACCTCCTCTATTGGGTCGAAAATTGATTTCCGAGTACGGCATTCATACCACTTTTTGAAGTTCGTCATTCGTTATGTATCTTACTGGATCTCAAGAAACGTTGTCAGGCATTTCTTTCCAAAGCGAACTCAATTCTAATCGAGATGCCCATTGCTCGATATAGCCCATGTCAAGCTCGTTTTTCTTTGATTTGAGAATCGCGGCGACATCTCGAGAATGTTTGGATTGCTGGCTAAGTCCAAAGTACATGAGCTTATAAAGAATGAGATCCTCTGGTGAATAGATATATATCTTTCCAATGGGAGGACCATAATCCACCTGTTCGCGTCGTTGAAACAACGGTTGGCATTGACGATGAAATGTCTGCAATTCATCCACAGTCATACTCACATCTCCGGCACTGATCCGCTCCGCGGGCTTGCGTCCACTGGCAGGGGGTCTGCGTGTGGCCCGGCGCTGGGCGTGTTTGGTTCTTGGACTCATGGCGAACTCCTCTCTGTTGGATGGCTCGCTCATGAGTGTAAACCTTAAAATCTCGTAGTAAGAATCGAAGTCTCGTAGTAATATGAAATCTCGTTGTAATACTAGGTACTTATGCGGAAACATGATGCATACCACTCCCAAATCGGGGTCTTATATGGACACAGTCCGCTTAAGCCATAGCTAGCCCGCTATTACACAATTAAAGTGATAACCAATTGATTATCAGAGAAAGGAAAGTGAGACCAGCAGCCAATGCTCCTGTACCAGACAACTATCTCAAATGAAATCGTTGGTGTTTGATTACAATCTTGGTAGCCAAAGGAGAATATGTAATGCACAAGTTCACATTAAGCGTTTTTATTAACCGTTCACAGCGGGACGTATTCGATTATTTGAGTAATCCTGCCAACCTTTCGAAATGGAATTCGGTTTTCGAATCGGCAGAGTGGACATCCAGCGATGTGCCTGGTATCGGTTCAACTTACAGAGTACTAGCTAAAATGCCTGGGGGCAAAAAAGAAGGTCTGTTCGAGATCACCCAATGGGATCCGCCCCATCGTTACAGTTATAAGTCAGTCAGGCTCGCGTTCCCTATTGAAAGTATCGAGTCGGCAGTTACGCTTGCACCACAGGAGAAGGGTACGCAACTGACCTTTGAAAGCCAGTTTGGAATCGCTGGTATATTGAAGTTTGCCGAGGGCATGTTTGGCAAGCTTTCTGAGAAAGGGGACGGGAGCAATTTTGAGACCGCAAAACGATTGCTGGAAGCGGGCTAACAAAAAAATGATTACGACGCGGGGACATTCACAGATATAGCAAGTGTTTAACAAATTAAAAGGTAAGAAACCAAAATCTGCTAATTACCCCATGAATTGGTTTGACATTGCGTCCGAGACCGTTTTTCATTAACGTGTGATATAAACCGAGGCATGGCACAGCAAGGCTTCTTGATCATTTCTGATATTACAGGGTATTCGAAGTATGTCAACGAGTCGGAACTTGAACACGCACGCGACAGCCTGACCCAGTTGTTGAGTTTGTTGATTCACCACACAAAATCCCCTTTGATCCTCTCCAAGCTGGAGGGCGACGCTGTTTTTTCGTATGCCCCGGAAGGCGGTTTTTTGCAGGGACAAAGCCTGCTGGATATGATCGAATCCACATATGCGTCCTTCCGCAAGGCGTTGGAACTGATGGTGATCAACACCACCTGCACCTGCAATGCCTGCCGAAACCTGCCCAATCTCGACTTGAAGTTCTTCGTTCATTTCGGTTCATACATGACCCAGAAATTGGGAAATTTCACTGAACTGGTGGGGAACGATGTCAATTTGGTGCATCGCTTGGCAAAGAATCACATCAAAGAGAAAACGGGCTTCAAAGCGTACGCCGCTTTTACACAGTCGGTGATGGATGCCCTAGGGCTTGCAGATTTCCAAAACAGCCTGACCCCGCATCGTGAGACTTTCGCGGATGTGGGGGAAGTGCAAATGTACGTGCATGATATGCATAAAGTGTGGGAGCGATTGAAGGACGCGGTGCGGATCGAGGTCCGACCCGAAGATGCGAACATTATTCTCGAGTTCGAGTTCCCCGTCCCTCCGTCTATCTTGTGGGAATACCTGACGAAGCCCGAATATCGCGCCATCCTGCTCGCAGCGAGCAAACTGGAACTTCGCAACCAGGCACAGGGACGTACGGCGGTCGATTCGGCTTTCTACTGCTACCACGGCGATATGGAAACCCAACAACTTATATTGGATTGGAGCCCCTTCGAGCATTTTACGACGGATGACACCAACCCTTTCGGGACAACCACTACAATCACATACAAATTGGAGCCCACCCAGGTTGGAACACGTTTAATTAATTTATGGGGCAAGCCGCGTGGAACGCCGATCCGCGTTATGTTAGTCAGCCTGTTCCAAAAGTTCGTTTTTGCCCCACAAACTGGCAAGTTTGTAGAACAACTACATCAACGCATCCAAAAAGACCTTGCCGATGGAACCGCGTTTGTCTCCCCGCCCATTGAAGTTGACAAAGCTCAGGTTGCTTCACTTGCCGCCCAGGCGCTGACCTACAACCATTAGTTTCAGTCAGTCCTGTTTAGCATGTAGAGGAGAAATGAATTGCTTCTTCTATGTTGCCACAATGGCATGGAACATGCCGAGCCCAAATCGTTTGTGATCCACGATGATCAATCCGGCAGTTTTTACCAGATCCAACGGATCTTGATTCCAGCGGCAACCTGCACTCTGCTGGTAGTGGGGAAGCACGTTCCGATCTTGAAAGTTCGCCAGCCAGGGCAGAGTACTATGACCATGTTCCAGAAGCAGGATCAATCCTCCCGTCCGGCAGACGCGTTTCATTTCGTGCAGTGCTTGGATGGGATCAGGAAACGTGCAGGTGGACAGTGTGGAAGTCACCGTGTCGAAACTTCCATCCGCGAATTCAAGTTTCTCCACATCCATGACATGGGTTTGGATTTTCAGGTTCAGGTCTGTGGCTCTCCAATGTGCCTCATCCAGCAATCGCTGACTTAGGTCAACGGCGGTAATCTTGCTTGAAGGTTTCAAATACGGCAAGTTCAGGCCCGTGCCACAAGCCACATCCAGAATCTTTCCATTCGCTTTGGACAACAATTGTTTTCGCCGACGCGCCACCCAAGGAGATACTGGTCAACCCAGACTCTCTTTTCGTATTCGCCGGCAATCCCGTCATACGCTCCCTGTAGTTGATCGCTCGTCAGTCACCTTTTCGTTTTCAGGGATATAAGGCGGCAAGCACCAATACAATGGATCCGGACGATTGCAATCCTGATTAAGATAAAATCAAACATATGCGACTCAAAACAGGTGACCTGGCGATCCCCTTTTCTGTTGAGACGATAGAGGGGAAGACCATATCTCTGAACGATTTGACCGGGAAGCCGGTGCTATTGATGTTCTTTCGTTATGGCTCATGCCCGATGTGCAACCTGCGTCTGCGTGACTTTGCACAGCATTATGTGAGTCTGCATGAGCGGGGTCTCGAAGTGGTCGCCTTTTTTCATTCATCGGCTCGCAGTATTCTTGCAAATGCAGGCAAGAGGCACTATCGTTTTCATCTTGTGCCAGATCCACAATTCAAGGTGTACCGAAGCTACAGGGTGGAGACTTCGTGGCTGAGATTCCTTTTAACAATGGCATTACCCAGTTTCTACGTAGATTGGGTGCGCTCGATGCGATATGGCTTTTGGGGCGGCGTAGACTGGCAAATGGGTAAAATGCCTGCAGACTTTCTGATTGGGCCAAATGGTCGAATCGTGAAGGCTCATTATGGCCGTAATTTCGGAGATCATTTGACCGTGGTTGAGATTGAGGCCGCACTCAGTGAACTTGGTTCCCCAAAATAGGAAAGCTGTTTGAAATAATTGCAAGCTGGAATCAACGGAATTTAACTTGGATCGATATCTTCCACCGGGATTAGTTTCTCGACTTGAAGATGCGCCTGCTCGAAACTCCATGGTGGGGGAAGGTCGCGTTATTGACATACTATCCTGGCATGTAAAAGGTTCAACGGCCGCCGCTGAACAGGTTGACCTAGTGATCTGAACGGATATTGGGAACGGCGGGTAAGAGACAAAAGAGGGATCACCGTCGTGCTGATCCCTCCTTATGACTCAATTTAATGGATCTTGTACAGCTGGTTGAGGCAGACAACTTTTTTTCGATTCCCTTGCATGGCTAAAGTCAATTGCGCTGTTCTTCCCAGAATTGAAATAAAGATTAGATCTAGATCCTTGACCCCGATCAATTCGTAATTTGTTTCAGCATTTCGTTTCGCCTATCAACTCTGTCTTCCAGATAACCTTTGAGATTATTCAGGAAAAATCCCCACTGATTGGCATGGTCGTCATGAAGTTTCTTCTCGTCCGCGCCATCCTGGGCAGTTGAATGTTTAAGCACAACTGTTGTTTCACCGTCGGTCTCGTCCAACACAAAGGTGACCAACGTAAGTCCGGAATCTGCTGACCACGTATAGGTCAGCTTTTCGTTCTCGACAACTTCTACATATTCGCCCTCCTGCGATCCATTCTCGCTGGCATTCGCAAACTCCCACGCGAATTTATATTTGCCGCCAGGGCGCGGATCTGATTCTACGCGGGTGGGGAACCAGCGCCGCAATTCATCTGCATCAGTCAATGCCTTGAATACTACACTAGCTGGACTCTTGATCGTTATAG
Source organism: Anaerolineae bacterium (assembly GCA_022616105.1). Taxonomy (GTDB): domain Bacteria; phylum Chloroflexota; class Anaerolineae; order Anaerolineales; family Villigracilaceae; genus Defluviilinea. The sequence continues at coordinate 8,659 of JAKEFL010000042.1, read as the reverse complement.
ACTGTTCGAAAAAACTATGATTCGTAGACATTCTTTTTCTCCTTCGATTAATTATTTGCATGATCAGTGCGCAGCGAACAAACGCTCAAGGTGATCCATACAACCAATCCAACCTTCTCGATGCTTGTCGCGCAGCGCCGCGCTAGTAAAGAGTTCGTGCTGCAAAACCACTTCAGTGACGTACCCCTGCTTGAAAAAATTCACGGTCACCAACGTCTCCGGTTCATCTTCACCCGCTGACTCCCATCGCCACGTGAACACTAATTTTTCTGGCGATATGATTTCCCGATAAACACCGCCCACAATCAGTACAGGTTCATTCCCTGGAGGCTGCATTCCAAGCCGATATCTGCCACCGATCCGCAAGTCAACATCGGCTATGGGAGTAGTAAAACCATTAGCAACTGCGAACCATTTTTTCAGTTGCGCTGGATCCGTCCAGGCACGAAAGACTCGCGGCCGCGCTGCAGGAATTTTGCGGCGCAATTGTAGGAGGCTGGCGGGACCTACGTTCGGATGCATCACTCAAAGCCCCGCGTTATTCAGAAGTTTCTTTCAGGAAATTCGCCAATGCATCCAATTTTGTATCCCAAAATTGCTGATAGAAAACGAGCCATTGTGCTGCATCCCGCAATGGGTGTGCGTTCAGACGACAGTAATGAACCCTGCCTCTCTTTTTACGAGTCAACAAACCTGCATCCTCCAAAATGCGTACATGCTTTGAAACGGCGGGCAATGACATATTAAAGGGCGACGCTAATTCCATAATGGAGATTTCGCCCTTTGCTAACTTCGAGATGATTGCTCTACGGGTGGGATCGGAAAGAGCAGAAAATACATGATCGAGGCTTGTAGAATAGTAAACCATTTGGTTTAGTATAGTAGAACTGGCATATCCTGTCAATAGTCACATAGAAATACCTCAGTAGCATGATGTGAAAGCGAAGCCTTGGAAATTTGTCTTTATTACTTTGGAGGTTCTGTATGAACAGCCCAGAAGCATTTATTAAACTTACTGGATTCCGGGCTGCCAGCAAATTTACCATAAGCTATTACTTCTGCTTTGCCGAAAAGAGGCCCAAAAAAAGAAGATAAGTTGCAACTTCAATCCACGGTTATCGAATTAACTTTCAAGCAACATAATGAGCAATTCGTCTGTCGTATAATTCTCCAATGCCCTTATCGTTGAATACCCCGGTACTGTGCCCCATTCTTATAGGACGCGCGCCATACCTCGACAAGCTCTACCAACGTCTCAGCGAAGCACAAAGAGGATATGGGCAAACATTTCTGCTAGCAGGCGAATCTGGGATTGGAAAATCGCGCTTGGTGGCTGAGGCCAGAAAATGAGCAAACCAAAATGGTCTCGTGATTTTTCAGGGTAACTGCTTCGAGTCAGACCAGGTGTTACCATACGCACCAATATTGGATTTACTGAGAACGTACATGCGGTCGCATTCTCTTGGACCGCTTGAGCCTTTTGCCTCGGACCTTGCCAAACTCGTGCCTGAACTTGGCATCTCGCTACCCAACGTCGCACCCTCATCGCCATTGGAACCGGCCCAAGAGAAACTGCGGTATTTTCAAACGCTCAACAACTTCATTGAAGAGGGGTCGCTTGGATCTTTGGTAATCATCGAAGACATTCACTGGTGTGATGACACTTCCCTTGAATATCTGCTTCATTTTGCGCCTCGAATTCCAAAAATATCGTCCCTGCTTCTACTCACATATCGAAACGATGAACTGAATCCTTCGCTCCGCCATTTTCTGGCGGATTTGGATCATGCTCGCCTCGCCAGCGAAATGACTCTGAATCGATTAGCACAGGAAGATGTTGAGGCAATGATTGCTGCAATTTTTGGTCAGGAGTAGCCGATCAAACCAGAGTTCGCAGAGGCCATTCAGGCATTGACCGATGGAAATCCATTTTTCGTGGAAGAAACCCTTAAGGCGCTACTCACGTCCGGAGATATTTATTATGGAATAGGAGGCTGGACACGCAAACCTATCAACGAGCTTCAGATTCCGCGCACGGTGCAAGATGCCGTCCAACGTCGCGTTGATTCACTGAGCCTAGAGACTCAGCAGCTGATCATTCTGGCTGCAGTCGCAGGGCGCAGATTTGATTTTGATCTTTTGCAACGTCTCACTCAAGCGTCTGAGGAGGGCCTGTTAAAGCAAGTCAAAGAATTGATTGCGGCACAATTAGTGGTTGAAGAATCAGCAGACTAGTTTCTCTTTCGCCATGCGTTGACCCGGCAGGCGATTTACTCTCAATTACTTAGCCGCGATGAGGGTGCTTCTTCTGCGATAATCCTGCAATCCCAAGGATATGGCCCTTAGCATCTCTCTCGCACATCTTCTGGATGATAGAGTATGCCACCTCGCGCGAGATTCCGTGATCCTCTGCTATCTGCTCGACCTGCTCAGGCAATACCGGATTGCCCGTAACGATCTGCCGCCAGAGTTCGACCGTCAACCGCGATACATCCGGCGTGAAGGCCTGCCGGATACCAGCTTCCCGAAGAGCTTGGGCCAAGTTGTTAAGAGATAAGGCTATCATATGGACAACCTCCACCATTATTGGATATTGGGTTTGACATATAAATATTCCGTATTAGAGAATATACACCTTCCAGTCACCGGAAGGTCAAGAGGGAAGTTTCAGAAAGCAAACCTCCCCTTACGTTCAGGAGAGGTCGCTTCTGAGGGAGGAGTAGTTTCGTGTTCCTCCTTTTACATCGCATTGTCGCTGGATTTACCAACTGAGAATCTACATCATGTGGAGGTCTTTCAGAACCTCGTCAGCCGAGTTGTAAGTCTTGTCTTGGAGGTGCATTTCCGCCATCTTCTGCACTTCCTCTGGAAACTCGCCAGCCTCACAAGCTTGAAGTAGTTGAGCCTTGGTAGCCGGGTAGCTCACATGACTCCGGACGTGCTCCTTAAGGGCCTCATTTTTCGTCATCTCCATCTCATTCATCGCTCTCACCTCCTTTCATTATTAGAATTGAGTTTGCAACCTGTTAGACGCAATTTTTTGAACCTGCCTTACTCTCTCTCAGCTTTCCCCCATTGCTTTGTTAAATAGATTGCAACGGTCAAAATAAGCAGACCAATAATCTGCACGGCGCGGAAACCACCTGGCCATAGAACGCTATCTCCATGAAATGCTTCCAAAAAAATGCGCGCGCTTGCCGAGAAGGCGACCACTTGCAAAAAGCGAATTCCCGATCGCTGTGATTCAATTGGTATGATCTTCCAAACGATAAAAACAATTATGGCCGCCACGGTTTCATAGATTTGTGTTGGATGGCGAAATTCGCCCCAGAGATAAATTGCCCAGGGCAAACGAGTCGCTGAACCAAACGCGTTTCCACTAAAGGTATTTGCAACGCCGATGGCAATCATCATCACGGCAAAACCTGGTGCGAGAGCATCCAATGTTGGGCGGAGTGGCAATTTCTCACGACGACCAATAAGAAGTGCAATTAACACACCGATGATTACTCCTCCGGGAAGATCCAGCGTACCTGTGTTCAGGGAGAATAAACTGAGGGGATTTAAGAAATAGATGTTCAGGTGTTGAGCTGCAAAGATCACTCTCGCTCCGATGAGACCGCCAATCAGACCGTAAAAGATCATGTTGAGAATCGTTGTTGCGTTCAACTTCAAATGAAGTGATTCTTTGTCAATCCAGGTCGTTGCGACCCATAGTCCCGTTAACAGTGCAAGTCCATGCATTTGAATCAGAAGGGGACCAATCCGCAAAAATGGAAACATCATTTCTCCTGAAGCAAATTTTCGATGTTGGATTGAATTGTCGCCTCACTCATGGGACCTCCGACAACGACCGCACGGATAATTCCTTTTCGGTCAATGAAATAAGTGGAGGGCAATCCTAATAATTGATAGCGACTCTGTACAGAACCATCGCGGTCAAGAGCGATGGGAAACGTCAATCCAAGTTCCTGCACGAATGCCCTAGCATCCGATTCGGAGTCCTGTGAAGCCGTGTTCAGCCCGATCACGATCAATCCCGCGTCTTTATAATGTTGATACGCCTTTTCAATTGCTGGCATTTCGCTTCTGCAAGGGAGACACCAACTTGCCCAGAGATTCAGCACTATCGGATGTCCTCGCAGTTCAGAGAGAGTCAACTGACCGCCATCCAATGTGTCCAGCGTGAAATCCGGGGCAGCGAAGCCGGCTTTCGGATTGGGAGGCGGCCCCGGTTGTTGGGAAGATGGTTCGCGCACTCGCGACATAAACGTCCATACTGCGCCGAGGATCAATATCGAGATCGTAATTGTAAGCAGGCGATTGGTGTTCATAGAGAAAGAGTTTCCTTGAGATTTCATTTGGTCGTATCTTATCGCTGATGAATGCGTAAAGTATCAAGGCTGATAGATTTTTGTCCCAGGTTCGAAAATAGCCCAGGAAAACCAGAAATGATTGATGCAAACGACACGAGATAGCAGAGCCGGGTCAACTCATGAGCTACCCGCCGCCGCATCCACGCGGGCACGTAAGCACGTGACAGGGCTATCTTGTAATACTGAAGACGCTGTTACTGGTATCCTGCACGTTAGGTTGGCTTATGCTGATCACCCGGATCAGGGCCTGGGTCGCGGCCGGCTTGGTAACCGTCCACTGAAACGCGCCGGTGTCGGGCACGTTGTTCGCGATCTGCTTGTAACTGGTGCCGCCGTCACGGGAGACTTGATTTTTCACGTTGCCAGTGACGCCTTGCGAGCTCCATTGGATAGTCTGGGTGCCGCCGGTCTGCCAGACCTCACTGCCATTGGGAGTGATGACTGTGATGGAGGCAGTCGGTGTTGGTGTAGGAGTCAGTTTGCCACCACCAGTGAGCGTGAACAGTTCGGCACAGCAGCTTCCGCTCCCCTCGCCGCCGATGACTAGAACCCGACCGTCGTTGAGCTGCGTCGCCCAGAAGTTTCGGCGATCGTGGATCATGCTGCCGGTTGCTGACCGAGTGCCGGTGGCAGGGTCAAAGATCTCCGCGCTTTTGAGAGCAACTCCATTCGTAAGGACTCCCGCGACCAGAACTCGGAAGTCACTAAGCTGTGTCGCTGCATGGGGAGCTTGGGTGACACCTAGGCTCCTAGTCACTATCCAAGTTCCGATATTAGGATTGAAGATCTCGGCACCAGCGAGGGCAACATCCTGGCTTCGTAGTTGGGGCCTGTTTCGGAGGCGGATTTCATCAGCGTATTCGAAGACTCATTGCGGTGAGCCGCGATGCATGACTCCAAGAGTTTGGTGAGACAATGTCCGGCGACGGCCTTCAATAAGGCAAAGGCAAACACGTTTCACGACACGAAAGGAAGAATCAAGATGAATGTCGTCGCCTATCTTGAGCCAAGCAGGTCGCTCGGCTTGGGCAGCTCCAACTGGGCCCCCTCTCGGATGAATACCGGGATGTGATGGAGGGGTGCAGCCACCGTGACCCAGCCCGGCCCGCGATATACCGTGCCCGTCCAATAGCTGCGCCATTCGTCGGCCGGCAAATAGAGCTGCCGTTCGATCTGCCCTGGCCGCAAGACTGGCGCGACCAGCACCTCGTCCCCAATCAGGTATTCATCCTCAATAGTGTATGTGACCGTCTCGCTGGGATAGTTCAGAAAGAGCGGGCGCATGATAGGCAGACCCCGCTCACTGGCAATTTCGGCGTAGTGGTAGAGATATGGCTGGAGGGCCGTATGCAAACGTGCGTAGGCGCGAAACACCATCAGCGTTTCATCATCCGTCCACAATCCGACGGGGTCACGCTGCGCTCCCAGCATGTCACGCATGGTCGGGGACAATGCACCCAACTGCACCCACCGAATCCACAACTCTTTCTCCGCGTCAATGCGTTGTGCGCGCGCCTCCGGCGATTCGTTCACTGGAATGGCGGCACCGTCAAAGAATCCGGCTATGTCCGGTCCCCAGTACGGCCAACCAGACAAGCTGCCATTTAGCATGGCCGGGATGACGGAGGGCAGCCCGCGACCGGAATCCCAACTCCGCACCTGATCACACGTGAACCGTCCGGTGGTGTACGCCTGGCTGCCGCTGTAGCCGGAGCGGGCAAAGAAGACGAAATCGTCTGGCTTGGCCGCCTGTCCCGCCAGATGCGCGGCTTTGCCATATAGCATGGGGTAATGATTGTGCATCAGATCGCCGGGTTGATCATTAGCATAGCATGCGGTCACCGGGGCGGCCTCCCCGAAATCCAGCATGGCGCCATCGAAGCCCAGATCAGTCAAAGCATAATTGACTTGCCCCTGCCACCAACTGGCTGCTTCCGGGTTGCTGAAATCTACGTAACTCCGCGCAGTGAACGTCCACGGCTCGATATAAGGCTGGCCATCTGGCTCTTGCACCAGATACCCTTGCCGCGCGGCTTCAGCGTAACTTGGTGTACCCGGATATACAAAAGGGTGAAGATAGCCCAGCACCTTGAGCCCTTGCTCATGCAGACGCTGGATCACTCCTGGCAGATCAGGATATACCCCCGGGGCGATGGGCCCGTAAATCTGCCAGGGCCAACCGAAACTGGCCCGGTCGTCTACTGCATCGTAGATCCAAATCGCGTCAACCGGTACCCGATCCCTCGCCAAGCGCTGCACATCCTGTTCGACGCGCGCCTGGCCACCGATCAGGTTCTTCCAGACCCCGAACGCCCACGCCGGGGGCAAGGGTGCCCGGCCGATAAGCTGCGACTGACGTTCAAGGACGGTTTGCGGGTGTGGGCCAGCGATGAGGTAGAAGTCAAGTTGGCTTGATGCCACACGCACACAATAGCCATTTCGGAGGCGGATTCGCAAGTCAAAAGTAGCGCGGGCGGTCGTATCCAGCAGCAGGCCGTAGCCTCGGCTGGACAGCAGGAAGGGCATCGGCGAATAACTGGTGTTGACGGTTGGGGTGTGCGGCCGTGCCTGATCGTCAGCCCAGTTCTCCAGGACCTGACCGGCCAGGTCGAGGCGGATGAAGCGCTCGCCCAGCCCGAAGAAGTGTTCGTCTGGCATCGCCGGCAAACACGCTTCAATGGCCGTGACGGACCGTGCAGGTAGAGCGCTGATGTGAACGGATAGGATCCCTTCCGAAACCACCTGCGCAACGACCCTCAGCGCCAGGTTGTCAGGGCTGCTCGTTGCCAAGGTCCACTGGACCCCGCTTTTAGATTGGAGACCCCAGGGTTCGACGAGTCCGGCCGCTCTCCAGACCTGGCCAGGGCCAGTGTTGTCCCATAGCGTCAGGCAGTGCCTCGGCTCGTCGAAAACGGTTTGCCAAGCCGAGTCGGGTGCGGCCCGGACGATGAGCCGGGCGAGGCTCGCCTCGGTTGCGCAGCCAGATGTTGAGCCGGTGGCGCCATGGGCAGCGCCGACCAACAAAACAGCGGCCCAGAGTGGCCCGATCACTTTTCGCCAAGTCCACAGGAAGAGCCGGGTCATCGCTGCCTCTCAGCGCGCCAGCGCCCGGCCCCCTGTACTGCCGCGGCCAAGCGGGCAGGCTCATCGTTCTGATTGCGCTGCGTGCCCACGGTGAGGATCGTGCTCCCGTTGTAGCCTGTGCGCCTCGGCAGCGCGGCTCCGCGCGAGATGGAACTATCGTTTAGTGCTGAGGACCCTGTCACTGGTATCTTGCACATTGGGCTGGGCCATGCTGAGTATGTGGATCAGAGCCGGGTTGAGGCGAGTCCGATGCAGGCTTTGGTCAAATGAACAGATGGATGTGGTGTCGGCGTATCCATCGGTTTTGTTGTAAACGCTTCGACTGAGGGACGGAGGGCATCATCCCTTCGACCTATGCGAGATCATGGCTGATAGGTCACGTTGACTGCGATGTAATCAAGTGAGAAATCACGTGAGGTGTTGCTTGCCCGGTCGATCACACGGACGCGGAAGTTGGTGTTGCCGAAATCGCCTACACTCCACGTGCGGCCCCATGGATCGGCGGTACCACCGAGAATATATGTGGCTTCTGTAGTGGCGAGGTTAGTGGTTTGCTGGGTGGTCGTCCAGGAGGAGCCGCCGTTCCAGGACATCTGCACGCAAATCCTGGGGCTCCCGCCGGTGGCGTCAACGCGTGCATCCAGGCGCACTTGAATTCCTTGTATTACAGCGCTTGGCGGCAGGCTGAAGTTGTAGTTGAAGAAGTGGTGTTTATCTTTCGAGTTGCTTGTACAGGAGGTACTGCTTCCAGTGCCGCTGTTGGTATCAACTGCAAAAACGCTGTTGTCGTTGAGGGCGTTCGCCGGGTTGGTCTGGTAGCCATTATTATCGCCCGCGCTGGAGGTCTCTGCCGCTTGCGAGGTGGGCGCGAGGTAACCCGTGCTTGTGGGTGAGCCGGGAGTATTGGTCGGGGTGGGCGGGGGTGACAAAAGGTCGAATAGCTCGGCGCAACAACTGCCGCTCAAGTCGTACCCACCCCCGACGACCAGGACCCGGCCATCGGCGAGCCGCGTCGCCGGGAAGCGGTCGCGAGCGTTGATCATGCTGGCAGTGGCTGACCAAGTGCCGGTTGCGGGATCGTAGACCTCGGCGCTGCTGAGTGACCCGCTGCCACCCAAGCCCCCGGCGACCAACACCCGGCCGTCATTGAGCAGGGCCGCAGCGTGTCCAGCGCGAGCGATGCTCATGTTGCCGGTGGC
>JAKEFL010000281.1 GCA_022616105.1 Anaerolineae bacterium | reverse complement strand
TTGCCAGTATTCGTAACATCCAGACTCACATCCAATCCCTGTTCAGGCGCGGTTTGATCCGCGCTCAGGCGAAGGTCCCCATATTCAAATGTGGTATAGGAAAGGCCATGCCCAAACGGGAATTGAGGTGCCAATTCCTTTTTGTCATAGTAGCGATAACCAACGAACAGACCTTCACCATAGCGAACCTTTCCGTTTTCGCCAGGATAGTTAATGTAAGCGGGGTTGTCCTGTAATCGAACAGGGATGGTGGTGGGAAGTTTGCCCGAAGGATTAACATTACCAAATAAAACATCGGCAAGGGCATTGCCTTCCTCCTGGCTGTCGTACCAGAGTTGAAGCACCGCGGGCACTTTATCAATCCACGGCATCTCAATGGCTGAGCCCACATTCAAGACTACGATCGTATTGGGGTTTGCCGCCGCAACGCGTTCGATAAGTTCATCCTGCTCACCAGGCAGTTTCATGTCCACGCGGTCGAAGCCTTCTGATTCCCATTCCTTGTTCAAGCCCGCGATCAAAACAACCACATCGGAGCGTTTTGCAAGGTCAACAGCTTCCGCCATCAGATCGGGCGTGTAAGGTGGCAGATATCCGAGCGTAAGTGATCGCCAGCGCGGGTTGCCTTTCCACGAATATTCCACGCGTATGGGGTAACCCTTATCAGCTGTTAACTCAAGTTCAACAGTCTTTTGTTTTCCTGATTCTGATTCATCCCAATGGTCTATCACCAATTTATCATCTATGAACAAACGTGCCTGCCCAACTGCATTGAGGGCAAACGTATGCACTCCACTTTCCTTGGGCATGATGAATCCCTCCATGCGCAGTGAAAAGGCATGCTGATTGACTTTGGGAACCGTATCCTCGAACCAGCCAAACTGAGTCCGCTTGGTAACTTCAGAATGAGCAGGCTCGCCAGAAAGATCAGTATTGTCGAACAGGCTAAGGCTGAGTCCTGAGCGTTCGTCCGATGTAAACAACATCTCAGGCGCGGGAGCAGGTAAGTTCTTAAAGATAAAGCAGCCGAGCGCGGTCTCCACATTGATATTTTTGCCAGCGGCACGGATCCCATCAAACGGTGAAACCGCATAATGAGGCGTCACGCTAGCGCTTCCGCCGCCAAGGATTTGGGCTGTACGCGCATAAGGACCGATCACCGCGACGGATCGGACGCCCTGCAGCGGCAGGAGATTTTTCTCATTTTTCAGGAGGACAATCGCTTCCTGCGCCGCTTCACGGATGATGACGCGATGTTCGGGCTTATCCTCCGCCCGTTCAGGCTGGAGTTCGGGATTCTCAAAAAGCCCAGCCTTTTCTATCACCCCAAGCAGCCGCCGCACTTTATCATCGAGCGCCTCCATCGTGAGGGCACCACTATCCAAAGCTTTTTGGACGAATTCCTTTGCCATCCAACGCGCGGGACCGGGCATCTCAAGGTCAAGTCCACCGGCAGGAACAGCCTCATCATAGGTGCCGAACCAGTCAGACATGACAATGCCATCGTAGTTCCATTCGCCTTTGAGGACCTCAAGCAGTGTATGCTTGTTCTCGCATGCGTAGACTCCGTTTACGCGGTTATAAGCTGACATCACCGCCCACGGGTTGGAGTTGCGAATGGCGATGCGGAAGGGTTCAAGATAGATCTCGCGCAGAGTGCGTTCATCCACCTCTGAACTCATGGAATTTCTCTCGTATTCCTGATCGTTTGCTACGAAGTGTTTGATACATGCACCGACGCCCTTATCCTGAATCCCTTTGATATACGCCGAAGCAATCATTCCACTCAGGTATGGATCTTCTGCAAAACATTCGAAGTTGCGTCCTGCGATCGGTGTGCGGTGAATGTTGACCGTTGGCGCAAGCAGGATGTGCGCTCCTTTGGCTTTTACTTCATCAGCCAGCACATTGCCCACTTTTTCGATCAAGTCAGGATTCCAGGTTGCCCCCAGGGCAATACCCACAGGGGTGGCAACGGACTCCGGCCCCATATCTCCCCACGCGCCGCGCGCGCCGTTGGGCCCATCTGTCACTTTGAATACCGGGATGCCAAGCCGCGGCACAGGAATACTATGCCATAAATCTGCCCCTGCGAGCATGGATATTTTTTCGTCGAGTGTCATTTGCGAGAGAAGTTCGTCAATACGAGACATGGAATACTCCAAAAGGATGAGATAGGAAGAATGAAGGATGAATTCTCCCTCACCCTAGCCCTTCGCGAAGCACCCTGTGGGCTCCCAAAGGGAGAGGGGATTATAGTTCGGCGAATGTGCTCAATTTAATTCCATTGGCTTCAATCGCTTTTTTGATGGAAGGATCGGTCAGGATTTTTAACTCTCTTTCGCGTTGAAAGTTGTAAACGGATTCTTGCGCAAAGGCATCATCCACATAACCGGGGTGACACATGATTTCGGTTGCGCCATCACCTGCGTTGTTGATCAAACGCAATAGCTCCTCACGGGTTGCGCCTTCGTCATAGAAGTCAACCAGAAAGGTATCTGGCCGGCGCGGATTGAATTCCTTTATCAAGTTTGGAACATGTTTGTACGTCTCTTCCAATTCAGAAGAGATATTGTTTGTAAATGGAAAGCGAATCGCGCAATTATATTCTTTTGCCAGCTCCAGCATCCCGCGGAATAACTGGGGAGCGAAATAAGAGGAATGATGATGTGAATCAAGATGTGTCGGTTTGCGACCTGATGCTTTGATGAATGCCTCGATCTGGGCGCGCCATTCTTCTTTGACTTCATTTATATTCATCTGTGAAAGATACTTGACGAAAGGCACGTATTTGAAGAAATTTCCGTTTTCATCTGTGATGGAAGAACCCGCTTCGCGCGTGATAATGGGCCTGCCCATCGTCAATACAAGATGGACTCCCATTGCCAAGTGCGGCGATCCCTTCAATGCAATGGCAACATCCGCAGCGGTAGTAGGAATATTCATCATGCATGTCGTGGAGGTGACCACACCATTGAGGTGCGCCTCACGGATTCCACGTGAGATATCTGGTGTGCGACCGTAATCGTCTGAGTTGATGATAAGTTGTTTCATGAATGTCCTTTTGCTGCAGCCGCCGTCCCCGGCGGCGAGTTATTTTGTAACCTGCGCTTCGTCTTCACTCGCCTAACGGCTCGCTCCGCTCAGCGCGAAGGATTTATTCAACACCTTTCAAATATTGTGCATAAAAATCGAGAAGAAATGGCAATGGGTTTTGGTAAAACTCATCGGCATCCACTGTAAAGCGGGCATAATCAGGGATTGGCTTTACTTGCGGCTTGGTGGCAGCAAATGCTTGAATCACTTTTGCATGAGGTTTCAGAGAACCATCTGGTCTGACAAGCCCGAAAAATCTTTCATGCACCGCGTTCTGGCAGGGAGGCAGATCCCATAGTTCTGGAATGTAATCCGCAAAGCACCACAACATCGCGCCTGTCGCACCGCTATCCTGTAGTTTGGGAATTGTCAGGCGGAGAAATTCGGCAAAGTCTTCTTCACCTGCCATGAATTGTTCGCGCTCACGGCCGTTGGTTTCAGTCCATTTCATAACGTATGTCGCTTCACCCGGAAGAGCAGTACAGCCACCAAACTCTTCCATCAAAACTGGTTTGCCAGAGAGCGCGGCAGTCACTGCACAGGTAAAAGGCACGAAATCCGGGTCAAGCGGTTGGCGCGCCCAGGGTGTGTACATTGGATACGAGTGCATCACTGCGACATCAGTGTGCATGTAGACTTTATCAATTCTTAAACCATTATCGCGATGTAAACCATCGCCATGCAAACCAATTGTCACGGGATGATTTGGATCAATGTCTTTGATGAGTCCCACCATTTCTTTTACCCAAGCTGCACCATGATCTGATGTTTGGGGCCATGCGAATAGATCGGGTTCATTCCCCAGGTTCCACATCCAGATACCGAGATGATCTTTGAGCGCGCTGACAACCGTTTTCAATAACACCCTTTCGGCATTCAAAGCCATCTCATCATGGAACATGTTTCGATAGCCTTTATCAGTCTTTTTACCTTCGCTAAGGACATCGCGCAGCCAATCTTGGTGAGCTGCGGGCGGTAAGTCTCCGCCAAGCAGCCAGCGCGGGCTCCAGTTGGGTCCGCTCATATGGCCGGTGAAGAATGTCAGGTCAATGCCGAGTCCATTTTCGGCGGCGATATCTGCCACTGTCACAAGATTCTTAACCGCATCCTGCGAGACACTTGTGGGTTCCGGCTGGAAGTCATCCCATAACAAAAATATTCGAACAACATTCAGTCCGATCTCTTTGATGATAGCAAACTCTTCACGCACTTCTCCAGCGTCGAAGTTGCTCCACCAGTACATGGCTTTGCGACGGGGCCAGTAGTTGACACCGAGGGTGAAATCAGTCATGAATTTCTCCAAAAGTTTTATTAGGCCTCTTGCAAAAGTCTCAGACCTTTAACCACGGAGACACTGAGTCACGGAGTTTTTATATTTTTTCTCAGTGTCTCCGTGACTCCGTGGTTCAAAATGGAATTAACAATCATTATCATTTACTTATGCAAGAGATCTATTATGTCACGCTGAGGCGAAGCCAAGAGTCTTTCTTTATGCTATGTTTGAGATTCTTCGGTCGCTATCGCTCCCTCAGAATGACATGGTCAGGGGTGTACTGTCTGATAAATTGCATTGACCAACGATAGCTCGCCTTGTGTGTCATGATCCAAAGCCCAGAACATGATGCCGCTTGCCTGTTGCATCGCCATGTTTGTTTTTGCCTGAATGGTAGGAATGCCGTTGTAGATCTGACTCATTCCAGAATAATCAAACTCGTCAACCTGCGCGGCGGCGGGGTCATCTTGAACCAGGTTGACATACGTCACGCCTTCTGCTGAAGAGTCTTTCACATGCGAATAAAACGGCACGCCCATCACGATCTTTTCCTTTGGCAGGCCGCGTGCACTCCAATAGGATAAGCCTTTCTCAAATTGTTCCATCGATCCGTGATCGGGACCATCGTAGGTCATGATGTTGACGAAATTGAACAATTCAAAAGATTCAGCCGGGACACCACTTCCATTGTCATCACCATAAGAGACTACAGCCGTTGTAAGCAGTTTATCTGGCATAGCGGCGCGGAGTTCTTTTATCAATGCAAGGAAGTTCTGTGAGGACTGTCCCGCGTCGGGATATTCCCAATCTATATCTGCACCATCGAGTTGATATTCATTGACGAATGCGGTCAGGTTTTGGACAAATGCGGATCGGGACTCAGGGCTGGCTGCCAGCTCTTCAAATTGCGCGTCCCAACCCCAGCCGCCAACGGATATACTGACGCGCACATTGTGTTCATGTGCTGTTTCAACAATTTGTTTCAACTTCCAGCTATTGTTGATCGGGTTGAATGTGCCATCCGCTTTTGGTGTAAGGAAGGAGTAATTGATGTGTGTAAGTTGCTCGTAAGGGATGATCTCTGCAATGATTCCATCCGTGGCATAGGCAAGGATGATAAACGGGCGAGAGGAGGGTGTAGGAGACATGATCGGAGGGGAGGTAGGTTGAGCGGTATTAACGGGAGTCGCAGGGGCTGAGCAAGAAGATAGTAAAACGGCGAGCAGGCATAAGCCTGGTAGGAGGCGTCGCATTTTATCCAAGAGTTAAGTTGAGACGCTCCGCAAGGGAATTCATCGTCTGAGTCACTGTTGTGTCCAAATCTGCATTTGGATCTTTCATGAGCTTGTCGGCTGCTTCTCCAAGTTCCACACCAAATTGATGCTCGATGCGATGCCACAAAGCAATCGGGCGATAGGAACGTCCTGTTGAAATCAGTTGGAGCATCACTGGGCGCAAAACATGATCAGGCGGAAACAGTTCATCGAGCGCGTCGGTGCGAGCCGGCAGGATATAGGAATGATTAGCAAGTTCAAGCATGGTCTGTTTGCGGACAAGGAATTCAGCGAGCTTGTATGAGGCTTCGAGCCGATCAGGATAGCCATAGGTATGACGCCAGATCACAATACTCCCGCCGCCCGACCAGGGAATACTCATGAGACTTGCCGCGCCGATGTTTTCAATATTCGGTGATTTGTTTTGAACTGCGTTTAGGAGCGAAGCCGCGTCAGTGATGACCGCTGCAGCTTTGCCATTGAGGAGCGCCTCCATACATTCGTCTGCCCCGAGGTATCCATCATTGGGTACGCGGCGCAAAAGATGTAGAAAAGATTTCAGCCCAGCAAGGGCAGCAGGTGAATTGAAGAGCACCTGTTTGCCGCGATTATCCATAATGTGCCCGCCAGAACTCCAAATCCATGAGGCTGCCATGTGGACGAGGTCATTGAACGGATGAGGCACGATGGGCATCAGCCAGGCGACTTTAGTGTCGTTCAGGGCTTCCAGGCGTCGAACACTTTCTTCCAAGGCATGGGGTGTGGCGAAGGCGGTAGAGCCGCTCAACCCGGCCTTTTTGAGCAAATCTTTTCGATAGGCAACCACATAGACGTATGCGCTCAATGGAATGCCATAAGGCTGACGATCTTCTTCCGCTACAACATTTGCCCACGTTGAATGGACAAAGGCTTGATCACTCCCGACCTTGCTGATGAGTTGCGCAGGGATGGGCCGCAGGGAATTCATGGTCATCAGACTGCTTACCCACGTGGAACCTACGTGCGAAATATCCGCGCCCTGCCCCTGTGTGGAGATGCTAATGAGCTGCGGCCACGCCTCTCCCCACTCCATCCGTTTGAGATTAACTTCAATGCCCGTTTCACGTTTGAATGATGACATTAAGCGCAGGATCGCTTCGTAATCATCATCTGCATCCGG
>JAKEFL010000280.1 GCA_022616105.1 Anaerolineae bacterium | reverse complement strand
GAAGATCAATCCAAAATATTTGAGGAACTGTATCGCGGTTCCAATGCCCGTAGCACAGAGGGGAGTGGGCTGGGTCTTGCGCTGGTCAATCGTATTATCGCCTTGCATGGCGGAGCAGTGAATGTGCGCTCCAACCAGAGTGAGCCGCGTGGGACCGTGTTTACCGTGCGATTGCCTGTAAAGAAGTAGGGTTTTTACCGTTTAAACAGGAAAACCATTCTTAACCACAAAGTACACAAAGGTCACGAATTAAAAACGCTCGTCCAATTAGCCTTTTTCCACTTTGTGAACTTGGTGTCCTTCGTGTTTAGGCTTTTCCCGCCAGGTATGGGAGAGCCAGAAATAGGAAATATCACCAATTTGTCCTACCAGGGGGTTACAAAACTGTGACATCTCTGCGACAAGCTTGTAACACCCGGGGAGTATAAATAGGATAGGAAAGCAGTACATCATATTGATCTGCATTTTTTATCTGTTTTACAAGATTGGATGACACAGCTATGAACGAAGACCTACTTATACAATCTGCACAGCACGGCGACCTGGATGCCTTCAATCAACTTATTCTGCGTTATCAGAATTTGTTGTTTAGCATCGCGCTGCGTATTCTCGCTGACGAAGATGCTGCATCGGACGCTTTGCAGGAAGCACTCATTTCAGCGTTTCGTAAGATCAACATGTTTCGCGGAGGTTCACTGCGAAGCTGGCTGGCGCGCATTGTGATCAATGCCTGCTACGATGAACTCAGGCGCAAGCGCCGCCAACCTACACTGCCATTCGAATTACTCGATGCTGATGGAGAAGAGATCGAGCCTGATTACTGGCTTCCGGATTCATCTGCAGGGCTTGAAGAACAATACGAATCGACTGAGTTGGAGAGGGCGATCCAAAAATGCCTTTCATCGCTCCCGCCAGATTACCGTGCTGTTTTCGTGTTGGTTGATGTGGAATGTATGTCCTATGAAGAAGCGGCAGCAGCGGTACATGTGCCGATTGGCACTGTGAAGAGCCGGTTGGCACGCGCACGGATGCAGATGCGTAAGGCATTACAATCTTTTGGCGATCTACTGCCGATTGCCTATCGAATGGGTTCACCGCTTTCGATGAATGTATGATATTAATTTGCTCAAGCCGCCGTCCTCGGCGGCGGGGACGCCGCCAAGAGCAAATTTAGCGGACGCTCACTGGCGAAGCGGTAGTCGAAGGACATTTTGCAAGTCCGCTTCGTCTACGGGTTTCGACGCAAAGCGTCTCAACCCTCCGCTCAGCGCGAAGTAATTTTATGAGAAAGAATTTCATGCGCAAGACTTTTATTATATTAGTTGTATTGAGTCTCTTTCTTTCTGCTTGCGGCACGCTGGAAATATCTTTTGCGACGCCTGTTTCCGAAAGTCCGCTGGAACCTGCTCTTCCACCATCTGGTGAATCGAAACTTTCATTAGATTCTTCCTCTGAAGAGATTCAACAGGCTATGCTCGAAAGCGCGACGAAATGGAAATCCATTTGGATGGATGGCACGATTACACAATTCGCGCCGGAAGGTGGTGATACACCATTACAAATCTCCCGCGAACAGGTATGGATAGAACTACCAACCAGCCGCTTCCGCATTTTGACCGGGCTTGCCGATGACGCTGCTGAAAAGTTCAAAGCTAGTGATGGTACAACTATCCTTGAACTTGATTTGAAGACCGGACAAAGCCAGTCTAATCCGTTACCTGACTTCGCTAGAGCGGGTCAATTTGTGCCAACGTTGGAACCGGGGTTTGGATATCCTCAGCCTCTTTGGGGGCAAATGGGAACACTTCTTTCGCAGCTCGCATTTTCATCAGATTTCGCGCAGAATGACGGCAGGTTCAAACCAGTAGCAATTGAAATGATAGCTGAACGGGAAACCCTTGCTGTTGATTGGACGTATGCTCAAAATGATTCACCTTCGTGGCGTATGTGGCTGGATACCAAGACTGCTGTGATATTGAAGATGCAGAACTATGGCAAGGGTGGCGGCGAAGCAATTCAAGAAGAACTTGTGGTTAATCAAGTAATCTTTGATAACATCTTCGCTGATTCTTTGTTTCGCGCACCCGCCTCGTTGCCGCAGTTTGGCGATGTCACTGGTAGAGGAGATGAACCCGTCGATACGGAGGCAGTTGTCCCGTCGGGAAGGGACGTGCTCGGTGAGTTGTATTTCTTTACGTTGCCACATCGGGCAAATCCATCTGCTCAACTTGTACGATTGCCTGGCTTGTGTGTCGTTGGCGCGGCAGAATGCCCGCAATTGGAAACAGTCCATGTTCCCTTTGACTTAAATTTTACGTTGACCCAGTTGCGGTGGTCACCAGATGGAAATCTCGCAGCGTTTGCGTATCCCGATCACCCGAACGGAACGCCCTATAAATTATGGTCCTTCGATCCCGCCGCGCAGACTTGGACATCGTTATTTGAGTATGCATATATTGACCCGCCGATTTGGTCGCCGGATGGAAAGTGGCTGGCTTTTCGCGTGCAGGATGGATTGGGCGGGGAGGATGTTTATGTGATCCAGCCAGATGGAACGGGGTTGAAAAACCTGACTGCTTCAGAGAATTTACCTGCTGAGGGACGGCCTTATGTCACGTTCGGCTGGGTTGGGCAGAATATCATCGTGCGTTCCGCGAAGCCGGGCAGTGAAGGTTCGGTCTATTTGATCCGCATTGCGGATGGGCGTGTACAACTTATGTTCGATACACTCCTCACGAAGGCAGCGTTTGTCCCTTCGAGCGATGGCGCACAACTGGCGTATGATGAATACAACTATGACAGCCGGGTACATTCTCTGCGCGTTGCTGAACCTGATGGTGCAAATGTTTTGGAACTGGCGACTTTCACAGACGGCACTCTGTATCCGATCGTTTGGTCTCCTGATAATAAGCAAATTGCCTTTGCTTACTACACCGAATTCACCCAAGGCACCCCAACCGCAGATGTGTATATCATCAACCGCGATGGCAAGGGATTGAAACAGGTCTATCGCGGTGTGACCGTTGGCTCAATTTTATTTTCGCCCGATGGAAGATATTTACTGATCAATGAGACGGCCAGCCCAACCGGTGGACACCTCTTCGTCCTAAATCTTGACACTCTGGACCAGCGTATCATTCAAGCTCCGGGCTTGTTGCTTGATGCTGACTGGTCCATGCCTTCGTGGCGGCGTTAAAAATTGCAATCTCGCATTGACCGGTGAATAACTTATCTGTGTAGAATGTACCAGTCGTCAGGCACGTTTCGCCGAAGGCGATAATCTCTCTGTTCACCGAGAATATTCCCGCTAGCACCAGTCACGACGCTTGCGGAACCGAGATGGTCTTTTAATACATAGTAGAGCGTACTATTGATGCGCATTGCACCTGCAACGGAATAGTATGTGACTGTTCTTGTTACACTGCCGCCAGAGGCTTTGTCCACTTCGTAGATTCCACCCACATAAAGAGTCTTGCTCCCATCCGGCTTGATCTTCTTCACGAGATTTCCATCGCCATCGTAGATGAATTGTGTTGTCTGCCCACTGACTGTGACAGAGATCAGGCGGTTTTCGGCATCGAAGGTTTGGGTGTAGGTCAGTCCACCTTCGATGCGCACTCCCGCACGGATAGTCTTACAAACAAAACATAGAGGATCAAACAGACAGGACAACCATCAATTTTTATCCTGAAAATGGCGTGCCATCCTGCGACCACCGAAATAGGCTATTATGCTTAATACGAGAGACCAAAAGAAATTGGTGATTGTGTAATTCACTAATTCCGATATTGGCCTGAATAGTATGCTTCCTAACATCAACGATACAAACCCATATACTCCTGTGCCAACCCCAAAAATACGCGGCCACATCTCTGGTTTTGATTTATTTCGTCTCCAGAGAATAAGCATACCAGTTCCCCAGACGACTCCAAGTATGAGCAGTCTCACGGTAATCAAATCTTTCGGTGTCATAATAGCCTCATTTCATTAGTTATATTATGGAGGTGCCCCTGAAAAAGTCGCCATTCCGTTAATAAATGAGAACGCAACCCCCCAAGGGCCAGGTATGAAGCCGAGAGCTCCTGTACCATTT
>JAKEFL010000279.1 GCA_022616105.1 Anaerolineae bacterium | reverse complement strand
GAGATTTGGTTCCTTAGGAAAAGTTTTGCGAGGGGTCTTACAATTTTTAGAGAAGACGCCGTTGAAAATATTTGGCTTGTCCCATTTTTGGGTTATAGAGAAAACGAGTGATTGACATGAATGCGATAATAAAGCAAATTGCCATTTCAGCTTTTTACAGACTAACTGCCTAAATTAATTTTTGCGCGCGAGACCGCTTGTGCATCATAGCTCAGGAGCAGTTGTTATGAAATTCCTTATTCTTGGAGGGACGCGTTTCACTGGCCCATATGTCGTGAGCAGTTTGATAAAAATGGGGCACGAAGTAGTGGTGTTCCATCGAGGAGGAACCCACGCCGATTTGCCACCGAATGTCACCCATATTCTTGGGGATCGGCATAATCTCAATGATTTTGCAGCGGAATTTAAGCGGCTTTCCCCAGATGTCGTAATCGACATGCTAGCCTTCACAAAAGAAGATGCTCAATCACTTATGAGGGTATGCAAAGATATCACCTCTCGAATCGTAGTCGCCAGCAGTATTGACGTATATCGCGCTTTTGGCAGATTGCACCGTACAGAGCCTGGACCCCCGATCCTGTTCCTTTAAATGAGGAAGCGCCGTTGCGTGAAAAACTATCCATTCATGGTGAGGAGTATGAAAAGAGGTGGGTAGAAGAAATAGTGATGAACGACCCAGCACCACCCAGCACAGTTCTGCGGTTACCTGCAATTCATGGACCCGGAGATTATCGACCTTTCATTTACTTGAAGCGCATGGATGATAGACGTCCCTTTATTCTTTTGGATAAGGATAAAGCCTCGTGGCACTTCTCGCGAGGCTACGTAGAGAATGTTGCAAACGCCATTGTCCTTGCTGCAACCAACGACCAAGCCAAGAACCGCATTTACAATGTAGCTGATACCACTCCGTCCATGCAGTTACAATGGATTCAATTCATAGGTAAGGCAGCAAACTGGATAGGACATATTATTAAAGTTTCACGCGCTTATTTGCCAGAGCATTTGAAGGATAATGCGGATTATCGTCAACACTGGTGTGTGGATACTGCTCGAATACGAAAAGAGTTGGGATACAGGGAAGTTGTTCACCCATTGGAAGGAATAAGGCGGACAGTTGCATGGATAAGAGCGCATCCACCAGAGCAAGTTGATCCAGCAGAGTTCGACTATCCAGCCGAGGACAAAGCATTAGAAAGACAAACACTATCCGATCCTTGAAGGTCGAACATTCAAAAACTCGAACTGATAACCGCTTGCACCCGGGCGTTAAGCAAAATCAATTTTCCATCGCCTGCCTAAAATCCACTAATTTGTGTGTTCCTGAGGAGATAGTATGCCTGAGATCACTGCAAAAGCAGAATTAGTTAACGCTCTCAAAGATACGAATCAACGCGTGATAAAGTGGTTTACAGAAATCCCTGCTGGAGACTTCTTCACTCGCAACGGTGATGTATGGTCTGCATCCGACAACGTGGGTCATCTCATCAAATCCCATAAACCGATCGCAAAAGCCTTGAAATTGCCCAAATTCACTTTACAAGCCATGTTCGGTAAACCTGAGAAGCCATCCATAACTTACGATGAGCTTTGCCAAATCTATCGTAATGAACTTGCCAAAGGTGCACAAGCCTTGGGACGTTTCATCCCAAATCAGGAAAACCCTGCTGCCGAAGGCGCTGAAGAGAAAAAGCTGGAATTATTAGACCAGTTTTCAAAAGCCAGTGCAGAGCTTGTATCCATTGCTGAGAAATGGAACGAAAATGAATTGGACGGATATTTACTTCCACATCCCTTAATTGGAAAATTAACGATTCGAGAAATGCTTTACTTTACAATCTATCACAACCTGCGTCATGCCAGCCAGGAAGGCGACTGAAACAAAGCCTTTCACAAAGGTATAATGAACTCCGCAAATATGCGGAGTTCTTATGTCTAGCTTTCGGCGGTATCTTCAAGCCTTCCTACTAATCGCATCAGTCACACTACTATTTTTCGCTCTCAGCGATAGGTTGGATAAGACGCTGATTGCCCTTATCTATTTGATCCCGCTCGGATTCATCACTGCGCTGTGGGGACTGGGAACCGGCATCACTTCGGCTGTACTCACGTTCGTCACGTTCAATTATTTTTTCATTGAACCATATTACACATTCGCCGTTCACAACCCCACGGATGTCCTGATTCTTATCGTATTTCTGATCGTAGCAGTCGTGATCAGTCAGTTGGTTGCACGCGCCCAGAGAGGTCTGGCGCTGGCTACAGCGCGCGAACGCGAAGCCACACAGCTTTACGAACTGAGCGTCGCGCTGGCAGGCCTGCACAACGATCAGGCTATCGCTGAAATCCTTGCGAAACATATACAGACCACATCCCAAGGAGAATCGGTTGAGCTCAACATTATTGGCGCACAGCCTTTTGTGTTTCATTTACCTGAGAGCAATCTACCGACTCGCTCGCCGGAATTGATCGTTCCCATTCAGGCCGCGCGTGGAGTTCTCGGGGAGATTCGGCTTTGGAGAGCCGCGCCAGCCATCTCGTCAGGAGAGAGGCGGCTGTTACAGACATTTGCCAGCCAGGGAGCGTTGGCACTTGAACGTGCTTGGCTGGCTCAAGCCGAATCCCGCGCTCGAGTCCTCGAAGAGAGCGATAAATTGAAATCCGCCATTTTATCTTCTGTCTCTCATGAATTGAGAACTCCGTTATCAACGATCAAAGCTGCATCATCCAGCTTGCGCGGCAGGGAAGTAGGTTGGGATTCGCCTGCCCGCGCGGAGTTGATCGCGGCAATTGATGATGAAGCCGATCATTTGAACATGCTGGTCGGGAATTTGCTCGATATGTCGCGCATTGAATCGGGTGCGCTCAAACCGAAGCGTGATTGGAATATATTGTCTGAAATCGTTGGAAGCGTTCTCGTACGCATGAAACATTCGACTGAAGAACATCAAATTGAGGTTGCTGTGCCCGAAAACTTGCCGCTTGTGCCTGTAGATTATGTGCAGATGCAACAAGTATTTACCAATCTCTTAAGCAATAGTTTGAAATATGCGCCTGCAAATACGAAGATTTGTATTCACGCACATGTTGAAGATGAAACGATGTGTGTGCAGGTCAGCAATCAAGGACCGCAGATTCCGCCTGAACATCTTAATCGCATTTTCGACAAGTTTTATCGTATCACCGCCGCGGATCGAGTTACCGGTACAGGGCTCGGACTTTCAATTTGTAAAGGGATCATTGAAGCACATGGCGGTCATATCTGGGCTGAGAATTTGACCGAGGGCTTGGCTTTCAATTTCACCTTGCCACTGATATGGGATGGGGCAACACCTTCCCCACTGCCGATTGATATGGAAACCGAATGAGCAACGCGCCGCATATTCTTGTGATAGATGATGAGCCGCAGATTCTGCGCGCCATGCGTGCCATTCTCACTGAAAAACAGTTCAAGGTAACAACTGCAAGTCGCGGCGAAGAAGGTTTAACCCTGGCTGCTGCAAACGAACCAGATATTGTGATCCTCGATTTAGGCTTGCCCGATATGGATGGTGTGGAAGTTTGTACCCGCCTGCGAGAATGGACACAATGCCCAATCATTGTTCTTTCTGTCCGAGACAGTGAACGTGATAAAGTCGCTGCGCTTGACAAAGGAGCAGACGACTATCTGACGAAACCATTTGGCATTGAGGAGCTGCTGGCACGTGTGCGTGTCGCATTGCGCCACTCTACGCGAGTGCAGGGAACGCAGAGCAAAGTTGTAAAAGCGGGTTCCCTTCGCATTGACCTCGCATGGCACATCGTGAAGCTCGGCGAAGAGAAAGTCAAGTTGACTGGCACGGAACATAAACTGCTTGCGTATCTCGCCGCCAATCATGGACGCGTTCTTACACATCAGAGTATTCTGACGAACGTTTGGGGACCAGCTGACGCCGATCATACTGAATACCTGCGCGTTTACATGCGTCAGTTGCGCAAGAAACTCGAGGCTGATCCCGAACGTCCCCAATATATTCTTACTGAGCCAGGCATTGGGTATAGATTTATAGCAGATGAATAAAACCAGAAGCTCAAGCCGCCGTCCTCGGCGGCGAATTCAGCGCCGAGGACGGCGCTGATAGCATAATACCCAAATTACAGCGCCCCAATAATGGGGCGTTTTTTTTATTTGTCCTTTACAAGATTGGTCAAATTTTTTGTCATCATTTTATACCGGCTTGTTACGATAATGGGTGTATATGAGGTAAATATGAACAGACTTGATATACAACTTCAGAATAGTTCGACCTCAATTTCTCCCGTTTCCCATCTGGACCTGGGACCTGCTCACCGTTTAATTGTTCTCGTCCCCGATGCTGATTTAGACTATGCAGCCGCGACCCGTCGAGTCTGGCAGTTAGCAAATGACTTGGGCGCGAACATTCAGTTCATCGGTCTATACAAAGACATATCACACGAATCCAGTCTTCGTCGGCAGTTGGTCACGATGTCCGCAATGGTGCAGGACGGTAAAGTTACAGCAGAAGCAAAGGTCGAGATTGGAAATAACTGGGTGAATGTTGTCAAATCCAACTGGCAGGCGGGCGATGTGATTGTATGTTTTACTGAACAACGCGCAGGGCTTTTACACAGACCATTGAGCCAAATTCTGCGATCAAATCTGGAAGCACCCATTTACATTCTTTCTGGCTTATACCCGCAAAGTCAATCAAGATTCAACATGCTCTCCTTCATTGCATTGTGGGCGGGCTTCATAGGCATTATTGCGAGTTCTTTCCTGCTTCAAATTCAACTGGTCGCTTTGCTACAGGACTGGACACAAACAATCTTATTGATCCTCTCCGTAATGGCTGAGTTCTGGCTGATCTGGGTTTGGAATAACTTATTCAGTTGATCTTTTTCCATCACATTACTCATTGGAGAATTAAATTTTAAAGGTAGGTCAATGTTAACATCTGAAAACAATCAAACTGAAATCATGAGGCGGGAAAGCGATTACCAGCCGCCCCGCTCCTTAAGCCACTGGCTCATTGGGAGGCCCCTATCCACTGCCGACGCGCCGCACCAAACGATTGGTAAAGCCATCGGGTTAGCTGTCTTCGCATCCGATGCCTTATCGTCCACGGCGTATGCCACGCAGGAAATTATGGTCATTCTTGCTGTGGCCGGTACGATGGCATTCGGGTACATTTTTCCCATCTCTCTAGCCATTGTGGCCCTGATGGTGATTGTTACCATTTCCTATGAGCAGACCATCCATGCCTATCCCGGCGGGGGCGGTGCCTACATTGTAGCCCGGGACAATCTCGGTGAAACGCCTGCCCAAGTCGCTGGTGCGGCTTTGCTTACGGACTACATCCTCACGGTGGCCGTATCCGTTTCTGCGGGTGTCGCCCAAATTACCTCAGCTTACCCTGAACTCTTCCCGTATCGTGTATGGATTTCAGTGGGCGCTGTATTCCTTATTATGCTGATCAATCTGCGTGGGGTAAAAGAATCGGGTATTGCGTTTTCCGTCCCAACCTATTTTTTCATCGTAATGCTTTTTGTTACCGTTGGAATAGGTTTGATCCGCCACTTCACCGGAACATTGGGCGTTGTCATTGACCCCCCTCACCTTGAATTTGAGAGTGTAGTTTCAGCAATCACACCCTTTCTCCTTCTCCATGCGTTCTCGAGCGGTACAGCCGCCCTGACCGGAATTGAAGCCATATCGAATGGAATCACTGCTTTTAAAGAACCCCGTAGCCGTAACGCAGGCATCACGTTAATTTGGATGGCGGTTATCCTCGCTACATTGTTTTTGAGCATCTCCTTTTTGGCCAGTCACATTGGCGCGGTTCCATCAGAATCCGAGACAGTGATCTCCCAACTAGGACGTACAATTTTCGGAGGACGCGGTATCCCATACTTACTTGTCATTTCTGCTACGACAGTTATTCTTATTATGGCCGCGAATACTGCTTTTGCGGACTTTCCGCGCCTGAGTGCACTTGCAGCACAAGATGGCTTCCTACCTCGTCAATTGACCTTCCGCGGCAGTCGTCTTGTTTATTCCAACGGAATTATCACACTTTCAATCATTGCTTCGATCCTGATCATTATCTTCAAAGCGAGTGTGACTTTGTTGATTCCTCTTTATGCAATCGGCGTGTTCCTTTCCTTTACGCTTTCACAGACGGGCATGGCGCGTCGCTGGTGGAAGATCGGTCATTTGAAGCAAGGTCAAGAGATTATTGAGCCAGGCTCGACACTCAAGTATGAGTCGGGTTGGAAGTATAAGATGTTGATCAATGGTTTCGGTGCTCTCTGTACAGCCATTGTTATGATCATATTTGCTGTAACCAAGTTCCGTGAAGGCGCCTGGATCGTGCTTATCATTATTCCATTGCTCGTTAAAATTTTCTTTACTATTCACTATCATTACAAAGACCTGGCATCACACCTTTCGTTGGATAAGTTTAGGGGATTGCCCGCACGCCAGACGCGGCATCGAGTGATTTTGCCGGTGAGTGGAATTCATCAGGGCGCGCTGGAAGCCCTCCGTTATGCAAAACTGCTTTCAGAAGATGTAACTGCCGTTCACGTTTCTCTTGACCCTGCGGAGACCGAGAAGGTTCAGAAAAAATGGAAAACGTGGGGGGAAGGAACACGATTGGTCATTCTCGATTCTCATTTCCGCCTCTTTATTGAACCTTTGCTGGAGTACATTGAGGATATTGTTGAAAGCAGCCAGCCAAACGAAACCATCACAATCGTCGTCCCTCAGTTCATGCCATCAAAACGCTGGCATTATGCACTGCACATGCGCACTGCAGATGTTCTGCGCCAGGAGTTATTATCCAAGCATGGAGTCGTTGTCACAGACGTTCCCTATCACGTATACAAGGAATCAAAGCAGTAGATCTTTTGAATTTTATTGTGCCTGAATGGCGGGAGAAAGATTATCAGGCGGCCCCGCTATAAAGACATTCTTCGTTGTTTCCTGGGCCAAACTTGAACCGGCACACTGTAGACCGCATAGAACATCGCACCATAACTAATGCCTCGACGGACTTCATCAGGCGTTACCTGCTGGATCTCCAATATTGACTGGCGCATGTGAAACCGCGACCAGCCCAATTGATTAAGGTAACTCATCAGGTTTTGATCCAGCATTCCACTCCATCCCTTTAACCTATTTGATAATTTGGAGACCAGGACAAGGAGATGAATGGAACTATCCCAGTTTTTCATATTTTCTGTCCATGTCTTATCGAACCTGAAGACAGCTTGAACGCCCGGTTGCCAGACAGCCAACTTTCGTGCAATCCCTCGTTCGAGCGCACTCTTAAAAGCGTGGGTAAACTCACTGCGGCGATCAAGACGATCCAATTCAACATTCTGTAGCAGCGGATGTAGCTGATTCTTTGCATCATTCAAGGCTTTTTCACAAAGATTATTTGCCGTCTGCTCAAGATCATTGTCTTGAAGCGACTGTTTTGATGTCGATTCTTAATTTTCATTTTAATACTTCCGTGGCGACATTATAAGATTGTTAATGACTAACAAGTGAAGGGTCACCATAAATATTATGATTGTGATATGAATCATCGTCAATAAGGATTTGCCCTGAGGGGAAACCCCTACGCGGCTTTAGTCCAGATGAAAGTAATTTTATTTATTTTCAAATGATCTCTTTTGTTATCTACTCCATAGTGCTATACTGAGAAAATCCCCTGCGTAATTTGGACAAAGCCATTTCGTTAAAGATTTTAAGAACTTGGAATGACAATAAGAATTTTTCTTGGGCTGTTTCGAGAAGCATATAAAATTTGGCTGGAGGATCGCGCCCAACGATTGGGCGCCGCACTGGCTTATTATGCGCTATTCTCGATTGCGCCGCTTCTGGTTATTGTTGTCTCCATCGCCGGTTTGGTGTTTGATGAAGAAGAGGCAAGAAGCCAGATCATCAGTGCTCTCACAACCCAGATCGGAGCCGAGGCAGCAACCGTTGTTGATCAATCGATCTCCGGGATCCAGGCATCAGGCTCGGGCGTATTCGCGACGGTCATCAGCGCGCTTATTCTTTTCATCGGCTCAACTAACCTGTTCGCCCAACTTAAGGATGCGCTTAACACGATCTGGCATGTTCGACACAAGCCTCACACGAATTTTTTGCGTGGTATTCTCCATGCCATGCGTGACCGGCTAATGTCTACTGTGATGGTGGCAAGTTTTGGTATTGTGCTGCTCGCGACCCTGGCAATCAGCGCTGGCTTAACAGTGCTTAGTGGCTTGCTGGAAATCATTACACCAGACGCGGCAGTCGTGTGGCAGGGTGTTAACTTACTGATCGGGTTTGGCGTGACTACGTTGTTATTTGCTCTGATGTTCAAAGTTCTGCCAGATGTGCAAATTACCTGGCACGTAGCTTTGGTGGGCGCGTTGATCTCATCCATATTATTTAATCTGGGTGCCTACTTATTCGGTTTGTATCTTCGCTACAGCGGTGTTGTATCAATATTAGGTGCAGTCGGATCATTTGTCGTTGTACTGATCTGGGCTTACTATTCTGCGCAGATGATCTTCTTTGGGGCAAAATTCGCACAGGTATACGCAACTGCAATTGGTAAACCGATCATCCCTACACATCGCGCAATCAGCGTGAGACCGCACAAGTCTGTGGCGAGCGTGACTGAGCGCGAGCCTTAGGCAAGTCGTCTATAAAACCGTAGGTCACGCTTGGAGCATAGCTTATTTTAACGGCTCCCTGAAGTCATAAATCCCATCTTTTATTTCCCATTTCGCTTTGCAATTCGTACATTCCAGATAATGATGCTGCTCAACAAGCGGCGAATGTCCACAATTGGGACATTTGAAGTAGGACAAGATGGCATCCTTCGATACGGCTTCGCCAGTCAGGACGGCGTCTTGCGCTACACGTGCTTTCACAAATACACTCGGCGTAAATTGCCACAATGCGCCAGTCCACTGGAATAACGAATCAAAGAAGACAAGAATACCTGTGGGAACAACCCGCTTTAGAAAGCCAACTCGAAAATATGAAACTGTAAGAGTCTTTTCAATTTTGAACTCCAAATTCCTCAACCAGCCACGTACAGCTTTAGGGTGAAAGTCGAAATTGAGTTTCGCAAACTCAACAGGCTCCAGCGTGAATGGGTTCCAATTTTGTTTCCCAATCAGGTAACGAAAGATGGCTTTAAGATTCTGTTTATTGGCGAATTCAAGAATGAATACCCCGCCGGATCCCAGCACATTTTTCACCTGTCCCAACGCTTTTGGCGCATCCGCCATGTGATGCAAAGTGCGGATCATAGTGGCCGCGTCAAACAAGCCATCTACAAAGGGGAGGCGATAGACATCCGCTGCGACGTAAATATATTTATCAGAACTACCTAACCGCTGCTGCGCCTGTTCCAGTTGGGTGCGTGAATAATCGAGCAGGACGATCCGCTCGAAGCCAGCGTAGCGCGGCGTATTTCGTCCCGCGCCAGCCCCAAGTTCCAGTAAGAGGCGACCACTATTCGGCAAAAGGCGTTTGAGGGCAATGGCTTCCGTTCGATCTTCGTACTCTCGCCCACCTTTATCCCAAAAGGACGTTTGATAATCAGAATCTTCGTAGTTACAAATGGGTGGTGTGTTTTGTCTATCCATAAAGAAAAGAGTCGGGCAATTGTACCCGACTCTCTGACCGCTTCGCGAAACCAAGCGACTATAAAACTATTTGACTAACGACCAACCGCCCGATAGCTAAATCCCATCGCTTTCATCAATGTTGGATCATAGATATTCCGCCCATCATAAATGACTGGCGAGTTGAGTAAATCCTTGACCCGTTCAAGATCAAGCTGCTTGAATTCATTCCAGGGTGTGACGACGATCAACGCGTCGCAGCCATCCGTCATGTTATAAACATCATCGAAGATCTCAACTTCGGGCAACAAGGGTGCGGCTGCTTTGCGCGCTACCGGATCATAGCCACGAACCTTCGCGCCCGCACTGATCAAAGCGGTTGAAATATCGACAGAAGGTGCATCACGCATATCGTCGGTGTTTTCCTTGAATGCCAGACCCAACAGACCAATTACCTTGCCTTTCAAATCACCTCCCAGCAGTTTTTCAACATGCGTCGCCACTGCTTTGCGGCGATCATAATTGACAACTACTGTATCGTTCAACATGCGTGGATTGAGTCCCTTGCCTTTCGCCATATAAGCCAGAGCCTGCACATCCTTGGGGAAACACGATCCGCCCCAGCCCAAGCCTGCATCCAGGAAGTGACGGCCGATACGCGCATCGTAGCCCATGCCTGCCGCGACCTCTTTTACATCCGCGCCATACGCCTCACAAATATCAGCCAGTTCGTTGATGAATGATATTTTCGCAGCCAGAAACGCATTACTGGCATATTTGATCATTTCAGCTGTGCGCAAGTCTGTGATGACAATGGGAGCGCGCAACGGCAAATGCAACTGCGCAACTTTGTTCGCGGCGTCCTTATCCAGCGAGCCGATCACATTGCGATGAGGACTCATGAAATCCGCGATGGCTGAACCTTCACGCAGAAACTCAGGGCACGATACCACTGCAAAATCAATCGGTTTGGGCTGGGCGCCCTTCACAATATCGGCGACCCAGTCCCCGGTCCCGATCGGAACCGTGGATTTGTTGATGATAATTAGTGAGGCAGTCATACTGTGGGCAATGGATTTTGCCGCCGATTCAACGTATTTCAAATCGGCATTTCCATCCACACCAGAGGGTGTTCCTACAGCGATAAATGCAAACTCAGCCCCATCGAGTGCTTCTTCATAAGAATTGGTAAATGATAGCCGCCCACTCTTCACGTTGCGTCTCACAAGTTCTTCGAGACCTGGTTCATAAATGGGCATGATCCCCTTCTTGAGATTCTCGATGCGCTTCTCATCCACATCAAGGGCGACGACGCTATTCCCCAGATCGGCAAAACAGGATGCGGTCACCAGGCCGACGTATCCAACGCCGACAACACAGATTTGTTTCATTGTTAACCTCTTTTTGTTTCAGATTATTGTGTAACAGCCGTCCGATTCGAGAAAACGACTATCCACTTCATGACCCAAATGGATGCGGTAAGTTACAGATTTGGTTTCGGGATCGGAAACTATCTCTGCGTATGTTTGTTAATTTTGGTTTCAAACACTTCGTTAATGGCATCCAGGAAGCTCTGCATATGAATGGGCTTCGTAAAATAACCATCACAACCTGCATCCAGGGCGCGCTTGCGGTCACTTGGCAAGGTATACGCAGAAAGAGCATATAACGGAATAAATTTTGTTGCGGGGTCTGATTTCAATTTTTCAGCAGCCATCCACCCATCCATTTCAGGCATACCCAAATCCATCAGGATCATGTCAGGCTGCTGCAAACGAGCGGCATCCACACCATCACGCCCATTGACCGCCAGAAAAACATCGTAGCCAGCGCGCTGCAAAATAAAACGCACGAGTTCGTAGTTATCCATATTATCTTCGACGACCAATATGCGACCCTTACTCATTACCGGCTAAATATACCGCGTCTCAGCCCATCAAGCAATAACGTATAATCACGTAGGTCGGATTGGTCGCGGTAGCATCCCTCGCGCAGCATACCCGAAGGGTGCGAAGGGGGCAATCCGACCTACAAAACCTACAAAATTATGAGAATTCTTTTCGTAGTGGACGGCCGCTCCCCCATCGCAATCAATTGGATACGTCACTTTGCAGAACGCGGCGATGAAATATACATTGCCTCCACCTTTGCATGTTTTGTGGATGTACCGATCAATGGACTCGAGATCACGCCTGTGGCTTTTAGCGCGTTGAAGAAGCCTTCACATCGCCCGGGCAACGCCTCATCGCGGATGCTTCGACTCGGCTCAGCACAAGCTTTGGGCCTGCGTACCGTTATCAGACAGTGGCTTGGTCCGCTGACAATTCGCCGCGCATCACAAAGATTGCGCGCTTTTATCGACAGAGTGAGGCCCGATATTATTCATGCCATGCGGATTCCATATGAGGGCATGCTCACATCATCTGCGCTTCGTCTGCACTCGCCTCCTTCGACTTCGCTACACTCCGCTCAGGATGGCTCGTTCCGCTCACATCGTCCCGATGCTTTTTCGGGAGCGCGATTCCTTATTTCTGTCTGGGGCAATGACTTCACCCTGCACGCGCCATCCTCCCGTTTGATGAGTCGATACACGCGCCAAACGATCCAAGCCGCGGATGCGCTTCATGCAGACTGCCATCGCGATATTCGACTTGCAGGAGAATGGGGATTGGATTCTTCAAAGCCAACCCTGGTTGCACCGGGCAATGGAGGCATAAGAACTGATATTTTTTATCCGAATGCGAAACCTGTGGATGAACCTGTTATCATTAACCCGCGCGGCTTTCGTCCTTATGTTCGCAGTGATTCTTTTTTCAAAGCCATTCCACTTGTCCTGGCGAAACAACCTGGCGCAAAATTTATCTGTGCTTCAATGGCGGCCGAATCACAAGCGCACCAATGGATTCGTGAACTGAACATTGGTCGTGCAGTTGAATTGTTGCCTGTTCTTCCACACCGCGAAATGGCAAAAGTCTTCCGCCGCGCGCAAATTGTCCTATCACCCAGCATTCATGACGGCACACCCAACACTTTGCTCGAAGGCATGGCATGTGGATGCTTTCCTGTTGCAGGCGATTTGGAGTCGATTCGTGAATGGATCACACCGAACGAAAACGGTCTGCTATTTGATTCAAATCGTCCGCAATCTATTGCATCTGCAATTATCACTGCAATTGAAAATAAGGAGCTGCAGAACAAAGCAATGGTGTTGAATCAGGAAATCATTGCATCACGCGCTGAATATGAACATAATATGGAAAGGGTGAATGAGTTTTATAGGAAGGTATACAAGTAGACAGGCAAACACGTGTGTACTTGTATACCTGTTTACGTGTCTACTTCCATCAAGGAGAGAACATATGGATTTAGGACTTAAAGACAAACGCGCCTTCGTCGCCGGTTCTTCGCGTGGACTTGGGTTTGCTACCGCTATGACGCTTGCTCGCGAAGGCTGTAAGGTTGCCATTAATAGCCGGGACGAAGACAAGGTCAAGGCTGCGGCGGAGAAAATAACCAATGAAACAGGCAACCAGGCTTATGGCGTCGCGGGAGACGTAAGCAACGCGTCTACAGTGGACGCGTTGATTCAATCCGTCATCGAATCGCTTGGCGGGTTGGATATCCTGATCACGAACGCGGGTGGACCACCTGCAGGCTCATTCGAGGCATTCGACGAAGCTGCATGGCAAAAAGCAGTGGACACATCCCTCATGAGTCACGTGCGCTTAATACGCGCGGCACTGCCACATTTGCGAAAATCCTCCACACCCAGCGTATTGACCGTTACTTCATACACCGTTAAACAGCCTCTGCCCAACCTGGTGCTTTCCAATAGTGTGCGAGCGGCTACAGTAGGTCTCACCAAGTCGCTTGCCATGGAACTCGGGAGGGAAAATATTCGTTTTAATTCCATTATGCCTGGTTGGACCATGACCGAACGCGTGCAGGAACTGATGGCCTTTCGCGCCAAGAATAACAATACGACAGTTGAAGCTGAGATCGCCAAGCAAACGGCTGAGATTCCGCTTGGGCGAGTAGGGCAACCACAGGAATTTGCGAACGCGGCTGTGTTCCTCGTGTCGCCTGCCGCATCTTTTATTCACGGCGTGTCCCTAGCTGTGGATGGCGGAATCACCAAGAGCGCATTCTAGAACTCATTTCAAAATGTCACCCTGAGCGATAGCGAAGGGTCTCTACACCAGCGATTCGAGACTCTTCGGTCGCAACGAACGCTCTCTCAGAGTGACACGGTATCTTTCAGATAACTTGTAATAAAAAATTTCCTAGTATTTCTTCTTAATATGAATAGAATCTCAAATAAGTTTTACATCGCAGCGTTCTTCACCTTATTTGCCATTTCAACGGCAATACTTCTGATCGCCAGAACAGCGAAGGCCCCAATTCCTGCATGGGGTGGATACCTGGATGTGGGCATTGTCGTTTTGATCGCCTTCATCGGATTTACGATACACCAGAGGAACAGAGGTATGCCAAGTTATGACATTAGTCAACGGGTGGCAATTTATCTCTTTCCATTGATTCTCGTAAGCATGTGGTTATATAGAAATTCACTCGACTTCAATATCCTTCTGCCAGGCCTGGCATGGCGAACTTTTTTCTTCCTTAGCATCTTGCCTTTTGGATTAAATCTTTCGAAAGGGAAAGCAGCTAAATGAGCAATTTATCGTTTCTGGCGCGCACATCCATCTTGATCGCATTCTTTTTCTTCATAGATAAGGTCCTGGCGTTCGTGCGCGTGGGAATCATCTCGCGTCAATATGCAGGCTCAGTCGAATTGCTGGATACATTCAATGCCGCGAACAATTTGCCTGATGTGTTATTTGCGCTGATCTCAGGCGGCGCGCTAGCGATGGCATTTATCCCGCTAATGAGTGAATATCTTACAACCAAGGGCCGCGCGGCGGCATGGGATTTGTTCTCACGAGTAGCAAATCTGGCTTTTATCGTCACGGGTGTTGCCGCGATCGTTATCGCGATCTTCGCTGAACAAATCGTGAATGCAGAACTTGGCATTGCACCTGGATTCGGCGCGGAGCAGCGTCAATTGCTTGCAGAACTTATGAGGCTGAATCTTGTTGGCACGATCATCTTTTCCATCAGCGGGCTTGTGATGGCAAGCCTGCAGGCGAACCAGCATTTTCTTTTGCCTGCGCTCGCACCCACCATGTATAACATCGGTCAAATTGCAGGCGCGATCTTTCTCGTGCCGCGCTTTGGTATTTATGGACTCGTCTACGGCGTCATTCTCGGTGCAGCATTACATTTGCTGATTCAAATTCCTGGGTTATTCCGCTACAAGTTCAAATGGACTCCCGCGCTAGACCTGCGGCATACAGGCTTGATCGAAGCGTTGAAATTGCTCGGTCCGCGTCTGCTGACAATGTTTGGCATTCAATTGATCGTCATTGCGCGCGATAATCTCGCATCCCGCCTCGACCAGGTCGGCGCAGTGACTTCACTTACTTATGGCTGGATGATCATGCAAGTCCCCGAGACTTTACTCGCGACAGCCATTGCCACGGCAATGTTGCCCACTCTTGCAGAACTCGCCTCCCGCGAAGAATGGAGCGATTTCCGCTTGACCATCGAGAAAGCCCTCCGCGTTTTGATCGCCTTAACCATCCCTGTCGCGGCAGTGATGGCTGCAGGGATTCATCCTCTCGTGCGTGCAGCTTTTGGCTTCGATGAGGCGACTTCCACCCTCATCACATGGACAACGCGCGCATACCTGATCACTTTGACAGGTTTTTCGATTCAAGAGATCGCAGCGCGGTCATTTTACGCGCGCAAGGAACCATTCTTTCCACTTTACGCAGTAATTTTGCGGCTTGCGATGTTCATCGCGATTGGCATTGCAGGCATCACATTCTTCCGTGAGATCGGTGCACCTATCATCGCGTTTGCAGAGATCGCTTTATTGATCGAGTCGATTATTCTCTTCGGTTGGCTAAGCAATCGTCTGCACGAACCCCTCAATGTTTGGAGCGCGGCTGCCAAAGGTGTAGTCGCCGCGCTGATCGGAGGCGTAACAGCTTACGTCCTGGCAGTGATCGTGCCCGGGTCTGCAGTGCTAACTGCCCTCTTGGGAATGATCATCGGCGGGCTGATCTGCCTCCCAATCATCTGGTCTGAGATCAAGTTGCTCTTAAAGCTTTAGTGAAGTGACCGTCACCCGCTCACCTGCACTTGCACGCAGGTGCAAGTGTCGCGAAAGCGACTGTCACGTTAGGATATAATACCGCCCATGTCTGAAAACCCAGGAAGCACACAACCAAACATAAAACCAATTAAAAGTGCGCCTACCAAGGGTGCAGGCGGACGCACGTTTTTATTCAGTGCAATTGG
This sequence comes from Anaerolineae bacterium, assembly GCA_022616105.1. GTDB lineage: Bacteria > Chloroflexota > Anaerolineae > Anaerolineales > Villigracilaceae > Defluviilinea. The sequence goes on along the minus strand of JAKEFL010000279.1, from coordinate 3,010 downwards.
CTTGATCATTATCCTTATACTCGCTGTGTTGGGAGGCTATGGATCCGGAATTGGAGTCCGAAGAGATACGCAATCTTCCGTCCTGGCGCAGCAACTGAGTGAACAATTCCAGTTTGCGCTTGTGGATATTGAATTTGGGCGATACGCGAATGCACGACAAAGACTCGAGTTCATTATTGCGAATGATCCCACATTCCCAGGCGCGCAGCAAAAACTGACTGAGGTGCTGGTATTGATCAACATCCCAACGCCAACGCTGACGCCGGTGCCTACAACCACGCCTGATTTCACGGGTGCGGAACAAGCCTTCACGCGCTCACAGCAACTGATCGCTGCGCAGGATTGGACCGGCGCCATTAGTGCACTCGATGAAATGCGCAAACTTGACCCGAACTATCAAACATCCCTGGTGGATGGTATGTATTATTTTGCCTTGCGGAATTATGGTTACGATCTGATCACAAGACAGGGAAATCTTGAAGGTGGAATCTATCAACTGACCTTAGCTGAACGTTTTGGTCCGCTTGATCGTGACTCGAATGGTCTGCGCGAAGGCGCGCGCTTTTATCTTATTGGCGCATCCTTCTGGGAATTGGACTGGGAACAGGCAATCTTCTATTTCGATCAGGTCTATCGCGGCTGGTCTGGTTTGTGGGATGGCACAATGACCGCAACCGAACGATATCATATCGCATCCATGCGTTATGCCGATCAACTGCTCGGTGACGGACAATTCTGCGACGCAGTCTCGTATTATGAGGCCGCGCAGTCAATCGCCCCATTAGATAAATTGGCAAGTGATGGATATGCGGAGGCGTATCCAATATGCTTCCCGCCTACCGAAGCTGTCACACCCACTCTTTCCACACCCATCACACTGACTCCAGGAGGCCCAACCGTGACGCCCACTGATACACAGCCAGGGCCGCCTCCGACAGATACTCTGCCTGCTCCGCCAACTGAGACACCAACGCCTACACCTTCACCCACACCATGACGCCTCCGCCCACGTGGGCATTGGCGCTCACCTACTGGTTGCACATGCTCGCCACCGCCGTATGGGTTGGCAGCCTTGCAGCCATTTCTTTGCTTATTTTGCCAGCCATGAAGCGCGCACTCAACCCTGAAATGCAACTGGTATTCATCGATGCCATGCAAAAGCGGCTCGAACCGATTGCGTGGTTCAGCATCAGTCTTTTGATCGTGACCGGCCTGTTCCAAATGAGCGTGAATCCTCATTACGATGGCTTCCTCTCCATCAGCACACAATGGTCATTGGCAATTCTTGCAAAGCATATACTCGGAATCTTCATGGTCGTGACAAGCGCCATTCAAACATGGGAGGTGATTCCTGCCATTCATCGCGCGATCGTGAAATCTAGAAAAAGTAAAAACGCGGATGAATTGGATGCCCTGCAACGACGTGAGATTCTGCTTCTGCGAATCAATTTTGGATTATCCATCTTGATCCTTGGCGCGACTGCCATCGCGCGCGTTTCGTAGAACTGGTCTCGATACAGACGCTTCGCTGGTTGAGTAGTATCCTTCGTATCGAAACCAAGCGAAGCGTCCTACTCGACCACTGGAATCAAAACAGCCCGCATCTTTTCAGAGTCGGGCTGTTTCTATTAACTATCGTTATTCCAAAAAATACTACTCTATGGCACCGTAACGTTGAATACATATTCTTGTACTGCCACGTACCCTCCACCATAACGAAGACCCACCACAACAAATACAGGCGCAAAGCCACCCGGCATTTTCGCAGTTGGACTCTTTGCCTTGAAAGTCACCTCGAGTGTGGCAGATGTGCCGCGACCTGCATGATCACCTCCTTGCACAGCTACCACACCTTTACCCGGAAATTGGAAAGACGGCAAAGCCATCGCGGAAATGAATTCCTGGTCACTTTCAACCTGAACCACGACAGTATAAGTCTCGCCTACGTTCATTGTTGAGGGCAAACTTTGAACCAGCGTGAATGTTGTTACCGGCACGGGAGCCGCCGCAGTAGTTATACCAACTGTTAGGACCATGACAAGCATCAGGAAAAAATGTTGGAAAATTCGTTTCATCGTAAAGTAAACCTTTCGAAAATAAGATGACCGCAGTTTACTCGAGACTCCCAAAATACGAACAGACAAATCTGCAAAAAACCTGGTTCCTAATTCGTCACTAACAGTTTTATTGGTTCTTGTGCAAGGACACCCGTTAGATCATAGGCCATTGCACCCGTGATCTTCACCGGAACCATCTCGCCAATTTTCGCATCGCCTTCAATAAAAACCATCCCATCGATCTCAGGCGCATCCCGATACGAACGCCCGATCGAAATTCCTTTATCACGTCCTTCAACTAATACATCCAGCGTCTTCCCGACATACGATTGATTGATCTGCATCGAAATGCCTTGTTGCAATTCCATCAATCTCTCAAAACGCGCCTGCTTGACCTCGGCAGGGATTGGGTCGCCTAGCGGCTCACTGGTCGTCCCTGGTTCAAACGAAAATTGGAATGTGCCCACGCGATCAAAGCGGATTTCCTGCACAAAATCCACCAGAGCCTGATATTCCTCTTCAGTCTCTCCCGGATAACCGACAATGAACGTTGTACGAATGGCAAGATCAGGGATCGCAGTGCGCATCTTGCCAAGCGTGCGATGTACCCAATCGATGTTCGATGGCCGGCGCATGCGATACAGAGTCTTCGGGTGCGCATGTTGAAGTGGCATATCAAGGTAAGGCAGAATTTGTTTGTGTGTCGCCATCACTTCGATCAAACGATCTGTGACATAGCCGGGGAACGCGTACATAATGCGAATCCAGTCCAACCCACCCTCACCCCTAACCCCTCTCCCCGCTTCGACTTCGCTGGCGCTCCGCTCAGCGCGATAGGGAGAGGGGGACTCTGCCACTTCTTTCACGAGGCGTTCCAATAAAATCGCCAGTCCATTCTTCATGCCCAAATCATGACCATAATCGGTTGTATCCTGTGCAATGAGGATCAATTC
>JAKEFL010000004.1 GCA_022616105.1 Anaerolineae bacterium | reverse complement strand
GCCGGCTGAAATCGTCTCCGTTCCGCTCTCCGGCGCGGCTGCTCCTGTCACTATGCTGGGAACGGTGACACAACACACAGCAGAATGCCTGGCAGGCATCACGATTCATCAATTGGCAAAAGCAGGTTCACCCATTGTTTGGGGCGGCGCCGCCTGTATCTTCGATATGAAAAAAGGCGCGACCCCCATGGGTGCAGTTGAAACCGCCATGCTCGATTGTTCCTACGCGCAGGTTGCAAAATCGCTGAACATGCCAACGCATACCTACCTTGGCGCAACTGACTCAAAACTTGTCGATGCGCAGGCTGGTCTGGAAAGCGGCATCACAGCTATGATCGGCGCATTGAGCGGCATCAACATGATCTCCGGTTCAGGCATGTTGGATTTCCTCTCCTGCCATAGCGCCGAAAAACTCATCATCGATGCGGAAGGCATTGCCATGGCAAAGCGCATGATCGAAGGTGTGAAACTCCATACCGAAACACTCGCTACTGGTTTCTATGATGACAACATCAACTTCAAAGGTGGAGATTTTCTTAAGCAAAGAATTACGATGCAACTCTTCCGCAAGGAACAACATTTGCCGAGCAACGTGATTGACCGGGACTCAATGCGTAACTGGAAAGAGGCTGGCAGTTTGGACACTTACGGACGCGCAAAAGTAATGGTGAACCAACTGCTCGCCTCATATACCAAGCCGACGCTTGATCCTGTCAAAGAAAAAGAACTGCGCGCCTTCATGTTGGACCTCGCTAAAAAAGCAGGCATGGATGCATTACCAATTCTGGACGAGTCGCCCGTGGTTGAGAGCTAATATTGTTTCCGTGTTTACTTGTCTACTCTTTCAACCCAATATCTTTATTTTCATACATACAAGGAGTAACATATCCATGCTCAAACAAGCACATGCAATTTCAGAGGAACTCATCGAATGGCGGCGCGATTTTCACATGCACCCCGAAATCGGATTTGAGGTTCATCGCACTGCCGGAATCGTCGCGGATGAGTTGGAAAAGATGGGGTACAGAGTCAGGCGCGGGGTTGGAAAGACTGGGGTTGTCGCAGAGGTCGGCGAAGGAGGCAAAGTTGTTGCTATCCGCGCAGATATGGACGCGCTTCCTATCCTTGAGATGAACGAGACGGAATACGTTTCGCAGAACAAAGGTGCGATGCACGCGTGCGGCCATGATTCACACACGGCAATGGCGCTGGGTGCAGCATTGTTATTATCGAAAGAGAAACTGCCTGGGCGCGTTCGATTCCTCTTCCAACCTTGCGAAGAGACAGCAGATGAAGAAGGCAAAAGCGGCGCGCAGCGCATGTCTGCAGAAGGTGCGATGGATGGCGTGGATTATGTGATTGCGCAGCATGTCGACCCCATAATCCCTGTCGGTAAGATCGGCATCAATGCGGGTCCCAATTCTGGCGGTGTTGATTCCTGGTTCGCTGTGATCAAAGGCAAAGGCGGACATGGGGCACACCCGGATAAAACAGTTGACCCGTTCTTTTTGCTGGCTCATGTGATCCTTGCACTTAATGGAATCGTCTCGCGCAGGATCAATCCGTTTGAGCCTGCGGTGGTGAGCATTGGATCGATCAGTGGTGGCTTTACTCAAAACGTCATCCCGGAAAGCGTGGCGTTAACCGGCACGTTAAGATATACAGCTGAAAACATCCAGCAGCAAATCCATGCTGAGATCAAACGGGCACTCGAAGTAGTAAAAGCGCTTGGCGGCGATTACGAACTAAGGATCGAAATCGGTGGACCGCCGATGATCAACGATGAATTGGTATCTAATATGATCGAAAGAGCTGGCAAAGACCTTCTAGGCGAAGAAAATGTTCAGGCAATCGAGAAGACGCTTGGCGCCGAGGATTTTGGAGAATTTATGAAGCACGCGCCCGGCGCAATGTTTACACTAGGGACGAAAAAACAGGGGCATGAGGAGTATCTGCTCCATCATCCCAAGTTCGATATTGATGAACGCGCCATGCCTATTGGCACAGCAATGCTCGTGGAAACTGCAATGAGATTTTTACAGGGTGCCGCATAACAATCTAAACTTGAACTCTAAATTTTAGCCTCCAAATAAATTCACATAAGTACACTGTAAAGAAAATACCTTTACTTTAATAGTGATGCTCCCGCAGGATCTGTGATCCTGCGGTGTAACTCGAAAAACACGGCGGTCACAGACCGCCTCGGAGCGAGTAGAAACTTCAAATAACTTCATTTACAGTGTAATAAGTTGGGTCTTGAAATTCACGATAGATAGGATGTAATATAGTGTTCTCATGCACACAATTTGCCCAAGGAGAAGATTTCCATGGAAGCTCTACAGCAATTCAGCATAAGCCTGATCCAGGCATTGCAAACATTAAGTCCTGCTCTCGATGGGTTAATGAACTTCTTCACCTTTCTTGGGCGCGCGGAATTCTATTTGCTTATCGCCCCTTTCATCTTCTGGACGATAGATAAACGCCTGGGGATGAGAGCGTTAATCATACTGATTGCTACAGATGTAATCACATCTTCCTTCAAACTTCTCTTCCACCAACCGCGTCCGTACTGGATCGGAGGCGTCAGGGAGTTGTCTCAAGAATCATCGTATGGAATTCCATCTTCACATGCCAGCGACTCACTCGCAGTTGGAGGATACCTTGCATACCGAACAAAAAGGACCTGGTTCCGGGTCGCAATCGGCATTATCCTTCTCTTCATTGGTTTATCGCGATTATATTTGGGTGTTCATTTCCTGCATGATGTGTTGTTCGGTTGGTTAATTGGCGCCAGTGTGTTGTGGGTGGCGATCAAACAGTCAAAGCAAATCGCAGCGTGGGCACGATCAAAATCATTATCCGCTCAAATTGGAATTGGATTTGTTCTTTCTGGAGTAATCATTCTTCTTGGGATACTGATCCGTTCTCTTATTTCGGGGACGCCTGATCCCGCTTCATGGAGCAGTTTCGCCACTGAGGCGCGTTCGATCACTCACTCTTTCACGCTCGCAGGAGCATTTTTCGGGGCTATTACCGGATATGCATTGATGCGACAGAACGTCCACTTTCGACCCGCAGAAAATTGGAGTAAACGCGTCTTGAGTTATATCATCGGGATCATCGGGTTGGTTTTGATCTATCTGGGTCTGGACATCGCTTTCAGTATGATCGCCGCAGATGAATCCATTCTGGGATATGTATTGCGCTATATTCGTTATGCACTGGCAACCTTTTGGGTGACTCTAGGCGCGCCATGGGTATTTCTCAAAGCCAAGCTGGCTGAACCAGAAATCTGATTATTCGATGCAACGCGGACATCTGCAAATGATCATCATCCCACTAACATCATGATGGGAAATAATGGAAAAATTGAATCAAATTGTTATTTGATTCAACTTTTCCTTCCGAAGGTCCATTCCTGATTCAAGGTAACCTTTGAGGTTCATCAGGAAAAATCCCCATTGATTCGCGTGCATTTCATGAAGTTTCTTTCCGTCCGCGTCGTCCTGAACGCTTGAGTGATCCAGGTCAACTGTCGTCTCGCCATTGGCTTCGCTCAAATTAATGGTAACCAATGTGGGAATGGATTCGGCCGTCCATGTATAACTCAACTTCTTGTTCGGCAGGACTTCCACATACTCACCCTCCTGTGAGCCATTTTCATTTGCATTCGCGAACTCCCAGGCGAATTTGAACTTTCCACCGGGGCGCGGGTCAGATTCAACGCGAGTAGGAAACCAGCGCATTAATTCGTCTGCCTGAGTCAACGCGTTGAAAACAACTTCCTGTGGGCTTTTGATAGTTATCGTTTGTTTGACAAAACTATTATTTTTAGACATTCTTGTCTCCTTATATAAAATTTTGCACTATTTTCATTTATTGATCACAGGACTTACGCAGAAAAGGCATTCATTCCACCAATCTACGCTAATCCTCACGAATTTAAAGAGATTAGTGCACGCCGCGCCACGCCCTATCGGGCAGAGCGGCAGTAGCGGGGATTAGCGGACTTCTTCAGAGTTTTGCGTAAGCCCCAGATCAAAAAGGCGCTCCAGATGATCGAAACAACCCATCCAGCCTTCAGCATGCTTGTCGCGTTGCTCAATATCGGTAAAGAGTTCATGCTTTAATAGGATTTCTGTGATTCCATCCTGTTCGTAAAACAGAACCGTTACCAACGTCTCCGGCTCATCAGAGTTCGCGTTTTCCCAACGCCAGGTAAAAACCAATTTTTCGGGCGGCAGTATCTCCTGATAAACGCCGCCTACAATCAATAAGGGATTGTCCCCCGGAGCCTTCATCCCAAGGCGATACCTGCCATCCACTTTCAGATCCACTTCGGCAATGGGCGTTGTAAAACCATCAGCAACGGCGAACCATTTTTTCAGTTGCTCAGGATTCGTCCATGCCCGAAAGGCTTTTTCACGAGAGGTACGAATCCTGCGGCGCAATTCCAAAACTATGGCGGGGTTCAAGGCTGAGTTTGTCATTGGTTGATATAGTTATTCAGAATTTTCTGCCAGGAAACTTGTCAGCGAATCCAATTTGACATCCCAGAATTGTTGATAGAAGGCAAGCCATTTTGCCGCATCGTGCAGAGGCTTCGCATTTAACCGGCAATACTGCACGCGTCCCTGTTTCTTTCGAGTCAGCAAACCTGCTTTCTCCAAAACACGAATATGCTTGGATACTGCTGGCAGGGACATCTCAAAAGGAGACGCGAGATCCATAATGGACACATCACCCTTTGTCAACTTTGAAATAATTTCGCGCCGCGTTGGGTCGGAAAGTGCCGAAAACGTATTATCGAGGCTGACAGAATAGTTAACCATTTGGTTTAGTATAGTGTAGCCTAAGCAGTTTGTCAATGGTCAGACAGAACCTCACCAGGAGATAGGATATCCTTAAGTAGGCTAGAATCAATCTATATGAAAACTGCAGATACTATCGGCAAAAAGAGAATCACATCCATTGATTTCTTGCGCGGCACAGTCATGATCATCATGGCGCTGGATCACGTCCGCATGTATTTCGGTTACGGAACGTGGTATTCAGATCCAACAAATTTATCCACCACCACTCCCCTGCTATTTTTCACGCGCCGGATCACACATTTCTGCGCGCCTGTTTTTGTCTTCCTAACGGGCACATCTGCATTTCTATACGGACTGAATAAAACAAAAACAAGTCAGGTCGCGTGGTATCTATTCACGCGCGGCATCTGGCTGGTTTTCGCGGAGCTGACCATCGTCAACTTCGCCTGGACGTTTGATATCACTTTCAGTTTTCGCATCCTCCAGGTCATTTGGGCAATCGGCATCAGCCTGATCCTATTATCTGCCCTGATATTTCTCCCTGTGAAGGTAATCTTTGGGATCGGAGTGATCATCACATTGGGTCACAACTTATTAGATCCAATACAAGTAAACGGGACATCTATATCAGATCTGATATGGTATGTATTGCATCAACCGAATACACTTTTTCTGGGAGATACCATTGTCAGCCTTGTTTATCCGGTCCTGCCGTGGTTGGGGCTGATGGCTTTGGGATACGGATTTGGAATGTACTATACAAAAGATTATAAAGAGGAAAGTAGAAAGCGATGGTTTTTGGGAATTGGCTTTGGCGCGGTATTGCTGTTCCTCGCTCTGCGTGGATTCAATCTATATGGCGAGCCACGACCTTGGAGCACACAGAACACATCTATTTTTACAGTCATGTCATTTTTAAATACAACGAAATATCCTCCCTCATTACATTTCTTGCTAATGACCATGAGTCCTGCTTTGATTTTTCTATCTTTGAGTGAAAAAGTACAGCATAGATTCATAACTCCTGTTGTGGTATTTGGCAAAGCGCCATTCTTCTTCTACATTATTCATCTTTATCTCATCCATGCGCTTGCCATGCTTGCGCTTGTGTTTACTGGCCGCGATTGGCATGAGTACATCCTGTCAGCGGAGGCTATGGGATCAGGAACACTGAGCAGCTTTGGGCTTCGGTTGGAGGCGGTTTATCTCGTTTGGATTCTGGTGATCGTGTCCTTATATCCGCTTTGCAGATGGTATCAAAAGTATAAGGAAAACAGTCCAGCGAAATGGTGGTTGAGGTATTTGTGACGTCCAGCCTTTATTTCACATGAAACAAATGTGCTATAATTTTGAGTAATCCAATCGTATCCGTTTTCATCGAAAGGAGCGTTCACCCATGGCTGAATTAAAGACCAAAGTCAATGATGCAAGTGTGGATAAATTTATCCAGGGTTTTCCTGAAGACAGGCAAAAGGACTGCTACGCGATCCTGGAGATGATGAAAAAGGCGACCAAACAAGAGCCGAAAATGTGGGGAACGAGCATCATCGGTTTTGGCGATTATCATTACAAGTACGCGAGCGGGCGCGAAGGCGACTTTTTCATCACGGGCTTTTCGCCTCGCAAACAGAACCTGACTCTTTATATTAATTCGGGTTTTGACGAATATGGCAGCCTGCTGGAAATACTTGGGAAACACTCCACAAGCAAAGCCTGCCTGTACATCAAAAAACTGGATGATGTTGATACAAAAGTTCTGAAGGAACTCGTAACGAAATCAGTCAAAGCTATGACGAAACATAATACACAGTAAACCAGTCAAGCCCTTCTCTAAGCGAGAGGGCTTTGTTTTGCACTAGAATCGAGACCATGGAACATCAATCCAAACGCCGTAAAACTACGCACTCTATTAATAAGTTGGATAATGAGAGAGAACTAAACCTGGATGATAGAAATCTCTTCTCGATTCCAGATGAGATTGGACAACATAAAAATCTCAAATCACTCAGCGTATACAAAAATCAACTGACTGAATTACCAGATGGATTATGGCAGTTAACAAATCTTGAAGTCTTGAATTTAGCGGATAACAAATTCTCTTCTCTCCCCGAAGGAATTGGAAACCTCACAAATCTTCGAATGCTTGATCTAGGTCATAATAACCTGACCCATCTGCCAGACTCACTTGGCAAATTGTCGGCTCTAAAGTTTCTCTATTTGAGCAATAATCATCTCAGTTCGATCCCAGAATCACTTGAAAATTTGCAGGAACTGATTTATCTAAACATTACTGACAATGAATTGTCTTCTCTCTCCGAAAACATTGGAAAATTGACCAGGTTAATAGAACTCAGGCTATACAATAATCAACTGAAATCGCTTCCAAACGCTATTGGGGAATTGATCAACCTGCGGGAACTTCATGTGATGAACAATCAACTAACTTCGCTCCCTGAATCAATAGGCAAATTGAAAAACCTCAAAAAGCTGATGTTGCAGGGCAACGCAATCAAATCGCTTCCAGATTCACTTGGCAGTGCATCAAGCCTTACTGACCTCGATTTAAGATATAACAAATTGATGAATATCCCGGAGTCAATTAGTGAGCTGAAAAATCTCAGGTTTATGGATTTGAGGGCAAATAAATTATCCTCCCTGCCAGCAAGCTTGGGCAACTTGAAAAGCCTTGAGAAACTCGACCTACGCTGGAACAGGTTCCAGTCAATACCAGAATGGTTCACACACCTCGAAAATCGCGGATGCATTATTTACATATAATCAATACTTCATGAAATGTCATTCTGAGGATGCGGAGCATCCGAAACTTGCACCGCACTGCCTGCCCGAAGGGCGTGGTGCAGTGCAGGTGAGAATCTCGCTTTCGGGGTAGAAATGCTTCACGGAGTTTATCCTGAGCGACGCCGAAGGGTTCAGCATGACAGCACTTTCGTGATCTATACAGAATCTAAAATTACTCTACCGCTTGTCTCATGATTTACTAAACTTTTTGGAGTAAATTGTAAGATGAATTATTTACTTCAAGTCTAAATAATTATGCGGCACCCTGTAAGGTTTTCGCGCTGGAATGGAAAAAGTGTCCAGGCAACCCAAGAGGATTCTTCAATGAAAAAATTACTGTCTTATTGGTCAATGCTGGTTGTTTTCTCGTTCATCGCCACAGCCTGCGGGACAAGTCTGGCTGCCTCTGCCCCTATAGTTACAGATGTCCCGATTTTAACGTCCACTTCATTACCTGCCCTGCCTCCCACTGAAATCCCTATATTTACACCGATCCCCACGAATACGGTAGTTCCCTTTCCACTTGAGATCGATGCAATGCGCGCGCGCCAGTATCCGGGCAGTGATGTCCTGGTCGAAAGCGTCCTCGACTCTGGCGTAAACTATAGCCGCTATCTTGTTTCATATCTCTCTGAGGGGTTAAAGATCTATGCACTGATGACGGTCCCTAACGGCGAAAAACCTGCTACGGGATGGCCCGTGATCATCTTTAATCATGGGTTTATCCCACCCGACGTATACGTCACAACAGAGCGATACATCGCATATGTCGATTTGATCGCGCGCAGTGGATATATCGTCTTCCGTTCAGATTATCGCGGCCACGGAAATTCAGAAGGTGACGCGGGAGGCGCTTACAGCAGGCCCGATTACACTGTGGATGTCCTTAACGCAGTGGCTACCATGAAACGGTACACAGACGCAGACCCGAATCGAATCGGAATGTGGGGACATTCCATGGGCGGATATATCACGCTGCGCTCGATGGTGGTTACAGGCGACATAAAAGCAGGCGTGATATGGGCTGGAGTTGTTGCTTCATATCCGGACCTTTTGACGCGTTGGCGACGAGGAACCGGGTCGGCCGTTCGACCGACTCCCCGCCCTGGCTCCTGGCGAGTGACCTTGATGGAAACGTATGGCTCCCCTGAGGAGAATCCGGAATTCTGGAATTCGATTTCTGCAAACTCTTATCTGGCTGATTTATCAGGACCAATACAACTTCATCATGGTACCGCCGATACAGATGTTCCACTGGAGTTTTCAGAACTACTTTTTTATCAGATGCTTGAAGCCGAGCAATACGTGGAATTGTACAAGTACGATGGAGATAATCACAATATCTCGAATTATTTCAGCACTGCCATGCAGCGCACCATAGAGTTCTTTGATCGCTATGTTAAACCGTAATCCTTTTTGCTCTAGCAGGGTCTGTGACCCTGCGATTACACATAACACGGCGGTCACACATGGTACTCTTTAGAGTAGACCACCTTTGAGCATATCTGGTACGACATGGCGCAACACAGCTTACCGCAGAGGATCGTTTTTCAGGCGCGGCAAATGTATACCTTTCAGATGAGGGTCGCGACCAGGTTGAACACTTGGCACGCCGCCTTGCTGATGATAGTATCTCTGCAATCTACAGCAGTCCACTTGACCGAACGGTTGAGACAGCCTCGATCCTCGCCAAGCCTCACGACTTATCACCAATTTCATACGATGGTCTACGTGAGATCAGTCACGGTCATTGGGAGGGATTAACCCGCAAGGAAGTAGAGGAGAGATTCCCTGAAGAATATATAGCCTGGGAATCTGATCCATTTACCTTTGCACCGCAGGGAGGTGAATCTGGTATCAGCGTGCTGGCACGCGCGCTGCCTGTTATCCGTGAGATCGTCCTAAATCACACAGATAAGAATGTGCTGGTCGTCTCACATAAAGCAACACTGCGGCTTATTATCAGCAGCCTGCTTGGGTTTGATGCGCGCGGCTACCGGGACCGGCTTGATCAGGCACCCGCGTGCCTGAATATCCTTGATTTCAAAGATTCAGTCCGCGCGCGGTTGATGCTCTTCAACGACATCTCTCATTACGCCGACCATCCTCACCGCCCGGAGAAGCACCTCTCGCGCTGGTGGGACTCCGCAAGTCTTTCCGAAAACAGTAATAACTCACTTTAAAACCTTTTCACCGCGAAGCCCGCAAAGAGCGCGAAGAATTTTAGAAAGAAGCCTTGGCGGACTCACTGGCACTCCCCAGCACTTGCACGCCAGCGCAACTATCGCCTCTTCGTGCTAAAGTTCAGCAATTGAATTAGAAGTTGGAATTTAGAAATCACAGATTTAGCTCTGGAGCTGGACGGCAAGCCGTCCAAATACCCAGCAGCAAGCTTCTGGACTCCAGAACGGTCAACATTCCCGTGACGAAATGCGAGGTCGCGTGTTTTTTGTTTTGAGCAGGAAAGGGCCTGGGCGTATCAAAGAATGATATAACGGAAGCAGCCAAAAGTCCGGCATGAATCGTGTCAAAAGACTCTTAAAGTCTGGTAATCCTATACAACAAAAGATAATTTTGTGCGGACTCCATTTTGGAGTAAAATAAATTCATTAGTCCTTAACTCCTGCACGTAAAATCCAGGAACTGAAGTTTAGTCACGGAGGCAAATTATGTTCAAGACACAAATTCTCTATCAAAATGATGAAAAGTGGAAGAACACAAAACTTGGAAATTCCTCTGAGACGATTGGCGGGTGGGGCTGCCTGCTCACGTCCGTTACGATGATGCTGAATGGCATCGGTTATAATGAAACTCCCGAATCCGTCAACCAGAAGATGAAAAGCGCTGGCGGATTTCAGGGAGCATTTTTTATCCCAAGCGTATTGCCGTATGTCTGGCCCAATTGCGCCTATCGAGACATGCAGCCCTGCGAAAGTTTCCCTGCTCCCATTTCGCAGATCGACGCTGCCATAGCAGCGGGCAAGCCCGTTATCCTTCAGGTGGACTGGAACAAACAAGCGGGAATTCAAACTCACTTTGTGTTGATAAAAGAAAAAAAGGGAAATGATTACGTCCTATATGATCCCTATAAATATGGCGGCGATGGTCCTGATAAGGAAGTGCTCCTGACCACGCGCTATAAATATAACGGCGCAAAAATAGATTCAGAGATCAGTGGCGTCCTTTGGTTTGACTCTTATAGCGCCGCGCCGCCTGAGCCTCCCAAAGTGACCAAGGTCCCCCTCCCCGCAGATAAATACACACTTTATGCCGCGGAAGATGATCTTGCCCTACGAGCTGATCCATCTGTTGGCGGCTTTCTTTGGAAGCGAATGATCATGGGGACCGAACTCATCTCGCTTGAACCAAAAGCAACTGCCAAAGCCAAGCTTGGCGTGAACGGTCAGTGGATCAATGTGCAGGATCCAAAAGGTGACCAGGGATATGTAGCCGCGTGGTACGTTTCAGATACAAAGGGACAGCCTGCGGCTCCCGCGACGACGAAGCCTGCTCCCGCTATCGCTGCGAATCCTGCATCCAAGCCGGTTTCTGCCAGCACATCAAATTCATCATTGCCTGCAGGGGCGCTGGCTTTTCTGCCCATCGAAGAACTCTCCTTCCGTTCCCAACCTGTCATTGCGCCCGAAACACTTATCCGACGCATTCCTGTCACTGAACAATTGGTATCTGTTGAGCCAGCCAATGTTGTCATTCCCAAAGTCGGTGTAACGGGACAATGGCTCAAGGTACGGGATGCATCCAACAAGGAGGGATATGTCGCGGCATGGTATGTCAAATACGCAGGCGGTTCAACGGCACAACAAGCCGCCGCCACAACAACAGCCACTGCTGTGTCAGGCGGTCCATTAAAAGTAAAAGCGGCAGCCGAAGGAGTCGCTCTCCGCAAGCAGCCGATCATCAGCGACGCCACCCTCATCAAACGCGTTGCCCTCGGAACAGAATTCACCGTCACAGAACCGAATGGAGAAGCAAAGATCGGGAAGAACGATCAATGGCTGAAAGTTAAAGACTCGACTAGTACAGAAGGTGTTGTTGCGGCGTGGTTCGTCTCGCGCTAAATCGGAGTCAGTAAATGACAGAGAATCATAAAGCTTCAAATGGGAGTGTCTTCATATCCTACTCCCGCAAGGATAAGCCATTCATCCAAAAATTGAACGACGCGCTGGCTGCCAAAGGCGTTCGTACCTGGGTGGACTGGGAAGGCATTGAACTGGCCTCCGATTGGGTGGAAACGATCACAAGCGCAATCCAGGGCACTGATGCGCTTATCTTCGTTATTAGTCCTGATTCTCTCAAATCCAAAGTCTGCACGGATGAACTTGAACTTGGACTCAAACTAAACAAGAAACTCATACCCATCCTGTATCGCGAGCCTGGTTCGAAAACCAGAATGCACGAAAAACTTGCGGCAACAAACTGGGTATATCTGCGCGACCAGGATAACTTTGACGAAACGATCCCCAAACTTATCCAATCCATCAATACTGATTTGGGCTGGGTTAGACAGCACACTCAATTGCTTGGGCAAGCCATTGAATGGGAAAAGAAAAACAAAAATAACAGTTTTCTTCTGCATGGATCAGAACTGGAGGATGCAGAACGCTGGATGGCGGAAGCATCTGGAAAAGAAAATCGCGAGGTCCTTCCAATTCAGGCTGAATTCATCAGTTCAAGTCGAATCATAACCACACGAAACCAGCGCAGGCTGGTTGTTACCATGTCGGTGCTGGTGGTTGCTGCAATTGTGTTTGGTTTCGCTGCCCTGATTTCCCGTAATCGGGCACAGAACGCTGAAGCCGCTGCAAAAGCGAGCGAAGCAACTGCAATCGCAAACGAGAAAATCGCCGCCACACAAAGAGCAATCGCGGAAGAAAATCAAAAGATTGCCGAAGAGAACCAGAAGTTAGCAGAGGAAAAAACGAATCTTGCCAACGCGGAGCGAAGCGCGGCACAGGCGCAGATCCTCCAGTCACGCGCAGGCGAATTGGATACCAGCACATTACTCGCAATTGATTCCTACCAGCGCAACGCTTCCTTTCAGGCTGAAAACATCATCCGCGTCAATTCAAGTCTGTTACTCTTTCCGGTCGCGCAAATGTCACAGGATGGACCAATTTGGAATATCGAATGGTCGCCTGATTATGAATATTTTGTCACTGGCAATAATCATGATCCAGCCGATGAGAACGCAGTCAATGAAGCTTGTGTTTGGCATGGAAGCAATGGGGAAAAACTCTATTGTGTGCAACACGAGAACGATGTCAATGATGCTATATTTCCCAGAGACGGAAGATTTCTCATTACAGCAAGCGCCGATCAAAGCGTAAAATTTTGGGACGCAGCAAGTGGCGATCCTCTTAAAAGCCTCGAGTTTGAGGGTGCAGTACTTGATCTGGATGTAAGTGAATCCGTCCTCGCCATCGGCAGGGAAGATAATTTCCTGACACTTTATTATTTCGATAAACCTGATCTAAAGCCAATTGATTATGTACAGATCTATGGTGTCAAAACAGTGAAGTTTTCGCCAAACGGTGTCTTGCTTGCATTCGGACTGCAAAATGGCGATGTCCGATTTTGGCAGGCAAAAGACAAATTCTTTTACAGCGGGCCAAAACACCCAGAGAGTTCTTACATTGTCCTGGCCTTCAGCCCGGATAACAACTGGCTGGTGAGCGGAGGAAGCGACAGTATTGCCCGCCTCACAAAGCGTGATGGCGCCGTGCAATATGGGGTAAAACATCAGGATTGGGTTGAAGGTGTCGCATTTGGACCAGATCCATCCTGGTTTGTAACCGTTTCAGATGATAATATCGTTCGTGTATTGGAAACATCCACAGGCGCTGAAAAATTCAAAATGTCTCACAGTAATTTCGCTCAAAAGGTAATTGTAAGTTCTGATGGGCAGTGGATCGCATCAACAGGATATGACCATGTTGTTCGCATCTGGGATTCGGTTTCAGGCAGTCAGAGGCTGGAATTCCCACTGGATGCAAATGGTTCAGCTATTTCCTTCAACAAGGACGGAACGCGAATCGTTGCAACAGATGAAGATGGCAATATCAGCATATGGGACACTTCCATGCTCAAGGCCCGCCTTGGATATATTGAATTTCCAGAGTTTGTTCGCAAAGCCCGTTTTACACCTACAGGCGAGTTCCTGGTTGTGAACGCAGATGATTACAGTGTATGGGCATTGCCCGGTGATCAGGTCAATGAAATCCAATCCGGAACAGAAGGCAAGGTCATTCTTACAACTGAAAGCCTGACATATGAAACCGCGATCAGCCCGGATTCAAAATGGGTTTCAGTCATTGAGTATGACAGTGAAGATGCACAGAAAAATCAGGCTACATTGGTCAGTATCGATGGAAAGACACGATTCCAGCTTGAACATGGCGGAGAGGTAACCAGTGTCTCATTTACACAGGATAGCAATCTTGTTGGAATAGCTGGAATAGATGGGCTTCTTTCATTCTGGGATGTTCAATCGGGTAACAGAGAATTCGACCTGGATAATTCTGAACCTGTCCTCGCCATTGCAACCAGCCCAGTTGCACCGCTGGCTGCAGCAGGTCTTCATAATAAAATCCGCATATGGGACACTGATACACGAGAACAGATCACCGACCTGCAACAGACTGGTGAAATTGTCAGCATAGCATTCAGTCAGGACGGCAAGTGGCTGGCAACGGGCAGTACAGAAGGAACTGTAATCTTATGGGCAATCGATGGAAATACCATTTCTCAAAAAAATATGTTACAACTCAACGGATTTCCACGAGCATTGGCGTTCAGCCCGGATAATCAATGGCTTGCTGGCGGTGGCTCTATTGGATTCGCATATCTTTGGGATATCGCTACAATGCAGGAAATGACTCGCATTCCTCATGGCAACCCGGTCACAAGTGTCTCATTCTCAACAAACGGAACACAGTTGCTTACTGTTTCTCGAAAAGTGATAAGAATTTGGGATGTATCCACTTTATTCAAAGTGACAAAAGACCAGTTGATTTCCTCTGCCTGCTCACATCTGGTAAAAAACCTTAGCAGAGAAGACTGGGCAATTAATTTTGGCCAGGAAGAATATAGGCCCCTTTGTCCCAACCTGCCTGAAGGCAGTTAATCGGGTTGCAGCATGTGAACTAATATAATAATTCAGCCTGAGTTCGACCCCGGAGGAACAATTCATGGAAACCGAAACATCGAAAGCCACACCGATTTTGAATATCGCATGGACGCGCTTTGCACAGCTTGATGCCTCCTCGAAACGAGGAACTAGCCTGTATAGAAACATCCGCCGGTGGATCGCAACATTTGGCGTATTGGCAACGCTTTTTGCCATTCTCTCTCTTTTATTCCCTCGCGCCGATTCCTTGATTGCCGCCCCCGAATTCATGAATCGCTTCTGCAGCGCGATCGGCATCTGCAGCGTGATGGGCTGGGTTTTCAGAGTACTGCTTGTGACGATCCCGATCCTCGCTTCGGCATTGGCAGCGATCGCAACCAGAGGCTTCTCCAACGGTGACTGGCTGGTTGCCCGGGCAGGTGCGGAGGAAATTCAAAAGGAAATCTATTTCTATCGCACGATTCTGCAAAAGAAAAAATCCCGCCGTGCCTATCTTGAAAAAAGACTCAACGAAATTCAAAGACAAATCTACCACGGAATGAACGGTGAGTTTTCATTTGAGCCATACAATGGTCCCATTCCTCCAAATTATTCTGCAAGTGATCCAGTTTCGGATCCGGGCTTTCAGGATCTGACCGGTGAAGAATACTTCAAATACAGGCTTGAATACCAGCTGAACTGGCACAACAAGAAGATAAATCAGTACAAGACGGAGCGCTTCCGCCTCCAGTTGTATATCGTTATCTTTGGTGCGGCTGGCGCTCTGTTGGCCGCTTTTGATCAGACAACTGTTCTGGTCGCGCTGACGGCTTCACTGACAGCAGCATTCGTCGGTTGGCAGGAACTCCGTAACCTGGATTCGATTATCCGGAACTACAGTAAGGTCGTCATGGAACTGACGATCCTTAATGATCACTGGCGCAACCTCGAGATGGAGGAACGCACAGACGCTGAGTTTTACAAGATTGTTCAGGGATGCGAAGACGTATTATGGGCACAAAACACAGAGTACATCAAATCGATGCAAGAGGCGCTCAAAGATTCTGAGCTGGAAAAAGAAGCCAGCCTGATCAATCGCGTCATCAAAGAGTCGGTTGAGTCAGATGCACGGATGAAGCAGGAGATGCGGGATAGCGTTGCGGAACTTACCCATGGAGCGATCGTGGATGCTGAAGAGACCATGGATGAGACATTCAAAGCCGCTCTTGGCTCACTAGCTGAGGAGGCGTCCTCTGAAATCGTCCAGAAGGAACTGGAGGCGATGCGCGCGGCAGCCGTCGAAATGGCTGGGAACGTGATGGAAAAGGTTTCGTCCCTTACATCCTCCATTGCGGATATTGCGAAGGAATATGCTCACGTTGATATCGGCAGGGACACCACCAAGGAAGAACTCAACGAAATTCTCTCCCGTTTCCCTAAAACCGAAGACGTAAAAGGTTAATGAGGGACAGATGAGTTTGCAAAGCTTATTTGGAAAAAAGACACTTGCACCGTGCAGGTGAGAAAGAAGAGTTAGCCATGCAACCAATTACAACAACATCGCAGGAAACACAGCAGGAAACGCCTGTCATCGCGAAACCTGTTGTTATCGAGGAGCCCAAGCAAACTGAGACTCAATTGAAAATCCTTGAAATTGCCGAGGAAGCACAGAAGGGGTCCGGTTCGATCCGCCCGGAAATACGTCCACACGCGTTTGTAGTCATGCCCTTTGGCAAGAAGAAAGGCGGTGACGGCTCTATCTATGATTTTAATGCCATCTATACCCAGCTTATCAAGCCGACGCTTGAAGGCGCGGGCTTTGAGTCTTTCCGCGCGGATGAAGAGTCCACCAGCGGCGACATCCTCACAGATATGTTTCAGGAACTGCTACTAGCTGACCTGGTACTGGCCGACATGAGCATTGACAATGCAAACGTGTTCTACGAACTGGGTATCCGCCATGCCTTCCGCAAACGTGGTGTGGTGCATATTCAAGCGGGACGTGCGTACATGCCGTTTGACATTTTCAATGTACGCACGATTCCTTATCACGTTACTCCTGAAGGGGTACCAGACCCGGAGTTTTTGGAAAAGGATAAGGCGGCTATTACGCGCGTTTGCCGTGCCACCTGGGCATCTGAACCTGAGCGCGTTCACAGCCCAATATACAACCTCTTAACTGGCCTGGTCGAGCCAGAACGAAAAACCTTGCGCACTCCTCTTGCGACCGGCTTCTGGCGTGAGTATAACGAATGGAAACAGCGGGTGACGATCGCACAACGCCAGCGTCGAATTGGTGACATATTATTGCTCACGGAAGAAATCAGCAATCCCCTGATCAAGGAGGAAGCGGTTGGGGAGGCAGGCAGGGCCCTGCAAAGCATGGACCGCAACGAACTGGCTTTGGAACAATATCGCAAAGGTTTGGAAATAAATTCCCGCAACTTGGAATTCCGCCGTCAGGAAGCTATCTTCCTCAACCGTCTAAGTCGTGAGGAGGAGGCCATTGTCAAGCTTGAAAGCCTATTGCATGATTTCCCGTCTGATGCGGAAGCAATTGGCACGCTTGGCCGTATTTACAAGGATGTGTGGACAGACTCCTGGAAGTGGATCAAAGACAAAGATAAGCGTCTGCGGACGGCTTACGACTCTTATCACTGGCTTGTCAAGGCATTCCGCACCTACCTAAAAGGTTTTCAATGTGATTTGGATAATACCTATCCAGGTGTTAATGCGCTGACACTTGGCATCATCCTGATTGATCTGGCAAATCGTTTTGAAGACAAGCAGGACCCGGATCCCGAAATCGTTCAAATACGCGAGATGTTGCCGGATTTGCGCGCCACCCTGCTCTTTGCATTGGACATCAAGTCCCATGATGAGAAAATCGATTACTGGACGCTTGCGTCACTGGCCGAGTTACACGTGATGACAGCCGACCGTACTCAAAAGATCACCCGAGCCTATCGAAAAGCCCTCACCGCCGCCCGCCGCAACATCTTCAGTCTGCAATCGTCCCTTAATCAGCTGGAGATGCTGCAGTCACTCGAGATGCGCAGTGAATTTGTACAAGCCGGCATTGTCGCCATACGGGAAGAAATGCGCCGCCTCAGAAAGGAGGAAGTGTCAGAGGATGGTGGAGAAGTTCAACATATACCCGCCCGGAAGACAGAAGGTGACATCTTCCTGTTCACTGGCTACATGATCAGCAATCCGCGTAAAAAGGAAAATCAATTCCCGCCTGAGAAGGAATCGGATATCAGGCAAGCCATTCAAAACGTGCTCAAGAAGTACAATGCAGGCCCGAACGATTTGGCGGTTACGACCGGAATGGATGCTGGCAGTGAACTTCTATTCGTTGAAGTCTGCGTTGAACGTGGAATCCCGGTGCAGGCTTACTTCGCCACGTATGAAGCGCCCTATGTGCGTGATTTCGTCAGCCCGGGAGGCGAGCAGTGGATCGAGCGCTTCTACAAGATGCGAAACCATCCATTAGTAGATGAATTCTATCAACCCGATAAGGTTGGCCCGCCCAAGGAGGGCGATCATGTGCATGAACGAAATAACCGGTGGGCACTGTATTCTGCGCTGGCCCGCGGCATTGATAAACTTCGGCTGATTGCGGTCTGGGACGGCAAAGGTGAAATGTCCAAAGACCTCGATGTGCGTTTGGTGAAGCATATGGTGGAGCTGATGCGCGATCGAGGCGGCATGGTGGAACCCATCAATCCATTCAAGTTGATGCTTGTGCCGGAGACGGTTCCAGAATCGAAAGATAGTTTGCCCACGCTGAGCCAACCCGCTCCAGTGAAGGAAGAACTGCCGCAAGAGAAAGAGCCGGTCAAGGAAGAAGAATTGCCCAAGGAGACTGAGAAAGAGCCTCTCAAATCAAAAGGGACTAAGAAGAAGAAATAAAAAGATGCTGCCTGCTGATCAATCAGCAGGCAGCATCACATCATTGATCTTTTCTTTTGGGTAGGGCCAGACCTCGCCTTTGATCCCCTTTGCCAGATAAAAATCCCCGGCTCTTACGGTCTCAGGTCCTTCCAAACTGATCACAGTGACCTGACGATCCGGGTCGCTTGTAACATCGGTGAGCGGCACCAGAAGAGTAATTGCTTTTTTCACACAATAACCGGGGCGGATGATCACATAACTTTCTTCAAAGATCACAGGGTCAATGGGCCAAAAATCGTTGGGCGTATCCACTTCGCTGACGAGAAAATCCCCATATTTCGCCGTCAATTGAGCGCCCCAGGGAGTATTCACTTCCATGGATTGAGGTTCGCCTGGCGCAGGTAAAAACGGGATCACCCGCCGCTCCACCTTGCTTCGGTAAGGTCTGAAGTCCAGCGTTCTCAAAATAGTATCATCAGACGTGATGACAATTGGTTCGTTCATAAGAATTGCTTAATGATTCTACCATAAGGAAAAGTGGGAAAAATGTTGCAGGTTCACTAGAGAGCGGCTAATAGGACGGGTTAAAAATTATTTGCCACAGAGATCACAGAGTTCTCTGAGAAAATTCTCCGAGGTCTCGATGGTCTCTGTGGCTAAGCCCACGAAATTATCCACTCCTGTTCACTACATATACCAGGCAAATGGATGTCTTGTAATGCAAACCAGCCTATGCTATAAAAGATAAAATCAGTTTTAAGAGAGTATTTGAAAAGTCAAAAAGTATTTTCTTGTTATGTCATTCTGAGCCGCGGAGCGGCGAAGAATCTCTGATTTTTCGGGAAGACCTCAAGTGCGTGGAGAGATTCTTCGCTCCCCGCAAAGCGGGTCACTCAGAATGACATGAATCCTGGTTTTTTAAACACTCTTTAAGAAAACCATATTGGAGGCATGAAGTATGAATAATTCCTTTCGTCGAATCACAACGATGGTGATGCTGCCGATTCTCATTACTGCTCTTGCCTGTTCCTGGCTGCCAAATATTTCCTCAATTCCGGCGACGGAACCTGAATATCGTTATGACGACCTGCCTGATCCCGCAAATGAAGATGCTACAATATCGAAATACCGCGCCATATCACTATGGAGCAAACTCGACATTAATTATTTTTTTATCAATGACACAAGCAGACTGGAAGGAGATAGCGAGCGAGAGGTGATCAGACAGGCATTTGCACTTTGGGCACAAGAGACACCACTTACGTTTACAGAAGTAACAGCCCAGGCAGATGCAGATATTGTCGTGGGTTGGGCAGTGGGGAATCACGGGGATGGCGATCCGTTTGATGGACCCGGTGACGTGCTCGCACACGCATCCTTCCCCAACCCATATAGTGACCGCCAGGTATTCCTGCACTTCGACGATGATGAACGCTGGGTGAATAGTGATTCAAGTAATGTGGATCTGCTCACTGTTGCGGCACATGAGATTGGTCATACGCTTGGTCTTGCACACAGTAGTGATCCCAATGCTTTAATGTACCCGAGTTATAACGGTCCACATCGCTTTTTGGATGCCGATGATATCGAAGGAGCACAATCCCTTTACGGGGTGGCAAGTGCTCCACAACCGGCACCAGATGTCCCGTCGAGTGACGCGACACATCCTCCCAGCGCGGCTCAGGATGCAGACCAGGATGGAATCTCGGATGAGAATGAAGTGCTGGTCACAGGTACTGATCCCGAAAATGATGATAGCGACAGTGATGGGTTAAGCGATGGCGTGGAAGTGGCGAATCGCATGAATCCGCTTGACCCGGATATGGACAAGGACGGTACGAGTGATGGTCAGGAAGTGGCAAAGGGAACCGATCCGCTCTTTCCCGAACAGGCAGATGTACCGGCCGATCTTGAAAACCAAATCAGTGAGTTTTTAACGCGAGCCATTGAACTGCAGATCGAAGCGTATCGAAGAGGAGATGCGTCTGTTGCTTCTTCCATAATGACAGGGAACATCCTCGAAAGTTTAGCTGCAGATATCGATTCGCTCAATTCGCAGGGGCTGGCTTCCATTTCAGAAATTGACTACTATGAGAGTTATATCAAAGACATTCGCGTGCTCAATGATACGAACATCGAAGTGGATACCTGTGAAGTGTGGACGACCTCGATCTATCGCCGCTCAGATGGTCAATTGATCGAAAGCGGTCAGCCAACGCTGCTGCCACAAACCATCACACTTCAAAGACTCGATGCCGGTTGGTTCATTACCTCGGTAAACTTCCATGATGTTCCTGCGTTTTGTAGTTAAGCGATCTGTGGCGCGACACGCTTCGCGGTGTCGCTTTACCGATCTGGGCGACATAAATGTCGCGTAACGATTTATATGATCAAACTCATCACAGTCATTGGCGCGAGCGGGGTGGGCAAGACTGCGCTGGTACAGGCACTTGCTAAAACAGGTAAGTTCAGCACGGCTTATGAAGGACATGCTGAACGTCCCTTTCAGGCTTTATTCAAAAACGATTCGCGTTATGCTCTTGCGAATCAAATAGACTATCTGCTCCTGCGCGCAGAACAGGAAGCAAGATTACGCGCCTCCTCACAAACTGGATTAATGGACGGCGGGCTTGATCTCGACTTTCACGGCTTTACACGCCTCTTTCACCGCCGCGGCTTGTTGACTGACCCCGAATTTGATCTTTGCGGACGCGTTTACGCATTCATCCGCGAGAGATCTCCCCAGCCCGAACTCATCGTCCGCCTGTGCGCGGATGAGCGTACGGTGGCGGGCCGCTTATCCACGCGTGAACGGATCAACATCGCATCATCAGAAGATACTGCATTATTCAATTCCCTCCTGGACGAATGGCTTGTTGATATCCCATCTGATCAAGTTTTGGAGTTGGATGTATCGAGAGAGACGTTGGAGTACAGACAAAGCGTCAGCCAAATTCTAAGTCGAATTGATCAATATTTCTAACATGCTTGTATCGTCTCTCCCATAAGAGTATACTTCTCGTCAATCGTTTCCGGCGCGCGGCTGTTTGAAATATTTTGCCAATCTCGCGGGAATGTTATAAGAGGTGAAACATGGAAGACCTCACTGGCAGGCAATTGGGTCCATATCAAATTGCTGCCCCACTTGGAGAAGGAGGCATGGCTGCAGTCTACAAGGCATACCAGCCTGCCGTTGAGCGATACGTTGCTCTTAAAGTCCTGCCGCGGCATTTTGCAAACGACCCTCAATTTATAACCCGCTTTCAACGCGAAGCCAAACTGCTGGCACAGCTTCAGCATCCACACATTCTACCGGTATTTGATTACGGACAGGCAGATGGTTACACCTATATTGCCATGCCCTTTGTTCAAAGTGGTACGCTCACAGACTCATTAACTGGTCAGCCGATACCGCTGCAGCGCATTAGACAAATCATCACCCAGGTAGGTGGTGCTCTCAATTATGCTCATGTACACGGGTTAATCCATCGCGATGTTAAGCCCAGCAACATCCTGCTCGATGAAAGCGGGAACTGCCTGCTGACAGATTTCGGCCTGGCGCGCATGGTGGAGGCTTCAGTGAATTTGACAGCATCGGGAGCGATTATGGGCACGCCCGCGTATATGTCGCCAGAGCAAGGCTCGGGGCAAAAGATCGACGCGCGCAGCGATATTTATTCTCTTGGCGTAATTTTGTATGAGATGGCAGCGGGCCGCGTACCATACAAAGCCGAAACGCCCATCGCGGTGATATTTAAGCACATTCAAGACCCTCTGCCGCCTGCAAGGACACTTAACCCCCAATTGCCTGAAGCAGTTGAACTGATTATTCAGAAGGCATTGTCGAAAAGCCCGGAAGACCGCTATCAAACAGCTGGGGAGCTGGTGCAAGCCATAGAGTCAGTGATCCCAACACAATCATCCACACTTCATTCAGATAAAAGCCTTGAGACTCAAAAATTTAAGAAACCTCCTCAGCCGGTTGCAGAAAAACCAAAACGGAGGCGCCAGCCGGTGTGGGGTACACTGGGCCTGCTAACGCTATTGATCCTTGTCGGCGGCGGTTTATTCACTGCTTTGTTAATAGGATTAAATTACGCCAGACAAAATCAGCTGGGTATTACATTTACTCCATCCCAGGAAATTACACAAACTATAGTTTCTCCGACTGAGGAGCTTATCCCGGACTGGGAGGCAATCGGTGGCGGTTGGACTGGACCGGACGAAAATGGGATCGTTCATGGCAAAACTGCTGCGTTCGATGGTGATGCACTTTACTTGTTCAAGAACACGTATTCAGATTTTACGTTTTCAGCAACAGTTCAACCACTAAACCGAGAGGCGAGTCTTGCCATTCGCATGAGCGATGATGGGAAAAACGGGTATCTGATTATTTTCATTCCACGCGGAAGTCAGGGCGGCAATCCAGGATTGTGGCTTGCCAAGCGTGTCGAGGGAGATCACACGTTTCCCGCGTCTTTCGTGGCAGAGTATGCCGTGGGCGAGGCAGTGCAACTTATGGTCGAAGCTCGGGGCCCGCACATCAGTGTTTTTCTGAATGGAGACCGGGTGATTGACTTCGAGGATTTGGACAGTCCCTTTACCTCTGGAAGATTGGGATTAAGGTGTTACGGTGAACCGGCTGCACCCTGCGAAGCCAATTTTTCTCAACTCTATTTATCGCACTGATAAGGTTTGGCGATATTTGCGGAGAACCGCCTCTTTCACCACCGCGGCTTGTTGACGGATCCCGAGCATGATCTCTGCCGCCGCGTTTACACGTTCATCCGCGCGATATTCCCACGACCGGAATTGATCATTCGCTTGAACGCGGATGATATAACGGTAGCAAGCCGCCTTTCCACGCGTGAACGGATCAACATCGCCCCCTCAGAAGACACCGCGCTGTTCAACTCTTTTTTGGACGATTGGCTGGCAAATGTTCCATCCGATCAAGCTTTGGAGTTGGATGTTTCTTTCGACGATATCCATTATTCTCAAAGTCTGCCCCCGATCCTTGCCAAGCTTAATTTGCATCAATCTGGTGACTTTTCAGCAAAGTACTTGTAATTCGAATTAAATAGTTGTATAGTATTCGTGGAGCAGAATGCTCCCAGACTGGGGACATCTTGTTTCATCGTTGATATTCGGGGCTAAGCAGAAAGCTCGAATTCCAGGAGATATTCCTTTTAGTGATGCAGTGTGATGCGCGAGTCGCCGGCGTATATTCCTCCTGCATTAAAAAATGCAAAATGAAGCTGGCTGCGTATTAATAAGAATGCAAAAATCCGTCTTCAGCAGATTGCCCTATCTGAGCCAGACCTTGCTATGCATATCCAATTTCAAGAAGGGTTTCGCAACCCTCGAATTCCCAAGTCCTTTCTCTCTGGTATGAGCCAATGGGGCAAGTTCATCTACTCTCATTAGGCGGCTATCATCAAGAAGGCGCGCGTCGCATCATCAGAAAAAAGGAGATAAACGCATGGCAAGAATCGAAATCGACCTCATCATCAACCGACCCATCGAGGAAGTCTTCGCGTTCGTTTCCAATGCGGAGAACCTGCCGCGCTGGAGAACGACCGCTTTGGAAGTCAGGAAATCTTTTACAGGACCTCTGGCTGTGGGTAGTATTTTCAAGGGCCGGTTTACTTTTCTAGGTCGTCGCTTCGAGGGGAACCTGGAAATCATTGTGTATGAGCCTAATCGGAGGTATGCGACCAGGATGGTCGAGGGGCCCTTCCCGCTGGAGACGCACTACATCCTGGATGCCACCAAGATCGGAACCTGGTTCACCTTCATAGTTGAGGGCCGGCCGGGCGGCTTCTTCAGACTGGCTGAGCCGTTGGTGGTAAGCCTGGCGAAGAGATTCTTCGAATCAGATCTGTACAATCTGAAAGAGATGCTGGAAGCAGAAGCAGTGCAAGTCGCATAAAATTCACCAGGCACAACAATAAACAACGTTCATAAATCCCTACACCCAGCTAGCAGAATATGCTTATTACTGGGTCTGTTTTGCATGACTACAATGCTTGCCATTTACTATTGATTATTGTATATTTCGTGAAACTTCTTGGGCCCGGGACGTTGAAATTTGCTGAAGACGAATCGAATTTACATAGTTAGGAGAACGACCTGATGAAAAAGTTATCTATACTATTTCTTTGGGCAAGTATGTTGCTTGCAGCATGTATCCCAGTACAACCTGACTTGAATGCAACTGCTACACAGGATGCTGCAAATCAGTCTGCAACTCAAACAGCTTTACTACCAACATTCCCGTCGCCTACTCCCACCATCGTTGTTGAGACTTTACCTCCTCCCCAAGAGACATCAACAACTACAGCCGCGCTGCAGTTCAGTCAACAATTTATTGCGTATGAAAGCAACGGACAATTGCTCGTTACAGATGTGACAAACGGAATACAGGGCGGCACCACTCAATACACGGTGGCAGGCGAAAGCGATCAGGTGACGAATATTACCTGGTCACCCTCTGGTGAATTCGTAGCATTCACATCTGCAGCCAAAGGAGAGCCGCATGTATTCTACATCTTTGCGCTTGGACAAAGCTCCCCCATTGACCTCGGACCAGGCAGCTCCCCTGCCTGGTCACCGGATAGCAAATCGCTTGCATACATAGGCGGCACATTTCCGGATGACAACATCTGGATCACAACGATTGACAATCCTGCACCACTCCAACTCACCTTTGAGACCAATTATGCCTGGGGCAAACCGGTCTTCACACCAGATGGAGGCGCATTGATTGTAGCTGGTGCGGACCGCAATAACATGGGTGCGTCAGGCAATACCAGTTTCACGCTTGAATATTTATCACGGGATGGAAGCGGCACTCGTACACCTCTCCCTGGAGCAACCAGCCTTGACGGCGTCCGCTTGCCATACGATTTACACTTCTCGCCCGATGGCAAGCGACTGGCATTTTCCACTTCGTATCACTTAAGTGCATGTGCATCGCCTGGCGCGTATTATGTGAGCAATGCAGATGGCAGTAACCGACAAGAACTGATCAGTCCATCTTTGGCATCTGCGATAGACCCAACAAAAGAGCATTATCACGTTGGCTTGAGCTACGCCTGGAATCCATCCAGTAATGCACTCATCATATTTGGCAATGTTATAGATTGTAATTTTAATAGTCCGAGTGTTGGACAAAGCGTCGCGGGACCGCAGATGTCAATTCTCAGGCTGGATGGAAGCGAGTTCCTTCCTATCCTCGGCGCCTTCTTCGGCCTGAGCATGGATCGAACCGGGGCATGGATCGCCGCCTCTCATTACAAGGACCATCAGGATTTGAACCCGACAATTGAGATTTATTCCACCCAAAGTGGACAAGTGGCTCTGGCACTGGGACCAGGGAGAAACCCACAGTTTAAACCCTGATGGCTCTCGCACAACTCATAGTAGGGGGAATACCCATTTTAATCATTCTCACATGCGAGTATCATAGACTTAGGTAGAAACGGAAAACTGAACAAATGAGTTGATGCTATACGTGACTCAGGGAGGAAATACTCTAAAATATGAAAGAGAGCAATGACTATGAAACTCGAAACACGACCAGCAATTGCAGGCAAAGTGGCGATTGTCACAGGGGCATCCTCTATCGAGACCGCGCCTGTGAAGTTTGCGGGCTATTCTTCACCGCTTCCTTTCGCGATGTTAACGCTTGGTTTTGTTTTAGCCAGAATGCTTTTGAAAAAGAATTCCAAACGCAAACAGCTTAACCAATGAGTGGCACTGCAATGATTATCAGGCGTTTTTGCCTTTTATTCATTCTTATCATCCTAACGACGGGATGTCAACCGCCATTCCCGGAAGTTGAACCCGCGTGGATCACATATACGAATCAAGAATATGGATATGAGTTTAAGTATCCGGGTACGGTACGAGTGGAGATAACGCTCGAAGATGCGAGTCAGGTCAAGGTCCATGCAGGAGTGGGAGACCCATTCCAAGTGATCGTGAAAATTGACTACTCGCCGGGAGATGTGCTCTATTATCTGGATACAGCAGCGATCGGTGAGCGGACAATTGGAGAGAACACCTGGTCTGAGTACGTGTTGCCAGACGGATATTGTGATGCAACTGTATGCTCACCGCCCCTCTACGCGCTCCAGATGGAATCGAGAGGCATTTTATTTACTGTTACATTCTACTCACAGAAATCCACAACTGAGTTGCAGGAAAAAATACTTGGGACATTTAAAATATCTGACAAGCCCTGATCCTGCTATCCGGCTATCGCCGAAATATATCTAGGTTCGCTCTCTGCGCCGTCCCGGCGCAGATGTTACTTTCAACCGCCGCCGGGGACGGCGGCTTGAGCCTATTGTTATCCGGCTACCGCCGAAACATATCTTTCAACAAAGGATTAATTGCTTCCCAGTTCGGCGCGAGCACTTGAGCACCAGCAGAGGTCTGAAAGGGAGTCACCATATCGCGCGTGGTCGTCTGGCTGTCGACTCCGAACAAGGCGGAGCGCAGCAGTGCAAACAAAAGACGCGGCAACTGCCAGAGTGGAATGTTCGTATCGATCACCTGTATCAGAGAAAAAATAAGCTGCTCGAACGGAGAGTTGCTCTCTGCCCCACTCACTTCACTGGAATGGCGACGCGTCCTGCCCGATATGAAAGACGTGAATGCAGTCACAGCGATGGCATAGGCTTTGCAATGAAATTCGCCTTGCACACAGGTGGATTTGGCTGTATGCTTGACTCAAGTACCAAGGGATATGAACGAAGCCGACACTTGCCGTAAGTACATTACTCCGAAGTTACATGCTGCGGGCTGGGATGATGACCAAATCCGCGAGCAAGTGACCTTTACGGATGGTCGCATTGTGCCATCAGGCAGGCGGGCAGTTCGCAAAGAGCAATGCCGCGCAGATTATATTTTGCGCTATACATCAGATTATCCAATTGCTGTGGTGGAAGCGAAAGCGGAAGGCGTTAATGCTTATGATGGGTTTGGGCAGGCGAAAGGATATGCTGAAATTCTGGGCGTGAAATTTGCTTATGCAACAAACGGACATGAGATTTTAGAGTTTGATTACAACACAGGGGAAACAAGAGAACTAAAACGATTTCCCAGCCCAGACCAATTATGGGAAAGATTGAACAGGGGAAAGAGCTTTGATGATGGATCACGAAAAGAACAATTATTATCTCCAACCCGTTCCAAATACCCGTTACGTTATTATCAGGAAATCGCAATCAATCGCGCGGTCGAAGCGATCCTTTCAGGCAAAAAACGCTTATTGCTGACCCTGGCGACTGGAACGGGGAAAACTCCCATAGCAGCACAAATTGCATGGAAATTATGGACCTCACGCTGGAATCTCAAAAATAAACACGTCAGACCTAAAATCTTATTCCTTGCTGATCGAAACTTTTTGGTGGATGACCCCTATACCAAGCATTTTTCAATGTTCGGTGAGGCTCGACACAAAATCCAAAGTGAAGTGAATACCAGTCGAGATATGTATTTCGCAATTTATCAGGCAGTTGATGATGACGAGTGGAAACCTGGCCTCTATCGTGAATATCCTGCTGACTTCTTTGATCTGATTATCGTAGATGAATGTCATCG
>JAKEFL010000003.1 GCA_022616105.1 Anaerolineae bacterium | reverse complement strand
TCAGGACGCTGATTCACGCTGAAAACGCAGATTTTTTTCTTTTTGAATCAGCGGAATCAGCGTTTTTCTGCGTCCAAAATCCATTGTGTAAGGTAATCAGCCCTTTTATTACTTTCTGTATGTATTTCGATCCTCTTGTTTCACCATCAGCACTTGTTCTGGGGTGGATTTGCTCTGTCGCTGCTTGCATTAAAACCAAGCATTGGGCTTCCGATACTCGCCTTCGTGGGGATATGGCTGTTATTCAGAAAACAATGGAGTGGTATTCTTGGAATTGCTCTGGGATGCGTGGCATTGTTATTGATCGGTGTGCTGGTAAATCCGAGCTGGGTAATTGATTATATTAATATTGGGGGAGATTCCTTCAGCAAATACTTTGGTTTGCATCCAACATTGTGGGGAGCCGTGGATAAAATTTTTATACAGGATGGCAGAAGTTTAATGGCTGGCGCTATTATCTGCCTTGTCATTTTCATGGTGGAGGTGTATGTTTTGAATGGGAAGAGATTCAGCCGCGAACCTCTGGATGCTTTCGCATCCATCCTCCCAGCCGGGTTATTGATCGCGCCCTATTCATGGTCCTATGACCAGATCCTGCTCGCGGTCCCGCTTATCTGTCTGATGAGCAGAATCGCACCCTGGCAGGGAGATAAGATAGCGGTCTTATTCCTGTTCGGTATTGTTGCCCTCTCCATTTTTCTTGTGTTGGTTGCTCATGCCATACATCATGATGTATGGAGTTTCCTTAATTCGTTTGTTGTCTGGATATTCGTGTTGCGCCTTATCCGGCGAGATGATCGGCGCTAAAGGATGTGCAGTATAAGTATCCCTGCTTCAAATACGATGGAATTAACATTGCTGGAGGAGAATAAAAATGACGGCTCAACTGATTGACGGAAAATTGTTCGCGCAACAGGTGCGTGACGAAGTTGCCGTGAATGTCGCGAAACGCAGCGCGGCTGGCAAACCAAAACCGACTCTGGCAACTGTGCTGGTTGGCGACAGGGTCGATTCTGCAACTTATGTTTCAGCCAAGCAAAAAGCTTGTGCCGAACTGGGGATGGGCTCGATCAGCCATCAATTGCCTGCGGATATTTCTCAGGCAGAACTCGAAAAACTCATTAAAAAGTTGAATAAAAGCAAAAAGGTCAACGGAATTCTCGTGCAACTGCCACTCCCTTCACATCTGGATGAAGAACGCGTATTGCAGCTTGTCAGCATCGAGAAGGATGTGGATGGTTTTTCTCCGATCAACATTGGGCGGTTGGCGCAAAAAGGGCGCGAACCTTTGTTTGTTCCGTGTACACCCTATGGGTGTATTTATTTGCTCGAAAAAATGGGTGTACAAATCGAAGGGGCGAATGCAGTTGTGTTAGGCCGTTCGAATATCGTAGGAATGCCTGCCGCGTTACTATTGGTGGGGAAGAATGCAACTGTAACAATCTGTCATTCACGTACGAAGGATTTGCCATCTGTCATTCGTAACGCAGATATTCTGATTGCAGCAATCGGCAAACCGGAATTTTTACGTGGTGATTGGGTCAAGCCTGGCGCGGCGGTCGTTGATGTGGGCATCAATTCCAAGCCAGATGCGACGAAGAAGAGTGGCTATCGCCTGGTGGGGGATGTAAACTTTGATGAGGCAAAGGAAGTGGCGGGATTTATTACTCCTGTCCCTGGCGGAGTCGGTCCCATGACAATTGCCATGTTGATGAGGAATACAGCTCGTGCAGCGGAAATTCAGGATCCGTAATTTGAAACGGAGCCAAACCCAAAACGTTGCTCTGAGCGTGTCGAAGAGTCCCGCGCGAAGCGGACTTACATCATTGTAATTCCGTTCTGCAATGTTTTTCTGCATGTAGATTTTGATATACTTGGCGCATGTCCCCGGATAAGGTTGGAAGATATAAGATCAAGTCCGAACTGGGACGTGGCGGTATGGCAACGGTCTATCGCGCGTATGATCCCAGTTTTGACCGGGAAGTAGCTGTTAAGGTTCTGCCGCGCGAAATGGTGCATAACCTGGTCTTCCGCGCGCGGTTCAAACGAGAACTTAAATTAATTGCTTCGCTGGAGCACCCGGCGATCGTTCCTGTATATGATGTGGGTGAGGAGGAGGACGGCCGGCAGTATTTTGTAATGCGTTACATGGGCGGCGACTCTCTCTCGGACTGGATTAAAAGGGAGGCATTATCACTGCAAGACACAGCCATTATTATCGAAAGACTTGCATCTGCCCTTGATTATGCACATACCAAGGGCATTGTTCACCGTGACATTAAGCCGGATAATGTTCTCTTTGATGAAACCAATCATCCCTATCTCACTGACTTTGGCATCGCAAAACTGACTGAGTCTGCTGTTTCGGCAACGGGCGGTGGCACCATGGGTACTCCTGCTTATGTAAGCCCGGAGCAGGCACAGGGTGCAAAGGTTGATAGCCGCGCGGATATTTATGGCATGGGTGTGATGATCTATGAAATGCTGACAGGCAATAAACCCTATGACGCAGATTCTCCCATGTCTGTAGCCGTCAGGCATATTACCGAACCTATTCCTGATATTTTGCAGGACAGGCCTGACCTTCCCATCGATGTGGATACAGTCATCAGGACTGCGATGGCAAAGGACAAGGAGGATCGTTACGCCACCGCAGTTGACCTGGCACGCGCATTAAGCCGCGCTGCATTCGGGGAGGATAGGACGACTCCGGTCAATTCCACTTTGCTCAACAAGCCCAACAAGTCATCCAATTCGCGGCGCAGGACTCTGATCATTGCTGGGATGGGTGTATTGATCGCTCTCGCAACAGCGTTTGTCTTAAGCCGTCAGTTGCCTGCTCTGCCAGCTGTTGATATGACTCCCACAACACGTGTAACAGCAATTCCCCCAACACTGACTTTTACACCTGCGCCTACCTCAACGGCGACTGCAATGGCTATACAAACAGAGGAAGTTGTAACGGCAGTACCACCCCCTGGAAACGCGGATAAGATTGCTTTCATTTCAGGAAATCAGATTTATTTAATGAACATAGACGGAACGGATCTGATTCAAATCCTGACTGATAATTCAGCCAAATCAAATCTGCATTGGATGTCTGATGGCAGATTGGTATACGTCTCACGTAACTGTGCAAATATTATCGATGTTGAAACAAGGGATATCCAGGAGCTTGTTTGCTTTGATCCGAATGAAACACTTGAAGACTTTCGCGTATCGCCTGATGGCAAATGGATGGCGATCAGCATCCAGCGCACATTGAATATCCTTCCGTTTGACCCTGATTTATTGAAAGGTGTGGAAACGAGGTTCGGCCTGACTTTACTTAGAGAAAACTGCTTTTATAACCAATATGCGTTTAGGGATATGCTCTGGTCAAAAAGCGGTGCTCAGCTTGCAGCCCGTGTCGTAGATACCGAGAGGGTAAGCTCTGATCAGATTTTTCTTTTGACTGTGGACATTCCAAACTGTGACACGATAGGCCCCGTACGGATTGACAGAATTCCAGGATCGCATATTGATTTTGACAGCGCCAGCACCAAACGGATCACCAGCTTCGATTGGAATGGGGCCAACTTATTTCTTTTGAATGATTCCATTCGCAATAATGGGTTTGGCGATTTATATTTCTATGACAGTCAAACAAAAGTATCGAAGAAAATAAACCCTATTGACGGTGTGTGTTGTTATCGCGATGCCCGTTGGAGTCCTGATTCAAAATACATTATTTTTGTCTTTCAGAGATTTGACAGCAATGAGGTCGGGCTTTACTACGTGGAATATAGTGACGTAGAAAATGGTGAGCCATTGACACCCATCGAACTTCCCAGTGAATTTTTAACCCAACGCGACAAGCCACAACCTGTATTGAGGCCCGCTCAATAAATAATCAACTTCAGTGATGTGCAGCCCGCCTCAAAAGGCGGGATTTTATATTCCAGGCCTTGACATAATCCTAATTTATGACTATTATTAATCTAATAATAGTCATAAATTCACTCTACCGAAAGGAGAGATAGTGGTTGATCTACCTTCCCTCAATAAGAAATTTCAGAAAGAGTTGAACGCTGGAATCGCCTCTTTGGTGTTGCTCAGTGTGTTGAACAAAAGCAAGAAGCCAATGTACGGTTATCAAATTGCCAAATTGCTCGACGACTATAGCGGGGATGCGTCGTTCATGAAACAGGGCGCGCTATACCCTGTATTGCATTCTCTGGAGGGCAGCGGATTATTGGAAAGCAAGGTGGAACCTTCGATTTCAGGTCCACCACGCAGATATTATGAGATCACATCAGAAGGCCGCGAGACCCTGAGAGAATGGCAGGGCGTGTGGAAACAAATGAAGTCGTTCGTTGATCGCGCAATCAAAGGAGCGTAAAGATGATCAAGTCTGTTGAAGAATATCTGGATTTATTGAAATCTGAACTTCAAGGAAGCGACGCCGCGACGATCCAGGACGCGCTTGCAGACGCGGAGGAACATCTCAGAGCCGCGCTGACAAATCTACGAGAGGCACAGCCCGAAATGTCCGAAGAGGAAGCGTTGAATCAGGTCATCGAGCAATATGGCTCCCCATCCGAGACTGCATCTGCCTATATGGAAGTGGAGCGGCGGACTATACCGCAACTCACACGCGAAAGCCCAAAGACTGAATCCGCTTTGATGAGTTTCTTCGGCGTCTATGCCGATGCGCGGGCATGGGGCAGTTTGTTGTACATGTTGATCGCGTTTGTCACGGGCATCTTTTACTTTACCTGGGCTGTGACGGGTCTTTCAATTTCACTATCATTCTCGATCTTCATCTTCGGTTTGCCGCTGGCGTTGCTATTCCTGCTCTCCGTGCGCGGACTGGCATTGTTGGAGGGACGGCTTGTTGAAGCCCTGCTGGGCGTGCGGATGCCGCGCCGTCCGTTGTTCACGCAACAGAATCTAAAGTGGATTGACCGACTCAAGGAACTCGTAACGGACAGGCATACCTGGTTCTCGACCCTTTATATGTTCATTCAATTTGTATTGGGAACGGTCTATTTTGTCGTGGTCGTCACAGTATTCAGCGTTTCAGTTTCGCTGGTCGCTTCCCCGTTTTTGCAGGAGATCATGAAACAATCCCCAATCATGGACATGGATTTATGCTGTATGGTCCTGGCGCCAACATGGACGTATCCCCTGCTAATCCTCGGCGGCGTTTTGCTGTGGACGACATTCATGAACCTGGTGCGCGGAGTGGGTCAGTTGCACGGGCGGATGGCGAAGGCGATGCTGGTGACGGATTAATGCGGAATGCAGAAAGCGGAAGGCAACATGATCGCCTTCCGCTTTCTGTTATCTGCCTTCTGATTCACTCAAACCTGAATCTCCAAACGCCCACGCCGAAAAAGATTCCCGCAAAGACAGTCAACACGCCCGCTTCGGGGAGAATCTCCAGGACGCCCGCGCCGCGCAGAAGTAAATCGAGCAGACCTTGCATCGCCCAGGTGGTGGGAAAAATCTGCGCGATGGTCTGCATCACAGGCGGGAACAACTCCAGCGGAAACCAACATCCGCCCAACATGCCCAGCATCATGCCAGCCATGACGCTTAATCCCGTTGCCTGCCCTTCGGACTTGATGAATGTTCCCATCGCCGTTCCGATTGCCGCCGCGGCAAGCGCCGAGCAGGCGAGGATGAGGAAGACTCCAAGCGGGTTGCCCCAGTTGAGTTTGAAGGCGAAGACGGCGAATACAACCAGCAGGGTCATTTGAATCAACGCCATCGCCACCTGACCAGAAATCGTCCCCAGCAAAAAGGTCGCTTTGCTTGTGGGCGTCGTAAGGACACGGCGCAATGTCCCTCCCTGTCTTTCATAGGCAAACAATGCCGAGATTCCAAATAGCGGAATGAATACCCACGTAATTAATTGACCAGCCGAAACATTGGCTTGTGGGTCATAGTCAAAATCATCGGGTGTGTTGCCTTGAATTGTGGTCACACGTTCAGGTGAATCTTCCTGCAAAGATTTGGCGAGTTCCAACGCCTGATTGAAATATGCCTGTTCAGCCTCAGCGGACTCAAACGCGCCGCGCGCTTTGGCTTCATCCACCGCCATGTTCGCCGCGCTGACAACGCTGCTCACGCGTCGAACGGCGGTTTGCACGGCGCGTTCTGCAATCGAAGCGTCCATGTTGTTGGGCGGCTGGCGAAAATCCATTTGAGCCGTCCCATTTTGAATCGACTCCACATCCAAATCAGGAGGGATGATTAACAGGGCAATCGCGCGGCGTGAATCAAATTGTTCCTCGGCCTCTGCACGCGACAGGACATCTGGTCTGACCGATGTTGAATTCTCTAATTCTCTAATTATCTCTTGCGAAATTGCCGTTTGAGCCTCATCCACAACCACGAGGCGAATGCGGTTATCTTCATCACCAGTTGGCACTCCGCCCGCAAATATAAACGTGAAGAGTATCGGCAGGATGATGAAAAACAACCATTCGGAAGCGCTTGCAAAACGGACAATCGTATCTTTCCATGCAATGGCAAATATTTTTTTCATATTCAACTTTCCCCCCTCTCTCACGGGGAGAGGGGCAGGGGGTGAGGGAGAGTCGCATCTACCCTCACCCTAACCCTCTCCCTTTGGGAGAGGGGATTATTTCTGAACCAAATTCTTTTTGCCAAACAACACGGCAGAAATCGAAAACAGGAGAATGCCCATCGTCAGCAGGGCAAGCATCGGCGTGGAAAGAGACGTTAACGTCCCGCCGAAGGCAAGCGTTGTGAATCCGTCCATTGCCCAGGCGTTGGGCGTGATTCTGCCGAGCGTCTGCACGAAGGCGGGCAGGTTATCCAGTTGAACAAAACTTCCGCCGAGCATCGCGAAAATCAACATCACCGCCGAGCCGACGCTTCCAACTTGCGCGGGCGTGCGAGCCAGCGCGGTAATCAACATGCCCCAGCCTGTCGCGCCGAATACCGCGGCAAGCACAAGCAGGACGACGCCAAACGCATCGCCCCATTTCAATTGAAAGAACAAAGACGACGCGCCAATGAGAATTAACATTTGCGCCGCGCCCGTGAGAAAGATGCCAAATACTTTGCCGCCTAGAACCTGCAGCGAGTCGGTCGGCGAGACGAGCAGGCGCGGCAATGTGCCTTGCGATTTTTCCGCGAGGATGGAACGCCCGCCGTAACTGACGGTATACATCAAAAACATCAATGCCATGCCAGGCGCAAAATACGCAAGCGCGTCGAACTCAACCGCCTCGCCCTCGCTGGTTGAAGTGTTCAACGCGATGGCAGTCGCTTCGTTGGCGTTGCCCGCCGCGTTTTGCCGCAGGCGCGCGCCCATTTCCTCACCAACCTGGTTCGCGTCCTGCGGCGAGATTCTTCCGCTGACGATTAATTGCGATATCGAAGTCAAGCCGCCGAGCCGCATTTCATCCAGCCGCGCCATGAATCCATCCAGGATGGCTTTGATGATTCCCGCGCTGGTGGGGCGCGACGGGTTTGAATAAAATTCAATGGTGATTTCTTGATTGGAAACGGCGCTTTCATTTTGAGGGATGACGCTTTGCGTAAACCCCGCGGGGATGATGATTGCCGCGGCGGCTTCATCCCCATCCACGAGCAGACGAGCCGCTTCGGAATCTTCGCTGGAAGTTGGTTCGACCAAATCAGCCAAATCCTCCGAGTTGAAAACGTCCACAAGCGCGTTGCCCAAAGAATCTTTATCCAGGTTGACAATCACAATGGGAATATCTGAAATGCCGCTGTTGCCGCCGCTGAACCGCCCTGTGACGAGTCCCATGCCGAGCGTGAGCAGGAACGGCGCGAGCAGGATGAGGATTAACGCGGCGCGGTCGCGGAACATGAGTTTGAGGTCTTTGATGCCGATGAGGAGGAGTTTTAACATATTGACTCTTGTGTGAAAGTAATTAGAGAATTGGAGGAGTGGAGAATTGATAAGCGGTAATTTGTAATTGGTAATTCTCTAATTCTCTTAATCCCTCAGCGCTCTTCCCGTCAGGTTGAGAAACACCGCTTCGAGATTTGGCTCGCGGATTTCCATGGTGCGGATTTTGATGCCGCGTTCGTTGGCTTTGCTCAC
>JAKEFL010000278.1 GCA_022616105.1 Anaerolineae bacterium | reverse complement strand
ATCAGCATCAACACCGACTCACATTCCGAAGAGGATTTCGATATGCTTCCTTATGGCGTCGCCACCGCCCGTCGCGCCTGGCTGACGAAGGAAGATGTGATCAATTGCTGGTCCACAAAGAAATTGCTGAGTTGGTTGAAGAAGAGAGGATAAATAACTCTGGTAGTTGAGTAGCCCCGTCGCGCTGAGCGGAGCGATAGCGAAGTCGAAGCGTTGCGGGGCGTATCGAGACCACCACGCCGTAAAACAACTCTTGTTACAAAATTATTCTTGTCACCTGTTGGTCTCGATACGTGGTGCCAACGAACGGCACCACTACTCGACCAACGGTATAGCAAAAAAGAACCCGCATCAGGGATTGCCTGGATGCGGGTTTGACGTGTGCCTGTTTGGAGGAAAAACATGAAAAGAGTTTCTCAGGCACACATCCTGCTTGTTACACCTGTTTCATCGCCCACGAAATGGTACCTCCCAGTTAACGGGCACCGGGCAGGAGACATCCGGATTCCAGTCTTCAAACATGCCAGAGGGATTGTTCTTCCAAATCCAGGCATGGAGCACATATACACCCAGCGATTCATTCAAATGGAAACTATGGCCCAGAACCTGCGGCAGTTCAGAATTCTCGGCATCCCACGCGGCGGCTGGCACAACATATTCGACTGCACCAAGTTGCACACCTCCATTTGGAGCAGGGACATATACTATTGCTTCGGGGTGCGTCAGGTCCACAGTAGTGTCAAGCAGACCGACATTAATGAAGTGGTACCCCATCCCTCCGACACCGTAGTTTTGGAAGCAGTAATCGAGACCGGGAATGAGATCATATCCCGCTGACCGAGCTGCAGGGGTACGATCGAACTGGGCAGTTGCCTCGCGCACTTTTGCAATGTCATCCCTGCCTGCAGCTTGGACACCGACCACAGCGAGTGTGGCAAGAATTGCAATCAATCCTACTATGGCTAAAGTTTTGCGTTTCAGTTTCAACTCCTTGCAAAATTTTGACTGTGGAACGTATTATGAAGGTGCCGCGCGTTCACGCCTAGTCGGGCACCCATGCTTCGTCAGGGAAATGATTCATGGCTATTACTCCTTCACTTTGAACATGCGCGATGACTTGAGAGCAGATGAATCAGCCCGCCATCAAAGCCAGTGAATCCACTATTCGTGCGCGGGAACCAGCCGCCTGCCTCCAGCACATGCACCGATGTCAAAGAGAGACGATCCATGCCTGAGAAACAGTAGGCCTCATTTGGAGAGCCAGAGGCAGCCGAGACGACTTTGGCCATCTCTATCGTCTGGCTAATCATAAGAACAACCATCACCACCAAAGCGATGACGATAACAACATTCAAAAGTCGGTTCTTTAACATTTCGGTTTCCTCGATTATGCAGTTTTCCAATAATGGAAAGTTTTTTTCGCAGACCCCGCAATATGACCAGCCAGTGCGGGGCTGTTGACGTGTGCCTGTTGGATGGGAAAGTTCCCAGAAACGTGAAAGAGTTTCTCAGGCACGCACGTCCTGATAAAGAATGTGGCAAGAACGGCTTTTAGCGGGGCAAGCCACAGCAACGATGTTCGTAGCGGCTGTTCAGAATATCCCTGAGCTCCTGATCGCTAAGTTGAGCCACACAGGCCGCGGCCTGGTCTGCTGCAGCAAATGGCACGCCGTCAACGGAGGATGCTGAAACCACAAAGGATATAGCTCCCACCAGCACGAGCACCAACAGGACAGACAATATGACGATACGAAT
The DNA here is from genome assembly GCA_022616105.1 of Anaerolineae bacterium. Lineage (GTDB taxonomy): Bacteria > Chloroflexota > Anaerolineae > Anaerolineales > Villigracilaceae > Defluviilinea. The sequence goes on along the minus strand of JAKEFL010000278.1, from coordinate 4,660 downwards.
GTTCAACATGGCGTTCTCCTTTCTAATAGAACTGACTGAATCTTGAACACATCGTACGCCGCGGCGCATCTAAATACATCGGGAAAAGCACTACAATTGGATCACGATCACCCCTACAATTCTCCAAAGAAAAACCGCGCTTTTTCGGCGCGGTTGTGGATGTGGATATGATCTTTAAAAGGGACTTAACTGTCTCTCGTTGACGAAAACAAGCCCCTCTCAATTGCCCAGGTGGCAATCTGAACACGCGACTCGAAGTTCAGTTTGTTGAGGATGCGTGTAACATACGTTTCAATCGTCTTCTCGCCTACAGTCATAACCTTTGCGATCTCGCGGTTGGATTTACCCTGCGTGATCAATGTGGCAACCTCCATCTCGCGGGCGGTGAGACCAAACGGATTCTCACGCGTGGCAGGTCTGGGTCCGCGCGGGATGCGGATACCCTGCGCGCGCATTTGTCGTTTGAGTTTCTCGATGATCGGTCGCGCGCCGAGACGTTCGAAGATTTCCAGAGCGGCTATCTGTGCGGCTTCGTTGCCATCCATCAATGCCATCCCCTGTTCATACGGACAGCCGCGTTCCTCCCATTCTTTTGCTGCACCCTGCCAATTCCCCGCGATTTGTAACGCAAAGGGTTTGGCTGTCCATGAAGGAGGGGTAATTTTTTCACCTGCTCTCCAACGCCAGAAAGCAAGTTCTCCCGTCACCCATGGGTGCTTCTTGCTCACCGCAATATCGTAAGCCGCGCACGCCTCTGCGAGCGCACGGTTATGGTCACTAGCAAGCCAGCATGCCTCCGCTCGTGCGGCTCGCGCGGTCCCAATGCGCGGGATGGCATCCGCTTGTATTGAAAGAGCGAGCGCTTCATCAAATAATGCCAGGGCGTCAGTGTCACCGCGCCGAACACTGAGGCGCCCAAGAGCATTCGCTGCATAGGTGCGCGCGACAAGGTCCGAGTCCAAGCGTTGCAATACCTTCATCGCAGTCTCAGCACTCTCGGCCCAACGTCCCTGGTATAGATAAATCAAAGCCTGAAATGACAGCGTCTGCACTAGATTATAGTCATCATCATGTTCGATGGCGCAATCAATTCCCTCCTTCAAATAAAGATTAACATTCGTAAATTCATATACTTCTACCGACATACCGGCCAGATTGCCAAGTGCACTGGCGATGCGGCGAGGCAGGTTTTCTTCGCGTGCAATGGAAACACTTTGCTCCAGAAATGAGCGACCCCGTTCGTAATCCATGATCATCATCGCGCAACCTGTATAGTTATAGGCGCGGGCGAGTTTCTCAGCGTCTTCGAAATACTCAGCGAGCGCAATGGCTTTCTCGCCCCACATAACAGCATCGGCGCAATCGCGTATCATCATCCGAAGAAAACACTGTGAAGTATAAGCCCACGCCAGTTCCGCGCTTGGTGGAAGCGCTTCAAGCATCGCAACGGCAGATTGACTTATTACTTCGGATTCTGTATTACGTCCCCCGTCAGCAAGTACTGTGGACAAGTCCGCTAAATTCATGCCTTCTCTCAGGCGGTTACCCATCGAACCCCATAATACAATCACCTTCTGCAGAGCAGTGATTAGATCGGTGTATCTATTCGTAAACTGCAATTCAGACACATATGCTTCCAGCATCTGTGCATGTTCGGCAGGTGGCAGGCTATCTGCGAATCGCAAAGCCAACTGATAAAGCGCAATCGCTTCGCGATGGGAACTTGCCGCAGAAGCTTGCTGTGCCGCAGCGGGCGCGTATTCCAGCACTGCGGTCACATCTTTTGTCCCTTCCGCATGATTCGCCAGCCGCGCCAAATCATTGTGAGTCTCAGGCGATTCTTTCAGCGCAGTCAATGTCATGCGATGCAATGCAAGTTTTTTCTGCGGAGAAATGGATTCAAGAATAGTTTGCCGCGCTAGTTCATGACGAAAAGCATAATCATCACTTTGCGATTGAAGCATCCCTGCCGCGATACACTCTTCGACATTCTCGGACTCCGCGCCAACGATATTCGACAAAAGCCACGGCTCAATGCGTGACCCAATCACTGCCGCGGCTTCCAAGACTGCCCGCGCCGAAAGCGACAGCCGCGCGGCGCGCGCCAGCACGGCATCGCGAACTGTTTCAGGAATACCGCTCCCGACAGTCAGCACTTCGGTCACAAAGAAAGGGTTACCATTTGTCATGTCATGTAGAGCGATAGGATCAATATTTTTATTGATCGCCAGTTCACGGACAGCCTCATTTGTCAGAGCTGAAACAGGAATTCGGTGAAAAGCCTGTGAAGAAGCAAGGTCGCCCAACAGAATTCGTAAGGGATGATCAATACCAATCTCATCATCCCGATACGTGAGGATCATCAGCGATGTAGTTTGACGAATGCGACGTCCCAAATACTTGAGCAGGTCGAGCGTGGCTTCGTCTGCCCAGTGGATGTCTTCGATGAGGAGAATGGTTTTTCGTGTTGTGAGTTCATTCAGGCAAGCCGAGAATACGGCGGCTCGATTGGATTCAGAATCAAGCAGATTGAGCAGATTGCCCTGAGTTTGAGAAGCAATATCGTGCAACGGTCCCAACGGGCGCGGCGTGAACAATGAGTCGCAGGCTCCCTGCAACACCCGCCATGAATTATTTTTCTGTTCTTCTACGAAATGTTCAACAAGGGATGTCTTGCCAATTCCCGCTTCGCCGTAGACCAGTGCAACGCGTCCTTCAATAGCCGCCTCTCCCAGGGCGGAACCCAAAGCCTTTAAGTGTAGATCGCGTTCCAGCAGTACCATTTATGTTTACCACAAATTCTTTGGATGACCGCCGTATAATAGAATAGTCAGATCGAGACGCTATATTTGGTAGTATATAGCATATCTGCCCTAAGTTCAACGTTTTTCCGCCATGTTCAGCTGTCATTGCGAGGAGCGTTCGTCGCGACGAAGCAATCTCCCTGTTTGAATGAGTAGACCGCTTCATATGAGAATTACTGTGATTTTGCAATAACCCATGAAAACCTTCCTCAGACCCAGCCCTATAAAAATCATTCTCGCATTTTCACTTTTTATCGCTGCCAGTTACCTCTGGCGGGTGTATATTATCTCGACGATTTCCGACACTTTTCCATGCGGTTTCCCACTTCAATTTTATCTTGCCTGGGGACCCTGCCCATCGGGTGAATCTTGTTCCAAATTCAATAGGCTGTGGTTCGCGCTTGACATTATCATTTGGTGTTTGGTTAGGTAGTCGCTCGAATATATTTATAGCGTAGGGCACGTTCTCTAACGTGCACGTCGGCGTAAGAGAACGCCGACTACGCGTCAAAATTTCTAAAGACTTATGAACGACTACATAGCGCATTCATGCTTGGTATGATCATGAAGAGAAGAAAAGCCAGCTTGCAGATGGAGGCAAAATGAATCCTCAACAAAACAAACGTATGATTTTGATCATCGTCGGTCTTATTGATGCCGTTATCAGCGGAGCCATCCTTTTGATCTATTTTGGTCTCCTGCCCATTGACATCTCCGAGTGGGGCATTCCGCGCTGGGTGATTGGCGTCATCGGCGGAGTCTGGTTCCTTTCGGCAATTGGACTCGTTGCCTATCAGTTAACAAGGACGGACGCTTCAGAGTAATTTTGCGCGAATATGATATAATCGCTTTACGAAACACGTTCGATAAGGAGATGTAAAGCAATGGAAGCAGTAACTATTTCATCCAAATATCAAGTTGTCATCCCCCGCGAGGTGAGGGATCAATTTAATTTAAAGCCGGGGCAGAAAATCATGTTCATTCCCTACAACAATGTGCTTCATGTAGTCATTGTTCCTCCGATCAAACAGGCTCGTGGAATGTTCAAGGGAATAGACACCGATGTCAAACGTGAAGAAGTGGATGAGGAACGATAATGAATATCGTGGACTCATCTGGCTGGCTGGAATATTTTGGTGAAGGAAAAAACGCTGATTTTTTTGCGCCCGCTGTTGAGAAAGTAGATCAATTACTTGTTCCAACCGTTTGTATCTATGAAGTCTTTAAACGAATGATGGTACTTCGCGAGAAAGACTCAGCGTTGCGCGCAGTTGGGATTATGTCACTGGGACAAGTAATCGAATTAAATACCCAGCTTGCCTTGAACGCTGCTAAAATCTCCCTCGATCTAAAACTAGCCTTTGCAGATAGCATTATCCTCGCGACTGCCCGCGCAAACAATGCCATCCTATGGACACAGGATGAACATTTCAAGGAATTAGATGGGGTCAAGTATTTTAAGAAGCCATAAACGATCCATGCCAACAAGTCTCTGTTGGGTAATGATGTACATGGGTTAAAGCTGGTTGAATAAGTTACTGAACTCTTGACAAAACCTCCGATAGTGATATTATTCACAAATCGTACCTGAATAGTCCGCTTTGGAGTCGGACGGCTTGCCGTCCAAAATCGGAGGCATTATGTCTGGCAGAGTCTTGTTGATCAACCCAGCGCGTCACTTTATTGCCAACCATTACGGAGTTGGCTACCTCATCCCTCTTGGCTTGGTCAGCATCGGCGGACCTTTGATCGATGCAGGCTTCGCAGTGAAACTGATTGACCATGATGCATATGGCTGGTCACTCAAGAGACTAATTGAAGAGGTTGGGAAATTTCAGGCGGATTATGTGTTACTT
>JAKEFL010000277.1 GCA_022616105.1 Anaerolineae bacterium | reverse complement strand
CTTCTCCGGCTTGTTCTCTTGTTGATCCTTTTAGGATTGATCAGTGTGGCATTGTATCTCGTCTTGCCACTGCTGTATCAGAGATACATTCGGCCTGTGGAGCAAAATTCCGCTCAGTTGAGCGAACTACGAACCCAGCTGGAACAGACCGAGCAGAAACTGGCGAACCTGCAAACCAGGCTGGAAAGCATGGAAGCCGGGCAGAGCCAGAGTGCCCAATCTCTCACCGAACTGGATCAGCGCGTAAGCGATATCGAAACGGAGATCAACGCGCGCACACAGTCGCTGACGGCGCTGGAGCAAATGCAATCCGAACTTCAGGCGCAAAGTGAAGCGGACTCTGCTGGGTTTCAGCGCCAGATCCATTTATTGAAAGCAATGGAATTGCTCTCGCGTGCCCGCCTGTTTATGTATCAGAGCAATTTTGGGCTGGCGAGGCAGGATGTGCAGATCGCGCGCGACCTGCTTGCAGTAGTCCAGACGGATGCCCCCGAGTCCCTTGCGGATGATCTGGAGGCGGTCGTTCTGCGGCTCGACATGACCCTGTCCAATTTGCCAAATTTCCCTGTTGTCGCCAGCGACGACCTCGACATTGCCTGGCAGATCCTTCTTTCGGGTCTGCCGCCAGCGACTCCAACGCTGATAGAAACACCCACCCTGGTGGTCACACTCTCTTCAACGCCCACCGCTGCCAACATTACTATCACTCCAACTCCTCTGGCGACTGTCACGCCGTCCGCGACGCCGTGAGCATCCATTCAGATCGAATCAAAATGGTCTCAGACCGGTCCTAACAACACCATGTCAACGAGGCCGTTTTTGTATTTGCTTATATGAACATGACATCAAACCTTTGTTTTCTTCCTGCCACAGAACTCCTGCATAAGAAAGAAATTTCAGCGCGTGAAGTCCTTTCTGCTCATCTGGCGCAGATCGAACGTGTGAATCCGAAAGTCAACGCGATTATCACACTGGTGGCTGAGCAGGCGTTGGATGCGGCTGATCGTATGGATATGGCTTTTTCAAAAGGCAACAAAAATGATGTAGCTGATTTGCTTGAATGGGAATATAATCAACCTAAATAGTTGTTGACAAATTGGGATCTACGATAGTAAGAATCACAAGATTCGTATGATAAGGAAATTTACAAGCTAGTCACATTCTTACAAACTTAAGGCACCTCACAATCCTTTGGAGGAATATATGGCGACATCAGATGCAAAACAGAAGAAATTGCTGATCTTTCTCAGCCATGCCAGCCAGGATAAAGCACCAGTGAGAGAACTGTGCGAAAAGCTCAAGGCAGATGGGTTCGATCCATGGTTGGATGAAGAGCGCCTCCTGCCTGGAATGAATTGGGACATGGAAATAGAAAAGGCTTTGCGAGCCAGCGATGCTATCCTATTATGCTTTTCAGAACTCTCTGTTCAAAAAGAGGGCTATATTCAACGGGAATACAAAAGAGCCATGCGCTACCAGGAAGAGAAACCTGACGGCACGATTTATGTCATCCCTGTGAGATTGGATAAATGTGATGTACCTTACTTTATCAAAGAAATTCAATTTGTAGATTACCCGGGTGACTATGACCGATTGGTCATCTCACTTAATCTGCGGAGTGGAAAGCTTGCTTCTGCGCCGCCAGTTCCCGCGAAAAAGGAACCTCGAAAGCCAGCTGCAGCTTCATCGGCCAGTCCCAGTTATCAGAGCTCGAACATATCTGGCGGTATTAATATCCAGGGTGCAAAGATTGATATCGGTGGAGATATTGTTGGCGGCTCAAAATATGTCTATGGCGTTAATGAGCCGAAAAAGGTTAATCCGCTCAAGGATGAATTCGACAAAATCCAGCGCCAGATTGATAAGCTGTCGGATGATCCCGATGTGGATAAATCCTATCTCAAGATGTTTGTCAAGGATATTGAAAGGGAAGCAACCAAGGGAGAGGGTTTCAACGAAAAGAAGCTAAGAAATTCGTTCAAAATGTTGGAGCAAAATTCAGCGGAAATTTATTCCAAAGTGGCTGACCTGTTGAAGGCGCCTGATATGAATGTGCCTATTGAAATTCAAAATCTAGTAGATTGACAAACATAAAAGGGTGTGAATTCAACTGGTAAGCTGGGCTAAAGCCGCTTCCTCAGTGCATGGAAGCCACTTCGACAGGCTCAGTGCAACGCCTGCGGGCTGATGAGCTAGTCGGTTTCAACCGACTTCCACGAACTGAGGCAGGACTCTGCAAAGCGCCCTGTGGGTTAGTCCGCCGTTTCAGAGATGAAAAACGGTCTCGGAAGAAATATCAACGAGACCGTTTTCGCATTTTCTCATGGGAAATAACCTGCATCGAAAGCCACAATGACTCCATATAGGAGGGGTAAAATGTGATTTCAATAATTTTAATATGCGATGAGGCCTCGTGCCCACCAACCTTTGTTTTCTTCCTGCCACTGAACTTGTTCATAGACTGCGTAAGAAAGAGATCTCAGCACGTGAAGTCCTTTCCGCGCATCTGACGCAGATCGAACGCGTGAATCCGAAGGTCAACACGATTGTCACACTGGTAGCTGACCAGGCGTTGGATGCAGCTGATGATATGGATGCGGGGATTATGCGCGGGGAGATCGCCGGTCCGTTGCATGGCCTGCCTATTGCGCACAAAGATTTGCAAAACACACGCGGCATCCGCACGACATATGGTTCACCCATTTATCGCGACTTCGTCCCCGATGCAGACTCCCTTGTTGTGGAACGCCTCAAACGCGAGGGTGCGATCACAATCGGGAAGACAAATGTACCTGAATTCGGCGCGGGGTCACAGACGTTTAATCCCGTTTTCGGTGCGACGCGAAACCCTTACGATCTTACAAAGACCAGCGGCGGAAGCAGTGGCGGCGCAGCAGCGGCTTTGGCTTGTGGTTTCATGCCCATTGCAGATGGCAGTGACATGGGCGGTTCGCTCCGCAACCCCGCCAGTTTTTGTAATGTCGTGGGACTGAGACCCTCGCCCGGGCGCGTTCCCTCCTGGCCCGTTGAACTTGGCTGGTTTACGCTTTCTGTGGATGGACCTATGGCGCGTACCGTTTCGGATGTTGCTCTACTCCTTTCGGCTCTCGCGGGACCTGATCCACGTTCGCCCATCTCCTTGAATGATCCTGGCTCCCAGTTTGCTCAACCACTTGGACGCGACTTCAAAGGAACGCGCCTCGCGTGGGTGGATCTTGGTCTGCCCTATGAGCGCGAAGTGAAGCAGGCGGTGGATTCAAACCGGGTGATATTCGAATCGTTGGGCTGCATTGTTGAGGAGACTGAACCGGATTTTTCAGATGCCGATGAAATATTTAAAACATGGCGCGCGTGGAACTTCGAAGCCACTCTCTCGGAGGAGTATCAGAACCACAGGGATCAATTGAAGGATACGGTGATCTGGAACATCGAGCAGGGTTTGCCGCTTACCGGTCCATATCTCGCGCGGATGGAGATGAAGCGCACGCAATTGTTTCATCGCTTGCACGAGTTTATGGGACGCTGTGAATTCCTGATCCTACCTGTGAGTCAGGTCCTGCCATTCGATGTGGATCAGCCGTATCCCACCGAGATCAACGGGGAGAAGATGTCCACCTATATTGACTGGATGAAGTCCTGCTATTACATATCCACCGTGGGTCACCCTGTATTGTCGGTACCGGGAGGTTTTACAGTCTCCGGCCTGCCGGTTGGCATACAGATCGTGGGTCGCCATCATGATGATTGGGGCGTATTGCAACTTGGTTTTGCCTTCGAGCAAGCCACGGGACACTGGAAGCGTCATCCAGCCATCGCGCTTTGAAATCCACCTTGTTATCGAAACCAGGGGATTTTTTGCTATAATTACAGAAATTCGGAAATTCTGATTTTCTGGAGAAAATTATGGCTACAACTGTTCAAATCCGCGGAAAAGGAAATATTACACTACCTGCCAGCCTGCGCAAGAAGTACAAACTGGAGGAAGGTGAAGTTTTCACCATTATTGACCTGGGCGGTGGATCCCTTCTGCTTAAGCCAAAAGTTTTAGAAGTTGACAAGCTCTCCAGGCAAATTGCCAAAAGGCTCAGAGAAGAAAACGTTTCTCTTGATGATCTGTTGCAGGTTTTGGATGAAGAGCGAAAAATTTACTATAAAGAAAATTATGTCAAGAAATAATCAGCGGGAAATCCTCTATGCCAAAATTCAATATTTTTCTCGATAGTAGTGCCTTGATAGCGGGCGTCATTTCAGAAACTGGTGCGGCGCATGTTTTACTTCAACTTGGTGAAAGTGAAGATATTTTATTGACAATCAGTGAAATGGTTCTTGTTGAATCAGAAAGATCAATTGCCAAAAAGTCTCCTCGCAACCTGAACGATTTACGAAGCCTTATCAAAACAGCGAAATTGAGAATTGTTAATGATCCTACTAAAAAGGAAGTAGAAGCAAACTTATATCTCATTGAGGATCCAAATGATGTACCAATTTTGCTTGCGGCGATAAAAGCGAAAGTGGATTATCTTGCCACTCATAATCGTAAACACTTTATTGATGATCCGAAAGTGGCTGAGAGATTGGGCATCAGAATTGGGACACTTGGCGATGTCCTTGCATGGATTAGAGAGAATTTGAATTCGTGATAAAAATGGTCTCGGATGGAATGTGGTACGCTGGGCTACACCTGCCCTGGTACGGCTTAAGCCGCACGGTGCCAGGGAAGCCCTTCGGGCTGATGAGTGAGTCGGTTTCAACCGACTTCCACGAACTGAGGCAGGGATTTATCCCGCCGATTCGGGGGATGAAAAATGGACTCGGACATGCTGCCAACGAGACCGTTTCATTTTCTAAAACAAATTTTTACTTTGCCAACAACACTGTTTCAGCCGACTCGAGATGAGAATAAATTGGGATAATAGCTGGGATGCCCGTTATTTCCAGTACACTCTGTACTTCAGGGATTGGATTCAAGGTCACGATCTTCCCACCGCGGCTGCGGACCGATTTGGCAGTCAACATGAGGAGGCGGATACCAATGGATGCAAAATAATCTACTCCGGATAAGTCTACGATGACACAGGTATTATTTCCCGCGCAATAGCCGGCAAATTTGGTTTCGATTTGCCCTACGCCGAAAATATCCATCCTGCCGATCAATTTGATCACGCGGATATCCTTGTCCAGTTCGCTATATTGAAGTTCCATAATTTCACCTGTTTGTTTAAGATAGGTGAAATTACATTAACTTTTGGAAAAGTTGATGTTAACAACAGGTTATGGTTTTTTGGACAGTATAAGTCCACATGGCGCGGGGGATGGATGAGACTCCACATGGTCGCTGTGCTATACTTTCGGAACAACAGCAGAGGTGAAGTATGCGAAGAATACAGTCGCGACTGTGCATGCTAACGACTATCCTGTTTGTTCTTGTCCGTTGCGCATCCAAGCCAGAAATATCGTCCATCGAAATCCAGGAAACAGATGATCGAAGCCTGCAAGGCATTGGAGAAACGATACGCATTAACAATTGTGGTGGCGAAGCGAAGATCGAGCAAAATATTCAGCAGTTGCACGAGATAAGGGTATCAGGCTTAAGTCCAGAACTGAACACTCAGGTTCTGCGAGAAGCTGTCGCCGCTCACTATGCAAAGGATTATGGAACGTCAAGGGACATAAGCCTAATCATTCCGCCCAATACACACAAAGAAATTGTCATTGCCTGGATGTATGAGACCCGCTCTGGAGTTCTCATAGTTAAAGGTAAGAGTGAACAACCAACCTTCACGATCAAAATAGCATTTGGTGTGGGACCCGTAGCCAGTACGGATTTGGGTTGCTGAGTAAGTGCGCCCGGCATGAACTTTTCCTGGGGATAAATCGTCAACAGCGCTAGCGTTACATTTTGTCATGCCATCAACAAAATCAGGAGGCAGGTATGTTCAAATCCAAACGCAGGCCGATCGTCATTCCGCAATCAGAGCATCTCAGGTTGGTAGGGGCATTAGCCATGTTATGGGGGAATGAGGAGTTTGACATCCCGCCTGTTGAACGAAATTCCATGGTTGCAGCTATGGGCCTGCACGACCGCGGCTACGGTCTGCTGGATAATTCCGCGATTGGAGAAATGAATGAAGAGGAGTGGCTGGGGATCGCGCGGCGGAGTTTTTCCATGTATAGCTCGGATATCATCGCCGATACAATCGTGAAGTATCATATTACGCGTCTTTCCAGCTACTCTGATACCGATGAACGCAAGGCAATGACTGCTGAATTCTCACAAACCATTAGCGAACAACTCAAATCACACAATTTATCGAAAGAAGTCTTCGATAGAATGGATCGCATCACAGAGCTGACCGATAATATCTCGTTCACTTTTTGCTTTGATGTCCCTGACTCGGGTGAGGTCTCGATCTTTCCGCAGAATCGGCAGGATCGGGAAGTCTCTGTTCAGTATCGCGTTGAAGACGGCGTGATTCATGTCACACCCCGGCCCCTTTCAGTTGATCGTTATAATGGGTATATTCTTGCTTATCCACTGGACGGCTATCCCGAGCGGCTCGATCCGTTCATTCTGCCTTACCGGCTGGAGAGGAAATAAGCGTAGCGTAGGGACGACCCCCCAGAGAGAGCAGCTCATTTTGAAATCTTGAAGGTTCGCCCCCTACTTTGTGGAAGTAAATCAAAAAGGCTCCGGAAATTGACTTCCGAAGCCTTTTCTGATCTATACAACTCTGACAGTCTAAAGATAAACGTTGGGCTTTTTGCCTTCTTCCCTTTGTTGTTGGCGAATGGCAAGAACCTTTTCAGTAGAGTTGACCAGGCCATAAAGCACTGCGGCAATGGCGATGATAAGAAATAAACCGGTGTACATTTTGTTTCTCCAGGCGGCGTTTGTCCGCCATTTATGAATTAGGATGCAGTAATCTTACCCTGAAATCGCTTTCTCCGTATTGACACTTATGTTTGGCTAATTGTGCCAACTTTGGCAAATTAAGGAATGGTAGATGAGACTTGAGTGATCCAACCAATGGGTGAAAATATCCTGGCACCAATGGGTAAAATCTCTTTATAATAGAGCAGTTGTCGTCTTCAAATCTTTCGTCCATTCTAATGGAATCAGGCAGGAAGGAGAATACGATGCCTGCAACAGTGGAATTTACAGGAGATATAGCCCGACTCGTCTTGTCCGGGGATTTTGATTTTTCTACGCAGGAAGATCTGGGCAGCGCAATTGACGAGATCCTAAGCGCCAACGCGATCAGAGATATACAGGTTGATTTGATCGACGCCACTTTTATCGATTCTTCTGTGATTCGCGCATTATTGAGGCTTAGAGAATCGGCATTACAAGGTGGTAAATCTTTGAGCCTGTGGAATTGCAATGAATATATTCGGGAAATTTTCACAATCGGGGGATTCGATCAATTGTTTGTGATGCACTGATTCCGCTTCATGCCATTCTATGGAACACTTACAGGAACATCAACAGTAGGTAAGGATGAACCTGTATGTTGCGTTTCTGCGCGGGATCAATGGGGTCTTCCTGCACAAGAAGTCAGGTAAAAAGTCGGAAAAGGCGTTGATGTCCCTTAGAAGCGATGCAGGTGATTTCGCCGTCAAAGGACGCGAAGTCTATAACCTCCGTCGAGATCGGGACAAATCGGTGTCCCTGCCACGACGCGCAATTTGACTACAATTAATAAATTAGCCGAGAATTACAAGTAAAAAATCTCCTGCCATTAACGGCACCATATTATTGTTAACAATAAATTATTGTAACCCTTTGCTACCGGCAGGGCATTGCTTTCTATGGAAATTTCCTTATAATTACCTGTACAAAAATGCACATAAAGAGTAAAACACCTCAAAGGAAGAGGCGAATGAAAACCAAATTGACCCCGTTTATGCGGCTATCTCTGACGATTGTGATACTGTTGACATCCATTGCAGCCGCGCCGTTTTCTCAACCCAATAGACCTCAAAGCACAGCCACCCAAGACCTGCTCGACGCCCTGGGTGGCGTTCCTTGTTTTGACGGGAGTTTATTCACCTGCGTGACGATTGAAATGCCTCTGGATCACTTCAACCCCGCGGACACGCGCACCATCCCTGTGACGTTTGCAGTGCTGCCTGCTTACAGTACGCGCAAAGGGATGTTCGTCACCGCGACCGGTGGTCCTGGCTTCTCAGGTGTCGCATCCGCGGACCCGTATACATCCGCGTTTGATCCGAGCATTCCAGAAATCTTCGATATTGTCTTCTTCGATCAGCGTGGACTGTTGCTTTCTGGTGATCAAACCTGTCCGTTCGCGGCGGGTGTTTTCTATCAGCAGGATTCAAGCGGTATTACCCCTGAGCAGGAAGCCGCACTAAAACAAACCGCGGAAACGTTCAGCACAAATTGTGTCAATGAGGTCAGCAACCCGGACCTTTTGCCTTACCTCGGCACAAAGCAGGCAGTGGAAGACCTTGAACTCTTCCGTCAAATGACTGGGGATGATAAATTCTGGCTTTATGGTGAAAGCTACGGCACGCAATACGCACAAACATACGCCGCCGCGCATGGCGAACATCTTGCGGGACTCATCCTGGACGGCACGGTTGACCTGACGTATGATGGGATTGGTTTTTACACCCGGCAGGCGCAGGCATTCAACGACGTGTTGACTGCTTCACTAGCTGCCTGTAACGATGACCCCGCCTGTAACGAAGACTTGCTTGAGGATGCAATTGCAGCGTATGATACATTGGCGTCACAATTGAGCCAGCATCCGATCTCTTTCAGGTTCCCACTCCCTTTGGGCGGCTTTGCAAAACGACAATTTACCCTCTCCAATCTGGAATATGTCGCTGCCAGTCAGATGTACACAGAAAGCGACCGGATGATGTTTGTCCGCGCGCTTGCCGCGTATACCTCCAATAACACAATTGTCCCGCTTGCGCGGCTTCTTTACATTGATCTCGGTCTTGATCCACAAACGCTGGATTTAATTCTTGATCCATATTACTCAGATGCTGTATTCTTTGGTGTCGAGTGCCAGGATTATGGATACCCGGGCAACACACCTGATGAAAAAGCGGAGTTGTATCTGGACGCGGCGGATCCGGTCGAAGCCTCCATCCCGCGCCTCGCTTCCATCATCTATGGAGACTTCCCGTGTGCCTATTGGCCCTTTGCCATATCCGATCTCACCCGACCGGATTATCTGACGTTGGAGGGTGTCCCGATGATCGTACTTGGTGCAACAGCGGACCCTGCCACGCCGGTCGGTAATGGAATTAATGTATTCCAGCATCTGGCAGATGGATATCTGATCACTCAACAAGGCGGACCTCATGTCATCTTTGGACGCGGCAATGAATGTCCCGACGCGCTGGTAACCGATTTCCTGGTTAACGATGTGGTCCCTTCTCAGCGTGAAACGATCTGTGATGGCTTCTTGATGGATGATTACGTCCCAATATCTCCTCGTTTGGCTGGAGCATTCAAGACACCTCGCAATGCCTTATCTGCCGTTGAAACAGAGATCTATTACCTGCCCGAATATTTTTACTGGGATGGTTTTACGCCGACGGCTGCCGGCTGTACTTATGGCGGCACACTGGATTTTGACATCAACGCTGCTGGCACGAGAAATATTTTCACGCTTGAAAAGTGCGCGTTCACAAAAAACTTTATCATGACTGGCTCTGGCTTTTACAACATAGAAAATGACCGCTTTGTTTTAGAGGTCAGAACTACCGGCCGCTGGAAGTGCAATCTAAAATATGCGCGCACTGGAGAGAAGATAAATATCACCGGCAAGTGTGATGGAAGATCCATCAATGAAAATCATAACGATGACGATCAGGAGAAACATAAGGCTCCCGATCATAAGGAAACCAAGGAAGATCACTAGCCCATGAAGAAGAAAATCTCCTGACCAACTCAGGAGATTTTTCTTTTATCAATCCCTTGTATAATTCCCTGAATGAGCATTCCTGATCGCTTCGTCACTGAAATGGAATTACGCCGCAACACCGGGGAGCGCGGCACGCGGAAGTTTATTGCTTACAATGGCATCATCTATGATGTGACTGATTGCCCCAAATGGCGTTTGGATTTGCACGAAAATCTTCATTTCCCCGGTCAGGATCTCACGAGTGAACTCCCCGACGCGCCGCATAAAGAAGAAGTCTTCACCAGGCCGTGTGTAATGATCGTTGGAAGGCTTGCCTGACACCAGACGGGAAAAGATTATGTGGAAACCCGGTGATGTCATAGCTTGGAGAGGAATTTACAGGGACCAGGTTTGGCATGCACAATCAACATTGATTGTGAGAGATACTGATGAAGAACTTATGCTCGCTCTTCTGCCCGGTGCCGAATGCATCGCGCAGGAAGATTACCCGGAGGCAAAGAAAAATGGCAGGCGTTGGTGGGATTTCAAGAATCAACCCTGGAAGCTGAAAACCTATATCTGGCGCACAAATCGACTTTTGCTTATTCTTGAACCCGAAAAATATTATTCGACGATGTACTTTTGGAATCATGAGAGTAATGAATTTCTCTGTTACTATATCAACTTCCAATTGCCATTCAAACGAAGCGACTGTGGAATTGACACTCTGGATTTAGACCTCGATCTCCTCATCAACCCGGATTTCAGCTTTGAATGGAAGGATGTGGATGATTATCAAAAGGCAATTGATAATGAGGTTATTTTCCCTGACTGGGCACACGGAATCGACTCTGCAAAGCAGGAAATCTTTTCCAGGCTTGAAAAGTGTTCTTATCCCTATGATGGTTTCTGGTTAGACTGGATGCCTGATCCGAACTGGCTTCCGCCCAAATTACCCGAAAATTGGGATAAGATATGTACAGAATAACGTCATTGCGAGCGAAGCGAAGCAATCTCCTCATTCGCGAGGAGATTGCTTCGTCGCCTTGGTTTCGATACGAGCGAGAACAGCACTCGCTCTACTCAACCAGCGGCTCCTCGCAATGACACAATAAGTTTGGAGCAGGAATGATTACCCCTCAAAAAGCGATCCATTACGAACGATACGAATTCAAAAAATGGGAACCACACGATGCTGAGACCATCGTTGAAACTCCTGTTTCATTGACAGTCAACGGCGAAGTGTGGCTGACGTTCATGTGTACACCTGTCAATCTCGAAGCAATGGCAGTGGGGTTTCTCTATAACGAAGGCATTCTCGAAAGCATAGATGAAGTGGAAGATGTGCGCGTCTGTGAACACGGCGATAATGTGGATGTATGGTTGAATCGCGCCGTCGAACAGCCGAAGTCGTGGCGGAGGACGTCAGGTTGTTCGGGCGGTTTAACGGCGGTCGAGACACTGGCCCGCGTGGATGTCTCATTTGACGGCGACCGGCCAAAAGTCCCGCCTGAGGCAATTGGTCATATCGTGGAGATGTTATTCGAATCACAGAAGTTGTATCGCGAGACGGGTGGTGTCCACACATCCGCATTGAGCGATGGTGAAAAAATATTGATCGTCGCAGAAGATATCGGCAGGCATAACACACTCGACAAGATCGCAGGGTTATGCCTGATGACTAACGTATGGCCCCAAACTCGTATTTTGATCACAACAGGGCGCATCAGTTCAGAGATGCTGCAAAAAGCCGCACGTTTGCACGCACCGATCTTGATCTCGCGCACATCGCCAAGTTCACTCTCGATTGAAATGGCGGAACGCTATGGCATTACATTGATCGGATATGCAAGAAGACATCGCTTCAATGTTTATTCAAATTCACAACGAGTTGGAATGATTTAATATCCTGCATTAGAGAAGCTCACAATGAATCAAAAATACATCCTCACCATTGCATATTATCTTGCCTTCATCCTGCTCGGATTGACTCTTGGCGCCGAAGGACCCACGCTTCCAAAACTTGCCGAGAATACCTCCAGCACGCTCGACCAGATCAGTTTAATTTTCTTTTCCGGTTCGCTGGGCTATTTGCTGGGCTCCTATGTCAGCGGGCGAATTTATGACCGTCTGCCTGGCCATCAATTTCTGGCGGGTGTTCTTCTTCTGATGGGAATCACCATTGCGTTTGTGCCTGTTGCCACATCGTTATGGATGCTTCTCCTGATCACCCTGATCGCGGGCTTCGCCAAGGGCTCACTGGATGTCGGCGGTAACACGTTGATTATCTGGGTTCATCATGAGAAGGTGGGTCCGTTCATGAACGGGCTACATGCCTTCTTCGGTGTCGGCGCCTTCATTGGTCCGCTCATCGTGGCGCGCGTGCTCATGGTTACGGAAAACATTTATTGGGTCTATTGGACATTGGCAATCGCCGCCTTTCCCATTGCCGCTTTGATATGGAGTTTACCCAGCCCCAGCCGGCGTGTCACGCCTGAAGAACATAAAGATGCGCCGTTGCCTGTTCTTCTGTTAGCCATCATGGTTCTATGCTTTGTGCTGTACGTGGGAGCAGAGGTGGGATTTGGCACCTGGATTTACACTTATGCCCTCCAACTGGGACTCGGCACCGAAATCACATCCGCATATTTGGCCTCCGCCTTTTGGGGATCATTTACACTCGGACGTTTGCTTGCGATCCCGATCTCGACGCGCCTCCGTCCCATCGCGATTCTTTATCTGGACTTTGCAGGCTGTCTCCTCAGCCTTGGGTTGATTCTGCTCTTTAGAGATTCCGCAGCCGTTTTGTGGATCGGAAGCATTCTGCTTGGACTCTCTTTCGCATCCATCTTCCCCACGTTCTTAACCCTTGCTGAAGAAAGGATGCACGTCACAGGGACAATGGCGGGCTGGTTCCTTGTAGGTGGCAGTATCGGTGGCATGATCCTGCCTTGGGGAATCGGTCAAGCCTTCGTCAGAATCGGCGCGGGCGCAATGATCACAATCGTTTTCATTGCTGTGGCTTTTAACTTGCTGGCTTTGATAACTTTTACCAGGACACCTGTGACTGCGCCGCGAAAATCGAAAGAAATTAGCGTAGATTCACCGGTAGAACCTGGTTGAGTGGCTAGTTATTGAAAACAGGAGACAGCCATGGATAACCCAGTCAGTTTCTTCTTGTTCTTCTTTCTTGTCGTGCCATTTGTACTGATAAATATTACAGCCTATCGTAAGGAACGCAAAAAAGCAGATGAAGATTTGCAGGCGCTTTTGAGAGAGAATAACAGTCTTCTGAAGCAGCTTCTTCTGGAAAAGAAAGACTCTTGAATATGGCAAAGCTCAAGTTCTTGACGCAGTTGCGCGAAGCGTGCGTCAAGACAGGCGACACGGAGCATCCCTCTGGGACTGTCGCCTGAACTATCTATGCACTTTCACACCATAAGTAATTGGATCAAAGTATGGCAAAACGAAATAACAAGCGAGACGAAGTACCCATTAAATTTCACATCCCCAGTATGGGAGAACTGCCGCGCGCTCCCATTCCCATTAACCAGCCAAATTGGGTTTATAAATTAAAGTAATTGTAGCTTTCGTCCTGAGCGGACGCTAAGTGTAAGTCGAAGCGGTAGTCGAAGGACATTTTTGCAACTACGCTTCGACTGCGATGCAAGACCCGCATCTCCGCTCAGCGCGAAGTATTTCTAAAGAAGAAAAGATTTCCGATGAACCAAACGAGACTTGCAGCATAATCGCAAACTTGAAAAGCGAATTCAACTCTTTGGTAAAATCTTCCGCAATGTTCCCCCACAAATTCCCTCGAACATTCATTAATTACTATTTACTACTTACTCTCGTTATTTCCTCCTGTTCTTCGGCAGGCTCTTCCAACGCGTATCCTACATATAATCCTTTCGCGCCTCTCAACGGATCAGGCACACAGATTGCACCTGTTCAGCCTGGCGAGGTGGTGATTCAATCTGTAACAACTCATACAGGACCTACCCCAACGCGCGCGCCAATTTCTGTCACCCTCGCGCCAACTGATGTGGACCCTTCATTTACGTCACCAACACCGGATTTGCCTCACGCGCTCCCCGCGCCGCGTGAATTTGTAGACCAGTATACGGTCCAGCCTGGGGATACGCTTGGCAGTATCGCGCAGGGATATGGGATCACGCTCGAGGCGCTGATGCAGGCAAACGGGTTGGATGAAGCGAGTATCCTTTCCGTTGGCATTGTGTTGAATATCCCTCCGATCAACGCGGACCCTAATCCGGGTTCCTCATTCAAGATCATTCCTGATTCAGAATTGATTTACGGTCCCGCCAGTGTTGACTTTGATCTCGGTGAATTTCTAAAGAATCGCAGCGGTTATCTCACTAACTATGTACAGGATTTGGATGGTGAATATGTAAGCGGCACCGAGATCATTATGCGCGTCGCGCAAAATTATTCGGTTAATCCGCGCTTACTGGTCGCGCTCGTGGAGTATCGAAGCGGTTGGGTCACCAACCCGGTGCCACAAAATATAGATTACCCGCTCGGAAATTTTGATGACTATTATGCAGGTCTTTACAGGCAAATGGCATGGGCGGCAGATAATTTGAATCGTGGTTATTATCTCTGGCGCGTGGGCGGCATCTCAACCTTGCCATTGATTGATGGCAGCTATGTTCCGCTTGACCCCACGATCAACGCTGGAACTGCCGGGGTGCAATATTTTCTTTCCTTATTCAACAGCCGCTCGTTCTGGGATCAGGATGTCAGCGTATTGGGATTATTCCAAACATACAATGAGCTTTTTGGTTATCCATTCGACTACGATGTGGTTCCGTTAATACCCTCCACTTTGATTCAGCCTCCGATGCAGTTGCCCTTTGAAGTGGATGTGACCTGGTCCTTCACAGGTGGTCCGCATGGAGGCTGGGATTCTGGTTCAGCCTGGGCTGCTTTGGATTTTGCTCCACCAGGCGAACCCGCGGGGTGCGTATCCAGCGACGCGTGGGTTGTGGCAGCGGCTGATGGATTGATCGTGCGCGCCGATGATGGTGCGGTGATCCAGGACCTCGATAACGATGGATACGAACAAACAGGCTGGAGCCTCCTTTATATGCATATCGAAACGCGTGATCGTGTTCACCCGGGTACCTACGTTTACGCGGGCGCGAGGATTGGGCATCCATCCTGTGAAGGCGGATTTTCAAATGGCACACACGTTCACCTTGCGCGGCGATATAACGGTGAATGGATTCCCGCGGACGCCAACCTGCCCTTTATTTTGGATGGCTGGGTTTCAAGTGGAAATGGAATTGAATACGATGGCTTTCTCACACGCGGGGATACAGTAGTCGAAGCGTGGGAGGGAGTGTTCGAGGGATTGAATCAAATTTCGAGATGATATTCGCGCTGAGCGGAGTGAGGACAGCTTGATCGTCCGAACGCAGTCGAAGCGTCCTTCATGCACCTTGTGACCTTTGTGTTTAATAGTTCTTTGGAGTCACAGGTATAATTCTCATTGTGAAACGCGCTATCATCCTTATCATTGTTTCATCTTCCATACTTGTATCGTGCGTCGGGAATGCATCGCTATGGGGGCAATATACAACGCCCACACCGCTGGGTGGTGTTCCTCCCACCTCGTCACCTGTACCTCAGATTATCCCGACAAATACACTTGTACCTGTTGATCCGCTGGCATTTGGAATTACAACCACATCCACGTCCACTGTGATGAGCGAAACATTTGTTACTCAGGCAGTGACATCTGTGATCGACACGCCAACGCTCACTGCAAACAGCCAGTCAATTTTGTATTATTCCCAAAACGGAGACTGGCTCCCTGCTGTCGCCAAAAGGTTTGGAGTGGAGGTAAGCGAGATTACCTCTCCAAAAATTCTTCCCGAAACGGGATTTCTGGATACTGGCAGTTTGCTTATCATCCCTGATCGCCAGGAAGATGGTGTGCAGTTTACGCAGTCACTACAATTCATCCCTGATAGTGAATTTGTCTTTTCGGCAACTGCTGTGGACTTCGATATCGCGGCTTATGTGAGAGATGCGGGTGGATATCTTTCCACTTATCGTGAATATCTCGGCTCCACCGGTTGGACAAGCGGGGCAGGAGTCATCGAACGGGCCGCCTATGAAAATTCAGTCAACCCGCGGCTGTTGCTGGCAATTCTCGATTACGAATCACACTGGGTGCGTGGCAATCCCGAAAACCAATTCCGTACCAAGTATCCAATGGGATACGAAAACTTCCGCAACGAAGGTATGTTCCTTCAACTGGCATGGGCGATCAATCAAATGTCCATGGGGTATTACGGCTGGCGGACAGGCAGCCTGACGGAACTCACTTTTCGCGATGGAAACAAATTACGACTCGACCCAACACTCAATGCCGGAACTGTTGCCATCATGGTGTTATTTTCACGTCAACACAGCCTCAACGAATGGCTGCGCATCATGGACGCGACCAGTGGCTTCATGTCTTTTTATCAAAACATGTTCGGCGATCCCTGGGCGCGTGCGGAGACGAGTGGTCCTGTCTTTCCACCGGGCCTGACTCAGCCACAGATGGCATTGCCTTTTGAAACACACACCGCCTGGGTCTTTACCGGCGGACCACATGGCGCATGGGGAACGCACCGTACCGGGGAACCTGATGGACCTCTGGCTGCATTAGACTTTGCCCCGGCAAGTGAGAAGACCGGCTGCGACCCGTCAACGACATGGATATTATCCACTGCGCCGGGATTGGTGGTGCGAACTGGGAAAGGCCTGGTAGTAGTGGATATGGACGGTGATGGCTCCGAGCAGACTGGATGGAATATTCTATACTTGCATGTTGCCAATCAGAGCCGCGTTGCAAAAGGTCAGTGGGTTGAAATGAATGACTTGATTGGTCATGCCTCCTGCGAAGGCGGTATATCCACAGGAACACATTTGCATTTCGCGCGAAAGTATAACGGCGAGTGGGTTATTGCAGATGGAGCCATCCCATTTGTGCTGAGCGGATGGACTGTCATAGCAGGTGAAAAACCGTATGAAGGCAAGCTTGTTAAAGGCAACAAGATCATCGTTGCCGATGTTTACGGCCAATCGCGGGCATTGATATTCCGCGAAGATGATGGTGAATAATTCCCGAATGGAACAAGAAATCAATATGTTACCCAAACACCGAGAGAAAAGATTATCTCTCTGGATTTCGACCGTATTCGTGATTGTCTCGCTCGCGATCTCATCTTGTGCGCCTCAGGGATCACCAGGCAGCCTTGAGAACATCATCACCCCGCTTGTGCCCACAGAGATGCCAGCCCCAACATCCGGCAGGCCCGAATACGCGCCGGGGGAACTTGTGGATTACACCGCGCAAAACGGAGATACCCTTCCTGCTCTCGCCGCGCGCTTCAACACGACAGTGAATGAGATCATGAAAGCCAACCCCATCATCCCACATGAAGCAACAACAATGCCACCTGGCTTTCCGATGAAGATACCCATTTATTATCTTCCATTATGGGGCACTGCATATCAAAGTATTCCTGACCATGCCTTCAGCAATGGTCCCTCACAGATTGGGTTTAACACATCAGCGTTTGTCGCCTCTACAACTGGCTGGCTGAAAAATTATCGAATCTATGCCGGGGAGAAAATGCGTACAGGCGCTGAAGCTGTGGATTATGTTGCCATGAATTACAGTATCAGCCCGCGTCTTCTTCTTGCACTCCTTGAATATCAAGCTGGCGCACTCACACAGCCGGAACTTCCCAGTGGAAAATATTTGCTCGGTTTCAGGCGCACCTTTTACGAAGGTCCTTATCTCCAACTGGTCATCGCGGCAAATACGCTCAATAATGGATATTACAGTTGGCGCGCAGGGAAATTAACAGAATTTGAGTTGCTGGATGAATCCCTTAACAGACCAGACCCCTGGCAGAACGCAGGGTCTGTCGCGCTCCAATATTATTTTTCAAAAATTTATTCAGGAGATAAATACTACGTCTCAATCGGACCTGATGGCTTGGCGCGCGTTTATCAAACTTTATTCGGCGATCCCTGGGCGGATTCCGTTATCGTTATTCCCGGAAGTCTTCAGCAACCCGAACTGCGATTCCCGTTCCGGGCGGATTATATCTGGGCATATACAGGGGGTCCACATACCGGCTGGGGCACAGGCGAACCTTTCGCAGCGGTAGATTTTGCCCCAGCTTCAGAAACATCTGGCTGCGTTACTGTGGAGAAAGACCAATCCGTGATTGCGATGGCTGACGGGCTTGTCGTTCGTTCTGACGTGGACGGAACAATCATCGATCTCGATAAAGATGGGGACGAACGTACAGGCTGGGTTTTATATTATTTGCACCTCGCTACAGATGCACGAATTCACATTGGGCGGGAAGTCAAAGCAGGTGAGCCTGTTGGCTATCCCTCTTGTGAAGGTGGCCACACGACCGGGACCCACGTCCATGTTGCGCGCAAATATAACGGTGAATGGATTCTCGCAGATGGTCCGCTTGCATTTAATTTCGAAGGCTGGGTCGCGCATAATGGCTCGCAAGCCTATAAAGGGACACTCACGCGCGGTCCCTTAACTATCACTGCCTGTGACTGTTCCAATATTCAAAGCCAGGTGGTATCAGAG
>JAKEFL010000041.1 GCA_022616105.1 Anaerolineae bacterium | reverse complement strand
TCTCCAATTTCACCCTGTGGGAGATCTATCTCGCCGTCATCGAGGCTGACTATTCTGCACTCCATATTGGGCAATGGCATGCCAATTGACCCCGTCTTGTTCAAGCCCAGGAGGGGATTACAGTGTGTCCCTGTTGGCGCTTCGGAAAGCCCGTAACCTTCAAAGACCTTGCCGCCTGTTAATTTCTCGAATTGTTCTTTTGTCTCACGCATCAATGGGGCCGAGCCGGAGATACAGGCTTTGATGGAAGAGAGATCATATTTTTGAGCTTTCACATCAGGGTGGTTGTTGATGCCGTTATACAAGGCTGGGACTCCGGGGAAGATCGTACAGCGATATTTGGAGATGTTATCCATCACATCCTTAAGGTCGCGTACATTTGGAACCATCACCATTGTCGAGCTGGTTGCCATCGCGAGACTCATACCTGCCACCATCCCATATACATGGAAGAGCGGGATGCCCATGAGGAAAAGTTCCTTGCCTTCTTCCATGTTTACGAACCAGCCGCGCATCTGCAAAGTGTTTGCCACCACATTGCCATGTGTGGCTACTGCACCCTTCGAGACCCCCGTAGTCCCGCCTGAATATTGGAACAAAGCCGTTTCATCGGGATCAATTTTCACGTCTGGCCGGGATGCGCTTTTGTATTTAGCAAGCACATCCTGTAACCAGACTTCACCTTCCTGCAATCCACCTTCGATTCGAAATCCGCCTTTCTTTTCGCGCGCGAGCGTAAATAGCAATCGCATCAGCGGAGGTAATGTCTCTTTCAAGTTGGTCACGATCAACTTTTTGATTTTTGTTTTGGGTTGTGCCTTCTTGATGGTTTTATAAAAATTGGTCATCACGAACATCACTTCGATGCCCGCGTCGCTTGCCTGATGTT
Source organism: Anaerolineae bacterium (assembly GCA_022616105.1). Classification (GTDB taxonomy): domain Bacteria; phylum Chloroflexota; class Anaerolineae; order Anaerolineales; family Villigracilaceae; genus Defluviilinea. The sequence continues at coordinate 5,746 of JAKEFL010000041.1, read as the reverse complement.
CGATTTCGGGAGGCGTGTAAAGCGGGTTAGTCGCCACTACTGCACCGCCCGCTTTGAGAATTCCATAATATGCCATCACAAACTGCGGAGTGTTCGGCATGAAGATGCCCACACGGTCGCCTTTCTTCACACCCATGTCCACAAGTGCAGCGGCCACGCGATCGGTGCGGTCGTTCATCTCCTTGAACGTAATGACCGCGCCTTTGAAGATGGTGCAGGCGCGGTCAGGATGTTTGCGCGCCGACTCCTCCAGAAAATGAAATAACGGCGCATTTGGAATTTCAACGGTGTGCGGAACCCCCTTATCGTAATGAGCAAGCCACGGTTTTTCGTTCATAATGTCTCCTCTTCACTGATTTGTTGAAGTATATTCAATGAAGAATCAAATGTCAATTACTTTCGCGCTGAGCGGCGTTGGTCGAGTAGCCTTGAGCGGTCGTTGCGAAAGGCGTATCGAGACCAAACGTAGTCGAAGCGCATCATAGAATCGAAGCGTTAAGTGTCATAAGGATTTGCGAATATAAGACTCGATCTCTCCAACGACTCCATCCTCAACTCTAAACCATGCAATATTCGGATCGGACTCTTTGAACCAATTTGCCTGCCTGCGGACGAAGATTCGCGTTGCGCGTCGGATCTCAGCCTTTGCCTGCTCTTCGTTTAACTCGCCATTGACTACCCTGACGCATTCCCGATACCCAATCGCGGACATGGTTGGCAGGGTAGGGGAGTAGCCTTTGGCTAATAGACTTTTCACCTCATCTATAAATCCATTTGCAAACATTGCATCAATGCGTTGATCGACTCGTTCATATAATTCTACGCGTGGACGGGTTAAGCCAATGGATATAAGATGATAAGGAGATTCGCTTTGCCCGCGTTGTTCGGAGAATCTTCTGCCAGTTGTCATAATTACTTCCAGGGCGCGGATCGTTCTTCGATAATTACGCGCGTCGATCTTTTCAGAAGCGACCGGGTCAAGACTTTTAAGTTTGTCGTGTAGCCAATATATCCCTCTTTCATCTTTCATCCCTTCGGCTTTACTCAGGGCAAGCTTTCCTAATTCTTGCCTTAATCTTTCATCAGGCTTCACCTCGGGCGGACTCCATCCCTCAGTGACAGCACGAACATACTGCCCAGTGCCTCCCACAAGAAATGGAATTTTTTTACGTGCATGAATGTCTGCAATTGCTTCACGCGCCTTCTGTTGAAAGACAGCCAGACTCAAAGTCTCATCAGGGTTTGCAATATCAATTAAATGATGAAGCACGCGCGCCTGCTCTTGATGCGTTGGTTTCGCTGTGCCAATGTCCATCCCCCGATAAAAGAGACGCGAATCCGCAGAGACGATCTCCCCATTGAGTCGCTCCGCGAGTTGAATTGCAATTTCAGTCTTGCCGACGGCCGTAGATCCAACGATGAGGATAAGAGGAAGTTTAGACCCTAAAGGTCTCTTAAGACTTTTAGGATCTATATTATTTTTGAAGTTGTTGCTGTTATGCAACATAGATAATTTTCAGGTTTTCCAAAATATTTTTGCGGCGGATATAGTTTTCGCTTTTTTCGATAGCGCAGCGCTCGACCAAATCTACCTCCTGCCCAAAGATTTCTTTTAATTCATTTTGCATCCGCACAAGATCGAAGAGACTGATTTTTGCCATCGGGCTAAATGAAACCAGGAGATCAATATCACTGCTTGGGCGGAAATCGTCGCGTAGAACTGAGCCAAAGAAAGCCAATTCTGAGATTTTCCAACGGCGACAGAACTCCGCCAGTTTTTTTCTGGGGAAAGTAATTCCGGGTTTTGTTCGAGCACTAGTTGAAGTAGGCATTTCAATTTCAATTATACACGTTCGCAAATACCCATTTGCTCAGTCATTCTGCAAGTTGAATGGCGATTTCAGTTTTGCCAATAGTTGCCGGCCCGACGATGAGGATTAGGGGTGACTTGTTCCCCTCTCCCATTGGGAGAGGGGTTAGGGGTGAGGGTTTAGATCGCATTCTCAAAATGCGTAATCTTTGGTGTTAGGGTTGGCTTTCCCTCAACTGAAACAACATCGATCTGCCAGTGGTCAATTTCATGTTCTGCTGCATAATAATCGGCAGCAGCGAGCATGTGTTCACGTTTGCGCGCGGTGACGTTATGTTCAGGGAAGAAGTTCCTGCTTGAAGTAAGAGTCTTCACTTCGACAAAGATTGTCACATCGCCTTGTTTGGCAACAATATCTATTTCCCCATATGGCGTCCGCGCGTTGCGGGCGATAATTTCAAGACCGCGTTGTATAAGATATTCGGTGGCGGAGTCTTCTCCCCACTTGCCAACCTGCTGATTATGCTTCACTTGAGAGACTCTTTCAGAATGGATATCAATCGTTCGTCGAGGCTGCGCTTCTTGATAGGCAGCGCGTTTTTCTTGAGACGATCATAATGTTTGAGCATGATCTTCGCGGTGCGCTTGATGTCATATTGTTCGGACGCTTCCCGTGCGGCGAGTCCCATTTTCTTTCGCAAAGCATTGTTCAGGCAGAGCTGGGTAAGTTTGGCTGTAAAAGAGGCGATATCGGCAGTCGCGGCAAGCAGGCCAGATTCACCGTCTGTCACAGAATCGCCCACGCCGGGTGAGTCAATCCCCATGATAGGGAGTCCCGTTGCCATGCCTTCGATCACAGAAAGCGGATGGACCTCGGTGACTGAGGCAGTGACGAATGCATCACACATGGCAAGATAGGAAGGCAATTCCTCATAAGGGATCATCCCCAAAAATCGTACCCGATCCGGGATGCCAAGTTTCTCTGGGAGAGGCGTTGTGGCATCTTCATGTTCTTTTTGTCCGCTGCCAAGAATGAGTAAGTAGACATTTGGAATGACCTGCGAAACACCCGCAAACGATTGAAGCAGGAATTCGAGATTCTTTTCAGGTGCAATCCGTCCTGCATATACAAGCAGAATATCCTTCTCTTTATAACCGAACTCTGCGCGTGAGAGTGGCTTGGCTGTATGGAACCTCTTCAAGTCCACACCATTGGGCACGACTTCAATCGGGCTTTCCACCTTGAATTCGCGCATAACCTTTTTCATACCCTCTGATGGTGAAATGACCAGATCCACTGCTTCACAGAAATGAGGCATGTACGCCTGAAGCACGCTCTGGGCCACCTCTTCAGGAATGATTGGAAGGCGGGCATGCGCGTATAGATCATAGCGGGTGTGGTTTGTGTAAACTACAGGGATCTGTCGGGTGAGGCAATAGCGCAGGGCAAGGCGTCCGCTGAGAAATGGGTGATGAACGTGAACCACATCCATGGTCTGGAGCAGCTTGCGCGCCTGGGCTTTGTAGCGAAGGGATAGATAGAAGCCTGTATCTCCCACCTGCATGCCCGGGGTCCGAATGACGCGCGGATCATCATCCTGATAGTCAAACTCCCCAAAAGTGAAGACGTAAACCTCATGTCCCGAATCTTCAAGAAGGCGTTTGTTCAAGTCGATATAATTCGTAACGCCGCTGATATAGGGTTTGTAGGTGTCGGTCATCATTCCAATACGCATAAATGAATAGTAAGTGCTTGCAGCATGAATGTCAAGACATCGCGTTGGCTAATCCGCGGACTGCATGCTTATCGCTATGGTAGAATGATTCACGAGGAGTAATTGTGGTTAAGTTGATTCTGCGTGATAAGGAGTATGAAGTAAAGCCAGGCATGACGCTGCTATCAGCGCTGCAGAAAAGTGAAATCCTGCCTGAGTCTGTGATTGCGACGCGGGAAGGGGAGATGATATTAGAGGATGAAATCTTGAAGGATGGCGAAGTGATCAAGTTGATCGCGGTGATTTCGGGAGGCTAATGTCATTGCGAGGAACGAACGACACTTGCACCAGCACGCAAGTGCAGGTGTAGTGAGTGACGAAGCAATCTCCTGTTTGCTGGTTAGATGAGATTGCTCACCTGCACTGCACCGAACGCACGATTTGCTTAGCAAATCGGGTGCAAGTGTCGTCGGGTCTCCGACCCTCCTCGCAATGACATGAATATTTAATATGAAATGTAAAAAATGCGGAGCCAAAGCCTCAGTCAACATGCGCCAGCATAAACTTGCGTTATGCAAGGAGCACTATCTTGAATGGGTGCCTGAGCAGACCGATCGCTTTATCAAGAAATACAACATGTTTACCCGCGATGAGAAGATCCTTGTCGCAGTGTCAGGTGGCAAGGATTCGTTGGGGTTATGGGATATTCTCGTGAGACTTGGTTATCAGGCAGATGGTTTGTATCTCGGTTTGGGCATTGACGGTGGAATCGATTATTCACATGAGTCGCAACGCCTCACTGAAAAGTTCGCGAATGAGCATAATCTAAAACTTCATATCGTGGATATCGAAAAAGAGTATAGACAATCCATCCCTGTTCTTTCTCAGATGACTCATCGTGGACATGGCAAGCCCTGCGCAGTCTGCGGATTGACAAAACGCCATGAGATGAACCGCATCGCGCGGGACCTTGGGTATGACGTGCTTGCGACGGGCCACAACCTCGACGACGAAGCCGCCGTGTTATTTGGAAATACACTTTCGTGGTCAGGCGAATATCTCTTGCGGCAGGGACCCGTTCTACCCGCCGGTGATGGACTGGCGCGCAAGGTCAAGCCTTTGTGTCGTTTCTATGAACGCGAGATGACAGCATATTGCCTGGTGCGCGGGATTGAATACATTTATGAAGAATGTCCGTTTGCAGAAGGGTCACAATCCATTTACTACAAGGAACTGCTCAACCAACTCGAAACGACTCGCCCCGGCGCAAAGCTGACGTTTTATCTGCGTTTTCTCGAAGCGCGAAAAAGTGGGGAGTTGTTTGTAGAGAAAGATATGGAGCAAGCACATTTGCATCCCTGCCCCAATTGCGGACAACCCACGTCCGCGCCAGATCTGTGTTCGTTTTGCAGGATGATCGAGAAGGTTAATTCTGTTCCTGCTTCTTAGGTTTATCAATTGTGTCTTTTGCTTATGGCGGGTATAAGAGCACGGCTTTCACAAAGTCGATTGACAAAACACGGGTATGTCATGCTGAGCGGAGCGAAGCATCTCCAACAGAGTGCGAGAGACTCTTCGGTCGCAACAAACGCTCCCTCAGAGTGACATAATTTTGGACTTTGTTAAAACCCTGGATATTAGAGTAAGCCGCATTTCTTTCTTAGAATATTTGTGCTAGAATAAAAGAAGTCTCCGAACTATTTTGGACTTCAAAACTTCATTGCATTTGCAATGCTGTAGAAGTCTGGCGAGCGCATAAACATATGACCCCCATTAGCATCTCACAACAAACTGCGCGAAGATTTGTCCTCGGCAAGCAGGGACTATGGCCCGGTCGCCGCTGGAAGGGCAAAAAAGGGACAGCTCAAGCGATCCGTGAATGTGAAGCGGTGCAGCTTGATCCGCTGAATGTGGCCGCGCGCAGTCAGGATATCGTCCTGCATAGCCGCGTGTTGGATTACAAGCCCGAGTATCTTTACAAAGTGGCTTATGAGGATCGCCAGTTTTTTGATTACGGCGGCTGGCTGGCGATGTATCCCATGGAAGAGTTGCCATATTGGCGCGTGCACATGGAAAAGCGGAGCCGCGATAAACGTATTGAAGGCTTCGTGCTAAGTCATGAAGAGCTATTTGAACAGGTACGCGCGGAGTTAAGAAAGCGCGGTCCGTTGGGGAATCGTGATTTCGATGGGAACCGAATCGGTTTATGGAATTATCGCGG
>JAKEFL010000040.1 GCA_022616105.1 Anaerolineae bacterium | reverse complement strand
TATAATAAGAAAAATTCACATTTCAGAGGGTCACCTAATGATCAAAAGAAAATCCCTACATACAAACTTCCTTTCAATCGTGATATTGGTTCTATTACTTGCCGCGTGCGGAGCGGAACCACCACCATCCCCCACGCCAGACCTGCAAGCCGCAGCCACATCGATCAGTTTACAACAAACAATCGTTGCACTGGATGCCACTGTTCAGGCACATTCAGCAACTCAAACGGAGGCCGCACGAGCGACTTCCACTCCACTTCCCACAGCAACATTAAGCCCTACCCCAACCGCCACGCCGGGACCGCTTGTGATTCGCGACGATTTCAGCGTGGATACGGGCCGCTGGATTGAATGTGGACAATGCCGCATTGAAAATGGCGCTCTTCAGATGGGACCCTATCCAATCTCGGAGACAGGTGAGGGATACCTTGCCATTTGTTCAGATTGCGGAGTGGTGCAAGATCTTAAGATGGGCGTGGATGCCACTTTTAAAGACGGATACACAGACCGCGGCTTCGGGCTTGTCATTCGAGAGGGAAATGGTAATTATGCCGATGTTGAAATTACAACCTGGCAAGTCTACGGGGCTTGGGTCTATGACAAGTCTATCAACGCCTGGGATGGTCTGTTGAGTGACGATCCCTGGAAATTAAGTGGAAGCCTCTATCCCAGTTATGGAACCAACCGTCTCGAAGTGGAAATCACCTCGCAGGGCGGCACCAGCACCTTGTCAATTCGCATTAATGGACAACTGGTGAATACCGGTCAATTTCCAGCAGTGTCTGGAAGAGTCGGACTGGTGGTAGGCTTGCATAGCCTGGCAGTAACCTTCGATAACTTCTATTTTGAGGGTGAACCGGTCACCCAGCCAGATGAAAGCAGCCCAAACCAGCAAGGTTGAGCTCCAAACAATAAAAAACATATAAAGACCTCGGATCATAACATCCGAGGTTTTTTATTAAAAGCCACTACAACAGCCATGAAAAAGTTATGTTAACAAATTCTTATTTTCATGTATAATTAAGGAAATCTTTAGGATTTATAAAAGACAATTGCTACCGCATGCCGCATTTGCGGTCTGGCTGTAAACCAACCCTGGATATTAGAGCATGAACCTCCCCGTTTTGGGAGTTATTTTGTGAAGTCAATTTAGGAAAAAATGATGAATACTCAGGCTTCACCACCCACAACCTGTTCACCAAACGTGACTTAAGATTTAGCCACGCGGACTGACTCCTCCCACGCACACTGCCCAGCGCGGGACTTCGGGTCTGCTCAACCTACTCAGATATCACCCACAGCCAAGACCGCTTGCCCCTACGGGCGGTCCTTTGGCTGTGTTCTTTTTAACTCTAGATTGTTCCATCCGCAGTTGAACTGCGGATGGAACGAGCGAAACATGAAAAAAATAACTGCTCTCGTGGCTCAAAAGCGCAACCCGAACCGGGTCAATATTTACCTGGACGGGGAATACGCCTTCTCGCTGGCGCGCATTGTTGCCGCGTGGTTAAAAGTCGGGCAGGAGTTGGATGAAGAAAAAATTAAACGGTTACAGGCTGAGGATGCGCGTGAACGGGCAATCCAGCAGGCATTGCTTTTTCTCAGCTACCGTTCCCGGTCCGAATCTGAAATCCGCCAAAACCTTCTCAAGCATGAGATCCCTGAAGATGTTATAGAGCAGACGCTGCAACGGTTGAGGCAGGATGGATTGGCAAACGATGATCAATTTGCTCAGGCCTGGGTGGAAAACCGCAGCGCCTTTCGCCCGCGCAGCCGCCATATGATGGCGATGGAACTGCGACAAAAAGGACTCGATGATGAAACTGTCTCAACCGCACTGGAAGCTGTGGACGATGAGACGCTGGCTTATGAAGCCGCCCAAAAAAGGGTAACAAGATTGAAGGGTCTGAAATGGGTTGATTTCCGTAAGAAGCTTTCAGAATTCCTTGCGCGCCGAGGGTTTTCCTACTCAGTTATTGCACCCGTCGTCACGCGCATTTGGAATGAAGTACATACGAATGAACAACACTTCGAAGAAGAGGATATGACATGAATCCAATCGATATGACTATAAGTGCCCCCCTGCTAATTGCAATAGTGTTACTTATCTCGGTTGTGGGTGGTTTTGCTGGTTACTATTTCCATCGATACCAGGCTGACAAAGCCTTAAAGAATCAACAGGATAAAGCTGAGAATATTTTGAAAGGCGCCAGCGAACAGGCACGTCTGATCGAGAGCCAGGCGCGTGAGAATGCTGTAAAGATCGTACAAGCCGCTGAAACCGAGATCAAAGAACGACGCATCGAACTTAATAAGGAAACTGACCGCCTTGAAAAACGACGCTCTGAACTCGATAACCGCATAGAAAAACTTGAACAACGCGAGCAGACCATTAACAAACGCCAGTCGCAAGTTGATAAACGCGGCAACGAAATTGACAAGCTGTACGAAGACCAGCTAAAGAAACTCGAACAGATCGCTCAGTTATCAACGGAGGACGCGAAGAAGGAATTGTTTGCCGCAGTTGAAAAGGAAGCGCGCGGGGATATGGCGCGCATTATTCGTCAGATTGAGGCAGAGGCACGCGAGGAAGGTGAGAAACGTGCCCGCAAGTTGATCGCAGATGCTATTCAGCGCGTTGCATCCGAACACGTCGCAGAAGTGACACGCGCGGTTGTCACTCTCCCCAATGAGGAAATGAAGGGCCGGATTGTCGGACGGAATGGAAGAAATATCAAAGCCTTTGAACAAGCGGCGGGTGTTGATGTCATTGTGGACGATACACCTGATTCTGTCACCGTCTCCTGTTTCGATTCGGTCCGCCGTGAGATTGGCCGCCGCGCATTGGCAAAATTGATCCTTGATGGAAGAATCCATCCCGCGCATATTGAAAAAATTGTCGAAGATGAAACCCGGGCCGTCGAAAAGATCATCAATGAAGCGGGCGAACAAGCCGCTTACGATGCAAATATCACGGGACTGCATCCAGAAGTCCTTCGGATGATGGGTCGGCTCAAATTCCGCACATCTTATGGGCAAAACCAGCTTGCACATGCGGTGGAAGTCTCCAAACTGGCTGGTATATTAGCCGCGGAAATTGGGGCAAACGTTGAACTCTCGAAGCAGGGTGGTTTCCTGCATGATATTGGCAAAGCTATGGATCATAATCAGGAAGGCACACATGCCAAACTCGGCGCAGAGTATTGCAAACGTTATGGGGTGAACTCCATCGTAGTTAACGCCATCGAATCACATCACCATGAAGTTGATCAACTTACAGTGGAAGCAGTCATCGCTGAAGCCGCGGATGCCATCTCAGGTGCGCGTCCCGGAGCGCGACGTGAGGATCTCGAAGCCTATATCAAGCGTATTCGTTCGCTCGAGGAAATGTCCATGTCATTTGAAGGAGTTCAACAGGCTTTTGCAATTCAGGCGGGGCGTGAAGTCCGTATAATTGTAAAACCGGAGGCAATTGACGATCTTGCCTCTGCACGATTGGCGCGGGATGTAGCCAAGAAAATTGAAGAGACTATGCAATACCCTGGGCAAATACGCGTGACAGTCATCCGTGAGACGCGCTCGACGGAGATTGCCAAGTAATATGCAAATCATTTAATTGCATTCAATCAAAACAATTAGATCATCAAGCCAGTAGAATTAATGAATTGCCAATTGGAAAAAACATAGAAATAACAGACAATGGCTCTTAATTCGACAGTTTCAAGTCCCGCAGAAACAAAGCTTAACGATGCCAGGTTGCCGTCTCTTCCGTGGTGGACGTGGGTTTTGCCATTCTTTATCGCAAACCTTGGCACGTGGCTTTCGATCTGGTTCAAAACAGATCCGGGCGCGTCCTTGTGGTATTTGCCTACTGCGTTTGGTATTGTAATGGCATATTGGTGGGGGCCGCGCGCATTACTAGGCGTTTATCTAAATGCTGTCCTATGTGCTCCCCTTTGGGATTTGCCGTGGCAATGGTCTTTTTTGTATGCCTTGCCCGAAACGATTGAGGTTTGGTTAAGCTGGCTCTTTTTTATAAAACTTGCTCAAGGAAAATGCTGGCTACCAGACCTAAAAAATGTAATTGCATTCCTATTGTTTGGCTCTCTCGCACCAACTTTCATAGCCAACATATATTTGGTAATTCAACTCTATCTTCTCGGAGATATTCCGCAAAATGCAATTTGGGATAACTGGATAATTTTATTTTCAGCAGATTTGGCAACGCAGTTTGTTTTTGCAGTGCCTGTTCTGGTGCTATTCACTAAACACTTGAGCGAAAAGGGTTGGACACAAGTTAAAGATGAAATATCTCAATTGCCGCTGTTGCCTGGTGACCGGAATTCCCCACTCGACAAGATCTTCATTACCGCAATTTTTGTCATCCCATTGATCACGACTATTCTATTTCCAATCCATGATTTGAGAATCTTATATGGTTTTTTGTTGATCCTCATTGCCGTCCGTTATGGAGTAAAGATGGGCGTCATTGTTACCAGTTGGATCGGTCTTCTCGCTTTTCTCCTGCCCATCGTTCTAACAGGCGAATTTGGATTACCCACTGCCACATATGGGGATTTTTTAACCACCAACATCGATATCCTATTCTTATGCGGAGTTACCCTGGTTGCCGGGCGCGCGATTAGTGATCTATTCACAGAGATCACAGAGCACAAACAATCTGAGGATAACCTGTCTTCGCGTGAACAATATCTAATATTGCTCAACGATATGACACGCGCCGTCCTCTTGTCGAAGGATTTTGATTCCACCTTGAATATATTGGCAGTTGATATGGCAAAACTGATCAAAGCGGACGATTGTTATATCACGCGCTGGGATGAAGAAAGACAACTGACCATTCCTACCACGACTACCGCAAAACTGGAAACACCCTATTCAACACAAATAACCAGCGGCAATCAATTAACCCTCACGTCATCGGTCTTAAGATCCGGGCATGCGATTGCAGTGGACGATGTATTTAACTCGCCTCACATTAGCGTGGAGATCGCAAAACGATACCCGACACATTCTGTGCTGGGAGTCCCGCTGATCGCTGGGGAACATAAATTAGGCGCGGCAATTATTGCTTTTAACACGCCACACCATTTCACTTCTGAAGAGATTGAACGAGCTGAACATGCAGCCAATCACATCGCACTAGCTTTATGGAATTTTCAGCAAAGTACGGAGATACAATACAGCCTAAAAGAGGGCAATGCTCTTGCCGAGATAGGGCGCGCTCTAAGTGAGACTGAGCAAACCGGAACGGACAAAGTATTACAGCTCATTGTTGATTCCGCTCGTGAATTGATTTCAAAAGCCGAAGAGAGCGTGATCCATCTTTTAGAAGTGGAGGAACAGTCTCTTTTGGCTCGTGCCGTATCAGGATATCCTGAGCAAGACAAGGAATTCAAGCGAGTCAAAATGCGGCTGGGAGAAGGCGTTGCCGGACAAGTGATTCGGGAAGGCATCACAATCAACATCGGAAATATAAAAACAGATCCGCGTTTTCTGCACTCAGACTCGATGCCCAATTTCCTTTCACTGTTGGTTGCCCCTGTTCAAAGTGGCGGGCAACAGATCGGCACTATCAGTGTACAAAGCAGAATACCAAATGCTTTCTCAACAAAAGATGCAGAACTACTTAATTCCCTGGGTGTACAAGCCGCGCTTGCCATCGAAAATACACGCCTGTTCGAGACTACTCAACAAAGATTGAAAGAGGTGGATGCCCTCTATAAGACCAGCCAGGGATTAGCAGCATCTCTGGATACAGATGAACTTATTAAAGATGTTGTAACGTTGCTTCATCAAAACTTCGGTTATTATCATGTGCAAATCTATCTTCTGGATCCGTCAAATGGCGATCTTGTTTTAAAAAGAGGAAGCGGGGAAATCGGTGCCCAACTGTTACAAAGCCGGTTTCGATTATCCAGAGGCTTGGGCATCGTTGGTCATGTGGCAGAGACCGCTGTTCCGTTCGTGGCCAACAACGTGAATGATGTAGTGTTTTTCGACCGCAATCCCCTCCTGCCAGATACACAATCTGAATTATCAGTGCCCATCAAGTTGGATGGAAAAGTTGTGGGTGTTTTGGATATTCAACACACACCGCCGCATCGACTCACGGACGGTGATTTGCAACTCATGACGGCTGTTGCTGATCAACTGGCAGTTGCACTTCAAAAAGCGAATCTATATACCGATTTGCAGACCGCGCTAAATCAGGAACAGACGATCCGATCACAGTTGATTCAGAGCGAACGCCTCGCGCTTGTCGGACGTTTGCTTGCTTCCGTTTCCCATGAATTGAACAACCCCATGCAGGCGATACAGAATGCACTATTTCTTCTGAAAGAAGAAAATCTCTCAAATCAGGCAAGCCAGGACCTGGACATTATCCTTTCAGAGACTGAGCGCATGGCCGCACTGATCGAACGTTTGCGCAGCGCCTATCGCCCTGTCCGCATTAAGGACTTTCGCCCTGTGGAACTTAATGGCTTGATTGAAGATGTCTACGCATTGATTTCCGCTCACATGCGACAGAAGGAAATCGCCTTCGAATTCTTTCCAGACTCAAATCTGCCAGTCATTTCGGGATTATCCGATCAGATCCATCAGGTCGTACTGAATCTTTTCCTCAATGCAATCGAAATCATGATGCCGGGCGGTCGGCTCACTGTTCAGACACGTGGCCTGCTTCAACAAAACGAAATCTTCCTGTCTGTAAAAGACACAGGTCCTGGAATTGATCCCGAAATCCTGCCAAAAATCTTCGACCCATTTATAACCAGTAAACATACAGGCACAGGACTGGGACTCACGATTACTCACGATATTATTGAACAACACCATGGTCGCATCCAGGCAGAAAACAACCCGAAGGGTGAAAGTGGCGCCATATTCAACGTCTGGCTGCCAATTGACGGAGGAGATCAGGAATGAAACCTGGTGGTCACATCCTGATCATTGATGATGAAGCAAGCCTGCGTCAGACTCTGGCTCGTATCCTTCAACGCGCAGGGTTTGAAGTCACGACTGCCGCCAATGGCAAGGAGGGTCTGTCACTTGTTACCGAGCATCCCTTCGATTTACTTTATCTCGATATCCGGATGCCAGATGTGAGCGGGTTGGAACTTCTCAAAACTATTCATGCAAAATTCCCCGAACTGCCCGTTATTTTGTTCACAGCCCAGCCAGACTTGAATTCTGCTGTTGAAGCGCTAAGGCGTGGTGCTACAGATTATTTATTGAAACCTCTAAAACCCCAGGCAGTGATTGACCGTACGCAGGCAATTTTATCCAATAAGCAGAAGGAGCGACGCAGGCGCGAACTCCTCAGGCAAATTGAAACTTTACAAGCCGAATTGACGGCGCTTGAAAACGATAAACCTCCAGGATTGGACTTGAGCTCACAGAAGACAACCAGTTCGGATGATCGCTTCCTTCGGCGCGGGATGCTCACGCTGGATATGCACACACGCCGTGTGACGATGAACGACCGCGTGATAAACCTGCCCCCCACTTCCTTTGATTATTTGCTGGTTCTGGCGCGTCATGCCCCGAATATTGTGGATTATCAAACCCTGGTTTCAGAAGCACAGGGATATGAGACGGATACCCGCGAAGCTCAGGAATTGACCAAATGGCATATTCATCATATCCGCCAGGCAATTGAGCCAGATAAGCGCAATCCCGTTCATGTGATTAATGTTCGAGGAGCCGGGTACAGACTTGTAATCGGTTAGGTTTCAGTATCAGATACTTCCGCTCACGTCTTAGCT
>JAKEFL010000276.1 GCA_022616105.1 Anaerolineae bacterium | reverse complement strand
ATTTATTTTTTCTTCTTCCCGTTTTCGTCTTCCACGCGGGCGAAGATCATGCGTCCTGCGGCAGTTTGTAAAACCTTGGTGACGACCACTTCCTTGTATTCACCGATGTAATCGTGCCCGTTCTCAACGACGACCATTGTGCCATCATCCATATAGCCCACACCCTGACCGAACTCCTTGCCTTCCTGGAAAATATTCAGGGTCATGTGTTCGCTGGGCAGGACGACAGATTTGACCGCGTTCGCCAGTTCATTGATGTTCAAAATTGTGACGCCCTGCAATTCAGCCACGCGGTTGAGATTGAAATCATTTGTGAGGATCGGACATTTCAACTGCCGCGCCAGCACCACGAGTTTGTCATCCACTTCGCGCACACCCTCTGCATTGATGTCACTGATGCGCACGAGAATGTTGGGAAGTTTCTGGAGTTCGGCGAGCACTTCCATGCCGCGGCGTCCGCGCTGGCGGCGTAAACCGTCAGGGGAATCTGCGATATATTGAAGCTCGTTCAGAACGAAGCGCGGGATCAGAAGCGTGCCAGGCAGGAATCCCGTTTTGGCGATGTCGGCAACGCGTCCATCGATGATGACGCTTGTATCCAGTAAGATCGTCCGGTTGAGATTTGTCCATGAGGACGAAGAGCCGCCTTCACTGCGTCCGCTCAATGCGCTGAACAATCCCATGATATCTCCCTGCCTCATCACGAACAGCGAAATCCCAAGATAGGAAAATGCAATCACGCCGATGAACGGAAGGATCTGGCCGAACGGATTGGGAAGCTGCGAAAACGGAAACGACAACAGCGCGGCGGTCAGCAGCCCGACGATCAGCCCGACGAGGCCTGCGAAAAGCGTCTCTGCCGAAAGATGCCCCAGCTTTATACGAATGGCACGGGCAGGCCGCGTGGTAAAGTAGGGCGTTAAGATAAAGCCGCCCAACCCTCCAAGAAGAAAGAACAACCATCTGTACAGATAGACTTCAGTGGACCCTGGTAGTTCAAAGAGGCCCGCAAGCCAGCCTCCAAAAGACACCCCCGCATAACTGAAAACAATCAATCCAATGATACGGAAAATAAATTCAACAACACGAAAAACGACGGTACTTTTCATAAATAACTCCTGAATAACTGCTTTGTAATGTACAGAATAATGCCTGCATCATAGCACGGCTGGGATGCCTCGTCAATTGGCTCATACAAGCTTCATATAAAATGGTTCTATAAAGTGGTTATAATGAAAGTGCCTATGCTAACGAGTAATCACATTATGATTCTGACTGACACGCTCAACCGCCCTCTGCGCGACCTGCGAATTTCCGTCACTGACCGCTGCAACTTCCGTTGCACATACTGTATGCCAAAGGAAATCTTCGGGTCAGATTATCAATTTTTGGAGCGGAGCCAGATCCTTACCTTTGAGGAGATTACGCGTCTTGCCCGGATTTTTGTCCGGCACGGCGTTCGTAAGATTCGTCTTACTGGAGGCGAGCCGCTCGTGCGCCGGGATCTGCATCGACTCGTCTCGATGTTGTCTGCTATGCCCGATCTGGATTTGACCCTCACAACCAACGGGTCACTGCTGGCCAAGCAAGCACAGGCTTTGAAAGATGCCGGATTGAAACGGGTCACTGTAAGCCTGGACTCGCTCGACGATAAGATATTCAAAGCGATGAATGACGCGGACTTTCCCGTGGAGAAAGTTTTGGAGGCAATGGATGCTGCTTCTAGGGTTGGTTTGGGACCGATCAAAGTGAACATGGTGGTGAAGCGCGGCCTCAACGAGTCCAGCATCCTGCCGATGGCCCGTTATTTCCGAGAGAAAGGATATATCCTTCGTTTCATCGAATACATGGATGTAGGCCACACCAACGGCTGGCGAATGGATGATGTTGTCTCAGCAGCGGAAATCATCAAAATGATCGATGCTGAAATGCCTCTCGAGCCGCTTGATCCAAACTATCGCGGTGAAGTTGCCGAGCGTTGGCGATACAAAGACGGAAGCGGCGAGCTCGGTGTGATCGCCTCCGTCACACAGGCATTTTGCAACACCTGCAACCGTGCGCGCATTTCCGCTGAAGGCAAACTTTACACCTGTCTGTTTGCAATCCATGGGCATGACTTCCGTGATTTGATGCGCGGCGGCGCGACCGATGATGAAATCTCACAAAAGATTGCTCGCGTCTGGGGCACACGTGACGACCGTTATTCTGAGCTTCGATCTGAAAATACGATTGATTTACCCAAAGTGGAGATGTCGCATATTGGAGGCTAATTCGTAATGATATTTGGAATGTATGAAATGAATGAGGGGTGGATCAAAAAAGGGCAGAGGCAGCTATGAAAAATTCAGGACAAGATATATGGAGTCAATGGCTTCTCAATCGGCGTTTTGGGGGCGACCCTGAACGCCTTTCGTACATGCTTGACTTTCTATACCCAGTCCGCGATAAGGTGTTGAGCCGCATCAATCTGGATGATGGCGGGACTCTGCTCGATATCGGCAGTGGCGACGGCTTGATCGCTTTTGGCGCCCTGGAGGAATTCGAGACGTGCCGCGTCATTTTCAGTGACATCTCGGATGATTTGCTTAATCATGCCCACGCCTTAGCCCGGAATATGAAGCTTCAGCATCGCTGTGAATTCGTCCGCGCTTCGGCGGATGACCTAAGCATGTTTGAGGATGAATCCGTGAATGCGGTGACAACGCGTTCTGTGCTGATTTATGTCTCTGCCAAACAGCAGTCATTTAAAGAATTCCAGCGCGTCCTCAAACCGGGAGGGCAGCTATCCATCTTTGAGCCAATCAATCGCTTCGCTTACCCTGAACCTGAGGATCGCTTTGCAGGCTATCCCATAATGCCGATCGTGGAACTGGCACAGAAATTGAAAGCGGTTTATCGCCGCATTCAGCCGCCCGATACTGACCCGATGACAGATTTCGATGAACGCGATCTCATGATATACGCGGAGAAAGCCGGATTCTCAACAATCAACGTCGAATTGCAAATCGAGGTCAAGCCGCCTGAAAACACAGACTGGGGGACATTTCTACATGCCGCAGGCAACCCAAAGATACCGAGCATCGAAGAGGCGATGCAGCAGGCTTTCACGCTGGGGGAAACAGAGACCTTTACCAGCTATTTGCGTCCGTTAGTGGAATCGAGGCAGGGCATACACCGATCCGCAGTGGCTTATCTGTGGGCTGTAAAATAAACTGATAGGACTTACGCAAAACCAGGGAATTATCCACTAATCTCCGCGAATTTTCGCTAATCTTTTAAAACTTCGCGGACGCCGCGCCAAGCAGCGGCGATGAAATCATTTCCAAGGAGGTTTGATTGAACTGTCCAAATCAAATAACAAATCCATTGTCCGCCGTTACTATGAGGAAGTTCTCAACCGGCGCCAATTACAGGTCTTTGATGAGTTGGCGGACCTCAACTTTGTCAGTTATCTGGCAGATGGCAAAAGTATCGGTTCAGAAATCTATAAACAAGTCATTGCAGGAACATTAGCCGCCATACCTGATTTGAGAATTACAATTGAAGATCAGATTGCGGAAGATGATAAAGTTGTGACACGTTGGAAGGCCCAGGGGGATTCCTCAGGTTGAATTTGCGGGAATCAAGCCCAATGGCAAATCCATAACAGTCACAGCCATACATGTTCATCGCTTGCAAAATGGAAAACTACTGGAGCATTGGGAGGCAATCAATCTACATGCCGTAAAGCAGGATTGATCATACTTTACCTGCAATAAAATAACCGTTATTGCGCTGCCAGCCTCTTCGGAGTGTGCACGCAAAACATGTCAGGCAGTTGCTCCCTGCGCCGTCCTCGGCGCAGGATTTACCTGAAAAACGCCGCCGAGGACGGCGGCTTGAGCTTAGGTT
>JAKEFL010000275.1 GCA_022616105.1 Anaerolineae bacterium | reverse complement strand
GCACGACAGGAGTCGGCGTGATCATGAACATGCCTGTCTCGGTCTGCCACCAGGTATCGATGATTGGGAGTTTTTCCTTGCCAATCACGCGGTGATACCACTTCCACGCTTCGGGGTTGATCGGCTCACCAACGGTACCCAGCAATCGGAGGGAGGAAAGATCGTGTTTCTCGGGCCAGGAATCGCCGAAGCGCATGAGTCCACGAATGGCTGTGGGCGCGGTGTAAAAGATGGTGATGCCGTATCGCTCAACGGCCCGCCACCAGCGATTCGGTTCAGGGTAGGAGGGTCCGCCTTCGAAGAGGAAGGATGTCGCGCCGTTGAGCATGGGGGCATATACAATATATGAATGACCTGTGATCCAGCCTGGGTCGGCGGTGCACCACCAGCGGTCTTCATCCTTGATATCGAACACGTACTTGAGCGTGCTATACGTCCCAACCATATAACCGCCATGCGTATGCAGGATGGCTTTGGGCTTGCCTGTTGAGCCAGAGGTATAAAGGATAAAGAGTGGATCCTCTGAATCCATTTGCTCGGTTTCGCATTTGCCATCGGCAATGGGCTGCTCGAGCAGTTCGTGATACCAGTGATCGCGCCCAGTTTCCATGTTGACCTCGTTGCCCACGCGCTTGACAACGATCACATTCAGGACGGAGGGACAACGCTTGAGAGATTCGTCCACGATTTGTTTGAGCCGGACGACTTTTCCATTTTGGAATGATCCATCACAAGTAATGACAAGATTAGACTGACTGTCTTCAATGCGGCCCTGTAATGAATCGACAGAGAAACCGCCGAACACCACTGAATGGATCGCGCCGATCTTGGCACAAGCGAGCATCGCGAAAACAATCTCAGGCACGCGTCCCATATAAATCGTGACGCGGTCACCTTTTTTCACGCCCATGCTTTTGATAAGGTTCGCCATACGCGTCACCTGGCGATCCAACCCATAGTATGAAAATGAGCGATGGTCTTTGCCGTCTTCACTTTCCCAGATCAGTGCGAGTTTGTTTTTGCGATAGGTCTTGAGATGACGGTCAACCGCATTATGCACAATGTTGACTTTTGCCCCCGTGAACCATTTGAAGAATGGTTTCTTTGAATCATCTAGCACTTTTTTCCACGGTTTGTACCATTCCAACTCTTTTGCTTCACTTTCCCAGAAGCTTTTCAGGTCTTTGCGTGCAGACTTTGCGAGTTTATCCCAATCTTTCAAACGCGCCTGCTCCACGACCTGCTTCGACGGGTAATAAACTTCGCCATGCATTTTCACAGACCTTTTCTTAGTTTTGGCTTTGGTACCGATCTTTTTTGCGGGAGTCTTCTTGAACTGTTTGATCTTAGCCATAACAATCTCCTCAAGGTGGGATGTAAGCAGCTGCTTCCTGCGCAGTCCTCGGCGCAGGATTTACCTGAAATACGCCGCCGCCTTGAAAAGCCGAAGGTGGACTGCGGCTTGAGCGTGATCGGGTGGGATGTAACAGAGCAATTTTACTCCGATTACTCTATCCAATCCAATATCTTATGCCACGCGCCTGCAAAGGGCAAGAACCACGGAAAGCCGTTATACAATCCCAGCGGCGCGCCAGGGAACGAAAACGACGCAAAAGGATGCTCTTTGATATTCCCTACCAGCATTGCTTCTGCCACTGTCTTACCCAGGTAACTTGCCATCGCAACCCCGTGCCCTGCATATCCCAGTGAATAATAAATTCCATCTGTTTGGCCCACATGCGTCATCATATCGAAAGCGAAATCCAACGTGCCTCCCCAGACGTATTCGATCTTTGTATCCTTCAATTGGGGGTACACCTGCACCATCTCGCGCTGCAAAATTTCCGCGCTGCGGCGAATCGTGTCTGAATTCTCTGGGAAGAACGCCGCCCGCCCACCAAAGATCATACGGTTATCCCATAGACGAAAATAATTCAAATAATGTTTGTAATCGAAAATCATACGGTTCTTTGGGCTCAGTTCATTTGCGAGGTCATCAGATAACTTTTCTGTCGCGATGATAAACGAACCAATGGGGATGATCTTCTTCTGCAATTTCTTTGTGACATTTCCTGTATATCCGGACGTTCCCACCAAAACATTTTCCGCGTGGACTGTGCCGCGTTCCGTTTCAGCGACAAATCGATTCCCACCACGCCCAAGCCTGCTGACACGCGCCCGCGCATGGAGCGTCGCCCCGGCTGTCTCTGCCGCGCGCGAGAGACCAGTCACATATTGCGCGGGGTTGAGTCCGCCGCTTACTTCGTCAATCAACGCGCCGTAGTAAAGGTCAGTTCCAATCTCTTCGCGTTGCTGTTCGCGTGGCACAACGCATACCTTATGATTGAATTCTTTTTCCATGAATTCAACCTCTTCCACCAGCGCGTCGTAGTGCTTTGGTTTATTTGCAGCGAGTAGATGACCATAGCGCGCAAAGCCGCAGTCAATGTTTTCCTCTTTCACAACTTGCTCCACAGTATCCACTGATTCAAGCGAACACTGAAACAACCTTCGCGCGATGTCGCGTCCATAATTTTTGATCACGGTATGCATGGATGGCTTTAATCCAGTGAGAGTCATCCCACCGTTGCGCGAACTCGCTCCCCAGCCAATGGTATGGGCTTCAAGTACCGCGACTTTTAAGCCGCGTTTTGCCAGAGTCCGCGCGGCGGAGAGCCCTGTAAAGCCACCACCGATGATGGCGACATCCACTTTTTCGGGGAGTGGAGTTAGGTTTGAATCATCCGGCATCTGCACGGTGGTGTGCCAGTAGATTTGTTGTTTGGGCATCTATCTCCTTTATGGATTTTCCAAAGTCTATTTGGGATGTTAGTTATGTTCTTACCGATTGTTCACTACGGAGCACAGAACCTTGAACGACGACACCGATGATAACAAGGACTGCGAAGATCACTCCGCCAGCCCCGCCTTGAGGAAGAAAGGCTTGAACAAGCAGAGACGCGCCTGCGAGGGAAGAAAGGGTAATGATCGCCCAATCAAAGAGATAGATCACCACTACAAGCCCAATGATGCCCCCAATGACATAAATGATCCAAAATATGGAACCCGTATCTACACCAAACATGCCTGCCAGTGCAGTCAGAGTAAACCCGCCTGCGAAAAAACCTGCAATTCCTATTGCGATGGTTTGTAGGAAAATAGCCAGCAGGGCGAAAATCACACCAACGATCAAGCCAAAAATGATCGCCGAACTTTCTGGTCCTTGCCAGAAATTTGATGCCAGTTGCAAGCCTGTCACAAAACCAATAGCACCGACAAACAGCCAGAAAAGTTTACGCCCTGCAAGAAGCAAGCCGCCACCCAGAATGACATTGATCAGGCCAACCATCTCCACCTCCAAAAAGAATCATATTCAACTATTCAAGGATTGATTTCCAATCCAACTCATGGACAGTTTTATGCAGGCGGTGATTATCATCCACAACGATGTACTGGAGTTCCGTAAATAATTCTTTAGCTATCTCGCGGACCGGCTCAAGCGGCACCACATTATCCTCCGTTCCATGAATAATGGTTGTAGGAACAGAGACAGGTTGCAGTCCACGGGCCGATTTTCTTGAATATGCGAGATCTTTCCCAGTGACTGGGTCAAGAAATGCGCTGGCCGAGTCGCGTAAAAGTGCCGGCGCGAGCAGGATAAGTTTCCTAACCTGCTTGGGGTGGTCACAAGTGAATACTGTGCCCATCAACCCGCCATACGATGAGCCGATGATCGTCCAATTCTTTTGGTTTCCCAGAATGGAATAGAGTTGCTCCATCCGCTCTTCAAATGTTCCTTTGAAATCTGGCGTGAGCATACCGGGAAACCATTCACGGAAGAGGCGCGCTTTGCCACTGTTGCTATCGCTTTCACTGCCGTGCAGATAGATGAGTCGGCTTGTGTCAAGCATAACTGTCCTACCGGTCAGATTGTTTTTGCATCCGCATGAGTATGACTTGTGTAAGCGCGCCGATGATGAATAAGCCAGCCTGAATTAAGGTCCTCGCAGTGGGTGACAGCCTGAACAAATCGGTTACGTAGAGCGCTCCTACCAGACAAGAAACGACCATCAGTGCCCATTCTGTAAATATACCCATAATCAACGAACCAATGACTCCTCCAACTATAAACGGCAAAAGTGGAACAGTGAGAACTCCTGGCGCGTAATATTCAATCAGGAAGTAGCCTCCTCCCAGAAAGCCGGAGAGGAAATATCCCACTCGCTCGTTGATGACCGTAATACCAGCCGCAAGGACACCCAGCCCGATCGTGAAGGCTGTGTCTGACCATGCGGGCCATTCGGGTGGAAGCAGTGGTGTAAGACGGATGGCAATTAGCCATGCCATTACGCCTGCGAAGAGAAAATTGAGTTCGCGTCCGAGAAAGAGCAATATTGCTCCCAGGACTCCTCTGGCAACCAACATGGCGTTCATCCTTTCTTGATTGTTGAACTATACCGCTTGTCTCAATAAATTACTAACTTTTGGAATAACTTGCAGGCTGAAATTCAAAGTTCAAGTTTAGCTAATTATGCGGCACTTTGTAAATACCTTTTCGATTTTTTCAACCCCATATTTGGTTCTTTATGATTTTTGCAAAGTCCGGGTTGAAGACTCTTTGTACACGGACACTTGCACCTGCGTGCAGTGCAGGTGTATCACGGAGTGGACGGAGTTTTTTCCGACTTTTTACGGCAGATTCCATGTTGTCCGTGTGATCCGTGTACAAGATGATGGTTTTGTCAAGCTAATTGCAAAAACCATATGGTTCTTTGTACAAACTGCTCTACCTTTTCCTGTAGAGCATCTCGCGCAGGCTTACTTGAAGCTCCGCAGGGAATTCAGGTGACATTCGCCTGAGAGCCACTGCAAGCAACGGACTCTTTGTGCTTTTCAGAATTTGCTGGATGAAGTATGTCGTTTCATCAGGAGATGCCTGATACAGCATAATGATCAGTTCCTGCAAGTCGAATTGTAGAGTGGCGGGTGCAGCCCTGATAATCGGTTCCACGATTTCGAAGATCGGGGGAAGGTTGTCGAAGTCTGGTGATGAGATAAGAGGCACGAGCGCCTGTACACCGTTTGACCACATGCGTTGGCGCGCCGGATGCAGCCATTCCTTGACCAGGATCAAAAACAGATCAGGTGTTTCATTACGAAGGCGTGTAAGGCTGGTAGTCAGCAATGCGGCGCGCACACTTGGGTCGCGCACGGCTTGAGTCCATGCAGTGAGGCGTGCAAGCAGACGTTCCTCTTGCGGAGGAATTCGTCCGAGTAAAAAGGCGGCGAGCAACCTTGTTTCAAGCCAGCCTTCGTCCCATAGGGCATCTGCTAACTCAAGCGCCTGAATAGGCTGCTTTTCTGCAACTGGACCCAATTCAGTTTCGATTTGCCTTAATACAACGGTCGGTGTTCGATAGGTTGGGAGAACTGATGATGGGGCCACGCCCTGACTCCGCAATGAACGGTTGACATAAAAATCAAGTATCTCACGGTGTTCGCGCAAAAATACAGATGGCTGGTCGAAAAGGTCAGCTAATTGTGTAGTTTGTTTTTTAAGACGGGCGAGGTCAATGGCGGGCATATCAACTGCGAACGCGGATTCGTTTCTCTTCTACAATCCAAAGTTTCCCCGTTAATTCTTCGGTTTCAAGTGTAGGAATAATCTTTTGAATAATATCCAAAATATAAGGTTTATCTTGACGTTTCGATCTGATGACAATTAATCCATGAAAATCTTCTGGAGGATAGGTTCGAATATCCGCAAAGCCAACATCCAGAGTGATTAAAGCGCGTCCTTCTTTCTGACAGACCTCTGAAAGATGTTGGTCATTGATCCCTGCTAATTGTTCGGAATGCACTGTTTCTGCATTATGCCCTGCCTGTTGCAAGCTATCCGATACTTCAACGGGCAGGTTTTCATCTATTTTGAAGCGCATATTTTAGGCCGGGAACGCGATGACTTCTTCTCGTGCGAGTTCTGCGGCATAGGCGATTGCAGCATGAATTGCATTCGAGTCAAGAGAAGGGTAGCTTTCAATGATTTCTTTTTCTCCCAACCCTGCCGCGAGATTATCGAGCACTACAGCCACAGGAATACGCGTTCCTGCAATACAGGCTTTCCCATGATGCACAGCTGGGTCGACAGTGATATAAAGTTTCCAGTCCATATTTACCTCTGCTGCAATTATACAGCGGACGAGGTCTATAGCCGGCATCTATTTGTTTGACAGGGAAAGCAACGATTCAATTTCAGCTAACGGTATCAAAGGTTCTGATTCTGTAAATTCGGCTACTTTGGGTTTGAGTGCCTGCATTCTCTTACAAAGTTCGTGGATTGATTCTAACTGTTTTTCACGAGTTGACTTGAGTTTGCTGAACGAGCCGCGCGTATACTTCCATGATTCTCTTTTCAGTCGTCGTTCGACCTCGTAGATAAGACCCTGTAAATGCTCAATCCACTCTGCTGCAAAAACGCCATCGTCTCGATGAATGTATTTGATCGTGACAGCCGTCATCATCCAGAAAAATGCCCACATCTCCGCGACTGATTTTTTGCTCTGTTCAAGGTTTTCGGGTTCAGCCGGAGGAGAAATGGGAATGCCCACTTTATCAAACAGAAGGCGGGATTGAAAAGGACGCGCTGCTTTCGCTTGAGGAACCAATACCCAATCGATCATGACAGCAGATTCTGCATAAAGGACAAATGTAAATGTCCCACCTTCGGGCGCATTGTTATTGTTTTCGTGAACTAGAGCAAGGTTTCCGAATTGACTGAAAAGCAAGTAGCGGTCAGGTGAAGTTTGAGCGCTGACTTGTTCAAGCCGCGCACACAGACTTGTGCTGAATTCGTCTGATACAACCAGACTCAAATCAATATCGCTGAGGGAGTCTTCCTCATTTCTACCGATACTGCCAGTCAGCCACCCTGCGATAAGACGTTCATCTTTTGAAAGTATTTCGCTAATCCTTGTTAGCAAAGAGTCACGATGTTCACGATATGATTTTAGACTTCTCTTCATAGATGAAATTTACAAATTACCAATGACGAATTGTGTAACAAGTAATTCGTCATTGGTAATTGTTTTAGTACGATCTTGCGAAATACACTTTCCGTTTGGCAGGTCTTCCGCACACGATGCAAATGCCTTCCTCATCGGGTTGATTCAATGGAATGTTGCGCGTCGTGGCTTTGGTGTCTTCTTTGACCTTGGCTTCACACTCGGTTGATTCGCACCAGTATGCAAACGCCCAGCCGTCAGCGACGATTCGCTTCAGGTCTTCGTAATCCTTGGGTTCATGGATATTCGCATCTCGGTATTCTGTGGCGCGCTTGAGTAGAGAATCCTGTATCTCGACCAGCAGCCCACTCACAGCCGACGCGAGACCGGATTGTGAGACAAAGGTTTTGCCTTCCCTTCCAGGTTTATCTCGACGGGCAAGCGCGACGGATCCCTTTTCCACATCCTTGGGACCGATCTCAACACGGACAGGCACACCCCGCATCTCCCAATCGTTGAATTTGAATCCAGAACTGACATTGTCGCGGTCATCCATTTTGACGCGGATGCCATGATCCTTAAGTTCTTTGAAGACGCGGTCAGCTACTTCCATCACTTTGCTTTTCTCGGCATCGTTTTTGTAAATGGGCACGACAACGGCCTGAATAGGAGCAAGGCGAGGGGGAAGCACTAGGCCCTGATCGTCGCCATGAACCATGATGATCGCGCCGATGATACGACTGGAAATTGCCCACGAGGTCGTTTCACAATATTGCAGAGCATTGTTTTGATCGAGATATTTGATATCGAACGCCCTGGCAAAATTCTGCCCGAAGTAATGTGACGTGCCCGATTGCAAGGCGCGCTTATCCCACATCATGGCTTCAATGGAAGTTGTGATCTGTGCACCTGGGAACCGCTCGGATTCACTCTTGGGTCCCTTGAAGACAGGGACTGCCGCTTCTTCAAAACAGAAGCGTTCATAGATATCAAGAATGCGATACATTTCCTCTTTGGCTTCTTCAGCAGAGGCGTGCGCGGTGTGACCTTCGTGCCAGTAAAACTCCGTTGTGCGGAGAAAAAGTTTGGTGCGAATTTCCCAACGATGCACTGAACCCCATTGCACGATCAGGATGGGCAGATCGCGCCAGGACTGGATCCATTTGGAATACATGTATCCGATAATGGTCTCAGATGTGGGACGAACCACTAAAGGCTCTTCAAGTTTTTCACCGCCACCGTGGGTGACTATAGCAAGCTGAGGGGAAAAGCCCTCCACATGTTCCTTTTCTTTCTCAAAGAAAGAGAGTGGTATCAGAGTTGGGAAAGCCGCGTTGACGTGACCTGTCTTCTTGAATTCCGTGTCCAGCCACGAGGTGATGTTTTCCCAAAGTGCCCATCCATAGGGTTTGACGACCATACATCCGCGCACGGGTGTGTAATCTGCCAGATCTGCTCTGACAACAAGTTGGTTGTACCATTCAGCAAAGTCTTCTGAACGGGTTGGTAAGCGCCGCGTTGACTGCCCGTCAGGGCGTATCGAAACGTTATCTTCAGCCATTTTTCCTCTTGTTATTCATGCCCCGTTGGTCGAGTAGGCGATGCCTTTCCGCCGTATCGAGACCAACGAATGACAATTATTTTTGATGTTTTATGTTTACTCTTTATTGGTGGTCTCGATATGCCCTTCGCAACGAACGCTCAGGGCTACTCGACCACCGAATTAACCTAAAATATCCACAGCAGTTTGCACATCTTTCGCGAAGCTCAAGATCTCGCGTTGATGCACAGGCATATAAGTGTCAAACTCTTTGAAGAACTGATCAAAAGTGGACTGCCAGCCACTCCCGACCAGTATCAACGGCCTCCGGTGCAGAGACTCCACGATCATCAGATTCCACAGCAAAGAGATTTCAGTCAATGTGCCAGCCCCACCAGGAAGGGCGAACGCTGCGTCACATTCATGGATGAGCGTGTGTAACCGTTCAAGGAGCGTTTTCTTTCTAATTTCTTCCATTACCCACGAGTTCGCCTTGATGGGACGCCACGCTTCGATATCTTCGCAGGTCACACCGATCACATGTCCACCCGCTTCGTGTGCGCCGCGCGAGACAGCCTCCATCACACCGATGTAGCCGCCAGTGAGAACAGTGTGTCCGCGTTGGGCTAACAGCCTGCCGAGTTTCTTTGCTTCAGCATAAGCTGTTGAGTCTTCTTTGGGTTGTGAGCCACCGAATACAGATATTTTCATAATCAATTTATTCCGTTGGTCGAGTGCCGCGGAGCGGCGTCTCAACCACCGTTGTTAGCCCATTCTCGTGTTTTATTGATTTCTAATTTGTCTAAGATTGCTTTTTCCAAATCGATCTCCGATATTGATGCCAGTTGTAATAAATATAGCGCCACATCTGCCAATTCCGATTCAAGTTCTTCTTTATCTTTTATTTCATCATCCCATTGAAAATGCTCCAAAATTTCAGCAGCCTCAAGTGCAAGTGAGATCGCTAAATTCCGCGGCGTCTGTGGACGTTTGCTCTCATCCGCGTACCAGCCTTTCGAGCGGACGAAACTGTTCATCTCTTCGGTGAGTTGTTTTATATCCATCTTATTTAGAACAGCGAAGCTCGCTAAGAGCACCAAGATTCTTTTCTTCTTCTATTCTTTTCTTCGCGGTCTTTGCTCACTTCGACAGGCTCAGTGCAAGCCTTCGCGGTGAAAATTTGAGGATGAGGGCAAATAAAAAACGGCTCGCCAGACCAGAGTCTGGGAGCCGTTCACGGGCACACTGAATTGAACCTCATCCAGACCAGGCAGGTTTATGCATTTTGGGCGACGGCAATGGGTTCAACATCATGGGGCGATTATACACGATTTTCTCTGCTAAAATAAACGGATGGAACGCGATCACTCTGCCATGCTCGAGACATCCCTGGATGGATTGCACCTCGAATTGCTCCACCTATTTGCGTATCAAGCCGCTGGGTTACAAATGCCGCTCTATCTTGTGGGTGGTGTCGTGCGTGATATTTTTCTTGGCCGCGCTGTAAATGATTTTGATCTTGTCGTTGAAGGTGGTATTGCATCTTTTGCTGAATCCATTTTGAAAAAGTATGGCGGGAAGATCCTGGTGCACTCCCGTTTTGGAACAGCCAAATGGATTTTGAATGAATCAACGTTCAAGCGTTTGGATTTTCCGGTATCGCGCTTTCCAGACTTTGAACTCTCTTTTGACCTGGTCTCTGCCCGCTCTGAAACTTACTCACAACCCGGCGCTTTACCGACTGTGGAGCGATCAACGATCGATGACGATCTGCGCCGCCGCGACTTTACGATCAATGCCATGGCTCTCCGATTGGATGGGAATCATTATGGGGAGCTGATTGATCCTCTCGGTGGGGAGGCGGACCTTGAGCGTGGAACGATCCGAGTCATTCATCCGAAATCATTTATTGATGATCCCACGCGTATCTATCGCGCGGTCCGTTATGAAGGGCGTTATGGATTTCAGATTGAGGATGATACACTGGCTCTCATCCCTGATGCCCGGTCAATCATTGCAGAACTCTCTGCGGAACGCATTCGGCATGAACTGGATCTGATTCTTGCCGAGCCAAATGCGGCATCCATGCTGGCGCGCCTGACCGAATTGGATTTACTTAAGCCGATCCATCCTGTTTTGTTTTTTGATGAGTCTGCTAATTCGCGACTCGCGAATATAGGATCGTTTCGTGCGTTGCGACGAATCTCTCCTTGGAATCTGGATAGGGGTGAAGGCAACAAGCGTGTGCTGGGCTGGCTGCTTTGGCTGATGTCATTATCACACAATGACATAGGGTCATTGAATTTACGCTTGCAATTCACATCGGACTTTCTGGCCTCACTGTTCGCGACTTCAACGATGTTCTCAACTCTATCCTCCTTTGCGGATATAACCCCTAGTCAATGTGTAGAACGGCTGAGTTTGTATCCTCTCAATGCTGTGGAAGCTGTCTATTTTATTGCACCCGATGAAAAGATAAAAGACGTGTTCTTCAAATATCTTGCCGAGTGGCGACATGTTAAACCTCATATCACCGGGGATGATTTGAGGGAACGCGGATTGGAACCTGGACCAAGATATGCCGAGATCCTTCGCCGCCTCCGCGCCGCATGGCTGGATGGGGAGATAAAATCAACAGAGCAGGAATCAAAACTACTAGACAAGCTATTGTGAACCTTCAACATTATCTTAAAACTACCCCCTCCTTCCTCCCCCAAATCCGCAAGATTGATATGGCTAATTATCTCAAGTATCCTTTGCGGATTTGGGGGAGGTGTCCGAAGGACGGTGGGGGTCATTTCAACCTATTATGAATTTACAACCCTACCTTCACTTTGCAAGACAACTCGCTTATCGCGCCGGGCGCATTACGCTTGGTTATTACAACAAAGGCATTCAACATGATTTGAAGCATGATGACTCGCCTGTCACGGCGGCGGACCATGCTACGGAGGAATTCATTCGCGGCGAGATCGAAAAGAACTATCCAACTCATGCACTTGTGGGCGAGGAATACGGGGAAAAAGCAGGCGATGGGAATCCATTTCGCTGGATCGTGGATCCAATCGATGGGACAAAATCTTTCCTCAAGGGAGTCCCATTTTATTCGGTGTTGATCGCGCTCGAGATCGAAGGCGTTTCACGTGTAGGTGCGGCGTGTTTCCCAGCTTTGGATGAAATCTTGTATGGGGCAGATGGCTTGGGCGCGTGGTGCAATGGCAGGCGTGTGCGCGTGTCGGAAGTATCCAGGCTCAAAGAGGCTGTATTCTGTTACACCAGCTGGTCCGGCTTCCGCACGAAAGACAGGCTGGATGTGTTCGAAAGATTGCACGAGGAATGCTTCTTCGGGCGCGGTTGGAACGATGCGTACGGCTATTACATGGTCGCGACGGGCCGTGCCGAGATCATGCTCGACACTGCCGTTCAGCTTTGGGATGTGGCGCCATTTCCGCCCATTTTTCGGGAGGCGGGAGGCTTCTTCGGCTCGTGGGAGGGCGAAGAAGGTCATACTTTTGGGGAGGGATTCGCCGTTAATGCCGCGCTCAAGCGTAAAGTCATGAAATTGATGCGTAGCGTATAATCACATCCTGCTATAATGAGGCAGAAAATGAAAATGCCTGCCCAAAAGTCCATCAATGTCAAGGTACACGAGCCATCTCGTGAGCGGCTGCCGTATCGCTTGCGTGAGACTTTTATGTCCACGCCTGAACTGGCTTTGCTGCGTGCTCTACAAGAGATGGCTGGGCGGCATTATGTGATCTGCCCAAAGGTGGCGCTCAATGACATTTTTTATATTGTGCGCCCAAATGAAAACGTACATTTCTTCAATAAGATCTTCCGCAAGCACGTGGATTTTTTGTTGTGTGAATCATCTACGTTCAAGCCTGCCATCGGCGTTGAACTTGTGAAGCCTGTGTCCCGGAACGAAACGCGGGATGCTGATCAATTCATGGAGGATTTATTCCTCAGCGCGGGACTGCCGCTGGTGCATATCCCTACAAGCGAACGATACTCAGAAAACGATCTGGTGGAATTATTCCAACTGGCGATCATGAAGGTGCGGAATTCAAAATCGCTTCGCGCGACGACGAAAACTGACTCCGTTCCGATGTGCCCTGTCTGCGGGAAGATGATGGTACTGCGCATGCACCGCAATGGACACGGCGCGGGGAAGAGATATTATGGGTGTATGGACAACCCAAAATGCAGTGGGATTGTGGCAATAGATTGAAGAATTCAGTTGTAAAAAATAGAAAATCAAAATAAGGTTGTTTGGCTCATAAGAATCTCGCTTGCAGATTCTTACTCGGTACCATGCACACATCTTTCTTCCCAAACCATTGATATCTGTGTTTTGCAATCTGCCTGTAAACCCAATCGCGAAAAATTTTTGGAACTAGCAAACCCACTGATGATAAGGTTGACCAGGGGAACTTGAGTTCTTGTCCGATCTTGAGTGCGGCGGTTGAACCCAGATAAATTCTTCCGTTTTCGAGGTAAACAACTGCTTGATTATAGTTTGATGGCAACCCGCACCAAACCAATAATTCTTTCCCGATTTCTGATTGAATAGATGCAAATTGATATCTTGAGTCTTTTTCCCATCTCAAGATAAATTTCACTGATCCATTGCACAGATTGCAAATGCCGTCGAAAAGAATGATTTTTTGATGTTGGATTCCTTCACTATTCATAGTAATTTTGTCTTGCAAATCAAGGGATTGCTCACCTGCACTGCACCGAACACAGTGCGGTGCAAGTGTCGTCGCTCACCGCGAAGCTGTTCGCTCCTCGCAAAGACATGAATCTAATAATGCCTCTTCAACTCTGACGCGTACTTCGTCCCAACGATATCTTTATTGGCTTCCAGCCAATCTTTGAAGGCAGTCTTGCCTCGCGCAGACTCTTTGGACACGAGCAAATTTGCCATAAGACCCTCCACTTCTTCAGGCGTGAGGATCACATCCCTGACAAAGAGACTTAGAAACTGCGCCGTCAACAATGCCAGCCTCGGGGGAACAGAGATTACAGGTCGTTTTGCGCCAATCTTTTCGCCGATCAATTGCACCAGTTCTTTGAATGTGTACGCATCGGGACCGACCGCATCAATTACATAATTTTCTTTGCTATATACCCCTTCAACAGCCAGATCAGCCAGGTCTTCGACGTAGACAGGCTGGATTCCATATGAGCCATCGCCAGGGATGAAAAAGATGGGAAAGCGTCGCAGCAGATAAGCAATATTGTTGATCAAAATATCCTCATTGTTGCCAACTAATACAGTGGGGCGCAGGATCGCGTAAGACATTCCCGAATCCATGATCGTTTTCTCGTTGGCTGCCTTGCCCCAATAATAAGGAAGATGTGAATCAGCCGAAGGGTTGGCGATGCTGATATGCACAATCCGTTTGACGCCCGCGGCTTTTGCGGCATTGACGAGTTTGCGCGTGTTTTCCACTGCGCGGGGTTGGGTGTTTTCACCTTTATCAAACCGTACCCAGTATGTGTTGACCAGAACATCCACACCTTGCAGGCTGCGCGTCATGCCCGCTTCGTCAAAATCCAGTGGGTAGGCTTTTACTTTTCCGCCAAATGGGTCAGGGCGATTGGGATGTCCAGTCAGCGTGATGACTTCTTCGCCGCGCGCCAGGAATCGTTTTGTGATGTACTTACCTGAATAACTAAATGCGCCTGTGACTGCAATTTTCATGATGATTTCCTTCTGCTAGAGTTCCTATCGTGGAGCGCCGCGGGGGTGCGGCATTTATTTTGCATCTTTGTGTTTCAGCGCTTTCGGTGCAGCCGCGGTAAAAAACACCAAAATGAATCCTATAAGTACCAATCCCAATATGAAACTCATTAAATTTGATTTCAATTGATGGGCAACAACTAGAGCAGGATTTGCTAAGGATATAGTTGGCGAAAAACCCAAAGCGGAAATCATCGGAAGAGACAACAATACAATATTTGTAAAGGTGGTCCAAAACTATGCACGGTCATCTGTACCGCAAAGGTCGATAAGAATCCTCTTTAGAAATGGACGCAAGTATCCTAATATCAATAGGATGATCAGAAGTGTGAGTGCGATCTCGATCAAAAAGATTTGATCTGTAGTCATGATTTTCTCCTTATTGTGATTTATTTCACAATATAATTTTATAATAGTTTATCTAAATTGTCAAGATTTTAAAAACAAAAATAGCCGCTATTTCCAAAATAGCGGCTTTAGAACGACCGATTAAAGTTTATTATGGGGTTTGTAAAGCCTGATAAACTTCCGCGTTGCTCAAACCAGATGCAAGTGCCTGGTATTGGTCAATGTAAAAATTGACATACTTTTGTTCATTGCCTGCCTGAAAGGCTATGCTTACCCGACCAGGCTGCGGACCCACAATCTTTTCTTTTGAAATATTCTCGACAACCTGCATGACTTTCACGATCCATTCACCGAGTTCGGTTTCATTGGTCAGGTCGTTAACCTGCAATGTGATATTGAAGTCCGTTTCCATTGCGGTGAAGGATTTGGTTCCGTCTGCATAAACACAATCTTCACCGAAGGCATAGGCATTAGCGGTAGCCTCGGGTTGAAGACTTTGAATTGCCTGCTGAAATTCGTTCGATAATTCAGGCAGGTCTTGATATGCCCATTGATATCCACAGCCTCCGTATGGAGATGGCAACGTGGAGGTGGTTGTGAGCGTGACTGTAGCGGGTGTAGATCGTGAGGTCGGCGTGAGAGGCACCGAACAGGCGCCCAGCATCAACATCAGGAAAAGAAGCGCAAGGGAGGAGGTTTTCATCTTACGATTGAAACGAGTCTCTCCATCCCTTTGTTCCTCAGTTGCGCATCCAGCAGTTCAACTGCTGGATGAACCGAACTTCAATAAATCTGCGGTAGCAGTCGCCATGAGCGCGGCTCCGCTGATCAGTGCTTTTTCGTCGAAGTCAAATTTAGGATGGTGATGATTGTAGTTGAGATTCTTTTCGTCATTTGCCGAGCCGATGAAGAAGTAACAGCCATCCACTTTTTCCTGCATAAAGCCCATATCTTCAGCACCCATCGTGAGATATGATTCGGTATCCATTTCGGTTTGAGGGAAGAGGGTTTGTGCTGATTGGAGAACGCTGGCGGAAACTTCATCATTGTTGATCACGGGAGGCGTAACACGCTTGGTTTCGATCTCAACTTCGCAGCCCATCAGTTCGGCAGTGCCGCGTACGATCTGTTCGAAGCGATCCAATACCAGCTTGCGAACTAATGGATCGAATGTACGGATTGTGCCAGATAGTTCTGCAGTTTGAGGAATGACGTTGAAGGTCGTGCCAGAATGGATCGAAGTAACACTGATGACAGAAGATTTCAATGGTGGGACGTTGCGTGATGCAATGGTTTGTAATGCGGTGACAATTTGCGCGGCGGCTACAATGGGGTCGATGGTTGTATCTGGCGCCGCGCCATGCCCGCCTTTCCCTGTCAGTTTGATGATGAAGAGTTCTGCTCCAGCCATCACAGGACCTTTTGCGACGTTGATCCACCCGAGTGGTTTGTCATTCCACAAATGAAGGGATAAAGTCTTGTCGACTTTGGGGCTATCTAAAACACCATCACGCATCATCATCAGGTTGCCGCCCATTTCTTCGTCATTGAGTCCCTCTTCTGATGGTTGAAAGCAGAATTTGATATTTCCTGCGAGTTCTTCACGGCGGGCGTGGAGCATCCTCGCAACGGTAAGTCCAATCGCAGTGTGACCATCGTGCCCGCAGGCATGCATCACGCCCGGATTTGTAGAGGAGTATTCCGCGCCTGTGTCTTCGGTGATAGGGAGCGCGTCCATGTCGAAGCGGAGGAGGAGAGTTGGTCCCGGTTTCGCGCCTTCGAGCAGTCCAACGACACCTGTTTTACCGACGCCTTTGGTGACTTCAATGCCAAGCGCTTCAAGTTCTTTTGCAACAATACCACCTGTGCGGACCTCGCGGAATCCGAGTTCAGGGTGCATATGAAAGTCTCGGCGCAGAGATTGAGTATAGGGAAAAAGTTCTTCAGCTTGTTCGAGGAAGTTAGGCATGAGAAATCCTTTCGAGGGGTGAGGTAGTTGTGGATTAGTAATTTGTAATTGATGGTGGTCGAGTAGCGACGAACGATAGTGAGGAGTGTATCGAGACCACAGTGTATTGGAGACTAGACGCTTTGCGTGGAGATGGTGATGACTTCGATTTCTGTCAACCATTTTACCCAATGCCAGCCGCGTCGTGAGGGGACAACCGCGCGTAAGGGATAACCATGCTTGTGCTCCAAAACTTCCTCCCCTACATATGTGGCTAACAAAATCTCCTCCGCCTGTATGAGGGTAAAGGAGGCTGTGTATTCTGAAACACCTTTCAATACAATGCCAATTGCCTCATCATGTATTTCGGCTCGAGCCAGTAAATCTGTAAGAGGAATACCTCGCCAAATTTGCGTCGTGTACCAGCCTCCCGTGCAGTCCAGGATGGCAGTGACTTCAGAAATAGATAAGGCAAGTACATCAGCATAACTCAGGGTCAATGGTGTTTTAACTGCACCAGTAAGTCTTAAGTTCCATGTTGAGGGGTCGAGTTTTATTTTGCCCTGATTGGGTCCACTGGTCACAGGATGATCATTCCCAGCGAAGGAACCTTCTTCACGTGAACCGGTAAACCGACGCGGCACATCTTTATCTTGAAGATTCCTTGCTAAAACCTCTGAGATGCCCCAGGTCGCAACGGATGCCACGCCAAGGCCGATCAGTTTAAGAACTTGTCGCCGACCGCTGAAATCAGTTTTCTTCGGATGAGGCCAGCGTCGCCAGGCATGAAGTGCGAAGAGAGGTAATAATAAATAAAGCGCGATACCCCAATGCCATCCGATGGCGGTGTATCCGTATCCCGCGATCCAGAGGTAATACTCGCCCAGATTCCACTTCCAAAGCAAGCCAAAAATTATAATGATAATTGTGGCGATTGACGCTGCGACAGATACAACAATCATTACGTTGCGGTCGAGGCGTCGGTCCACTCCGCGGCCCAATGAGCGAAGAGAGATGATGGCTTTCCACGGGATGAGGAGGATCAGCGCCCAAGCCGCGATGCGATGGATTTCGAATAAGAAGGATGGGAACGGGAAAAACAAGCCATACACGCCTGTGAGGGTTAAGACAAGCAGCAGGCTTAGGATCAGGGTGTTGATGAAGCGCAGATTCGTGCCGCTCATCAAAACCTCCTTTCATTCACTGAGGATTGATTCTACACCCTCTTTTCTGGAAGAATAGACCTATTGTGAAAGTTTTAATATACTGCCACAGAGGCACCGAGCGAGGCTACTATCTCAATTATTCAGATTTGTTCCCGCTTCCTTTATCACCTCATCCATATAAGAATCTAAAGCACTCATTTGATCTTCTGCTTGTTGACGGAGTTTAGGATCAAGCGTGCTATCGCACATTAGTCTTCTAAGAATCCGCGCATAATAAACATATTCGCTTACCGCTTCCACGCCAATTTCTGTGTCTGAATGTTCTTCATAATACTTTGCCAAAGCCCACCAAGCATCAATGAATTGATCAAGTTGTTGACTATAAAGCCAATCCAAATCCGAATCCGAAGCTCCGACTGGAACGCTCTCCGCCAACTCAAAAATGCGATCTTCCAATTGACTGCGGTTTTGATCTGTAGAATTAATTTCTTCCATATCACTTCCATTAATAAACCGCCACATCCAACATTATTTGTATTTCACTACTCGGAATTTTTCTTCATATCTTGGATTCTCATCAGTGCTGTCTTCGGTGTGGCGGGACTTCATTCTTTCGAGAAATTTTTCTACATCAGCGATCTGTGATTTGTGTTGAAGGATCGCGTCAAGTTTGATTTGCCAGGTTTTAGTAACATCAATTGTTGTGTTGGCTTGAGTAGTAAGTGAACACCATACTTCCTTCGGCATGTGTGGTGGATAGCCTTCGGCAATCAATTCCGGAAAGAATGCAAGATTCCCTGCTGCTGGAAATACCGCGTCGAGCACAACCTGCCCCGCGGCGCGATGGTCAGGATGGTTGATTCCGTATGGGGCGAATAAGGTTTGGGGATCACAGGTAACGAGGATATCCGGTTTGTGCTGGCGGATGGCGCGAACCACGTCCCGTCGTAGATCAAGGTCTGGGGTGAGGTAGCCATCTGCACGGTCCAGAAAATGAACCGATTTGGCTCCAATTACTTTCGCTGCGTTTTGTTGTTCTTCATATCTTATCCCGCATAACGTTTCAGGTGTCATGTTTGCATGAGTAGCTGGATTAAATCCTTTATCGCCGCAGGTGAGGAGCACATAGGTGATCTCATGGCCCGCGCGTGCCCATTGGGCCAGTGTTCCACCACAAAAAAATTCTGGGTCATCAGGGTGTGCCAGAATTACCAGAATTTTTTGTGGGGTTTCCCAATGATCAGTTTGCTCTGTCATTGTTCTTTCTTGCTTTGCCGCAGGTGCATCCGCCGCCTTCATGGCGATCACACGGCGCTTCGGATTTTCGTCGCAAAGCTTCGAGTTCATCCCAGGGTTGAAGCTCTTCACGATCAAAGGTTTCAGTGAAGCGCTTGCCTTCTTCACCTTCGATGAGCACCATCACCTTGTTGCTCATGGGGAGAACGTCGATCACTTTTCCATCACCTTTGGGTGTGACCACGCGCTTGTTCCGTTTAGGGAGTTGCTTGCGAGCCTCCACATATTGCTCGTATTCATAGATCAGACAACAGCGCAAACGCCCGCACATGCCTGTGATCTCGTTGGGCGTCAGTGAGATGCCCTGGTCTTTTGCCATCTTGATTGAAATAGGAGAGAAGTCTGTGAGAAATTTGGAGCAGCAGCGAGTTTCAAGTCCACATGCACCCATCCCGCCGATGATCTTCGCCACATCGCGCGGACCAATCTGCCGCATTTCGATGTAGGTATTGGGATAAAGATCGTGCATGTCCTTTTTGAGGGACTTGAGATCGACCTTTTCTTCACTCTCAGTGTTGAATAGGAAGGCGAGGCGTGAGCCGTCGTAATTGTATTCCGCAGATACGATCTTGACTCCGTCGAGTTTCAGTTCGGAGGCGCGGGCGCGGCAGTTGATCATGGCTTCTGTCTGTTTGGATTGCCAGGACTGGAACAGAAGCAGGTCGCGCGGGGTGGCACGCCTCTCCACAGACCTCCAGCCGCCATCCGGCTTCGGAGGCGTTTCTTTAACAACTTGAACGACTTCGCCCAAATGCCTGCCGCGTGATGTATCCACAATAACGTGCTCGCCAATTCCCACGTCCGGGACGGCGGATGTGTCGAAATGGTAAACCTTGCCAACTTTGGTAAATCGTACACCGATAATGTTTGGTTGCATAAGTAGAATTATACCGTATAGGAGAGGGAGTGGTAATTTGTCATTGGTACTTGGTAATTCGAGATTGGAGATTGTCACAACGGTGCTATAATGCCCGAAATGTTCGTTGACATCTGATCAGTTTTGGCAAAGCCAGGAAGGAGGCGCAAGCGGTTGAAGCCTTTGTGCTATTCCATTCGTTTGGAGAAAGATTCTTACTATCTTTAGAAAAGAGGAGAAGAAGAATGAATCCTAAAAAACCTTTGCATAACCTTTTAGCCGGAATGTTCCTAACGCTGACATTGATCTTGTCAGCATGTGGAGGAGCGCCAGCGGATGTCCCACCTGGAGAGTTGACAGGCACACTTTCCGTCCTCGAATGGGCCGGCTACGACACCGAGGACTTCTGGATTGACTTCAAAAACACCTATCCCAATGTAACGGTTAGTTTCGAGTTCGGCACTTCGGATGCCGATATTTATGCCAAGATGGCTGCAGGCAATCAAGCTGATGTTTTCCATCCGTATTCGGGCTGGTTGCAATTCTATGTGGATGAGGGGCTTGTCGAGGAAATAGACACCAGCAAGCTCACCAACTGGGATAAAGTTTCTGACAGCCACAAGAAATTGGGCCAGATCGATGGCAAACAGTACTTCATCCCCTGGGATATAGGCTTCACATCCATTCTTTATCGCACAGACAAAATTCCCGAGGGCGTCGAATCGTGGGCGGCGCTCCTGGATCCGAAATACGCAGGTCATATCTCCATGTGGGACGACGGTCCTGGTGCGGTAACCGTATCCTCGTACATCCACGGTTATGATGAAACTGCCATCACCGATGAACAACTTGCCGCGATCAAGGAAGAGTGGATTGCCCAGCGTGATTCGAATCTTTTCTACTGGGCTGGTGAACCTGAATTGCAGGAGGGCTTTCGGAGCGGCGATGTATGGGCCGCCTATGCCTGGCAGGGTTCCTATGCCTTGTTGCTGGGAGAGGGCCTGCCAGTCGCGTATGCCAACCCGAAAGAAGGGCGGAATTCCTGGATGGGATTCTATGGCATTCGCAAAGGCACGGAAAATCTCGACCTTGCGTTGAAGTTCCTGGATGCAAAACTGGCTGAAGCCACTGGCAACAATGTAGTGAACCTGTACTATTACGGGCATCCAAATCAGGATGTGATGAGTGCGGTGACTGACCCCTTGCTCCTGGAGGCGTTTGGGCTGAACGATCCCAATATCCTTGCGAACACCAACTTCACACCGAATCTGACCGCCGAACAACGCGACGCATGGACATCCATGTGGGCTGAGGTGAAAGCCGCGCCGTGACCACCCCCTCCCGACCTTCGGTCACCTCCCCTATCCCGCGAACCGCGGGATGGGGGAGGGCAGGGTGGGGGCTGGATCGCCGCGCCACATTCTGGATGCTTTACCTCCCGCCATTGTTCTGGCTGGGGGCATTCTTTTTGATTCCTTTGCTATTGATGTTCGCATACAGTTTTCGCGCAAATATGAGTGGGGACTTTTTCCAGCTTTGGCAACCCTCTCTTAACCAATATTCAAAGCTATTTGCAACAGGTAGTTACTGGCGTTTGCTAGGGGTATCTACCTGGATGGCATTGATGATTTCGATTGCTGCTGTTGTGTTGTCTTATCCAATCGCGTATTTCCTTGCCTTTCATGGACGGCAACGTGTGGGGTTTTATCTTGTCCTGCTGCTTGTTCCATTTTGGACGAGTTATCTTTTGCGCGTGATGGCATGGAAGATCATGCTGGGTACGGAAGGGGTGATCAATTCATTCCTCATTTATATCAATGTTATTCAAGAGCCACTGACGGCTCTGCTTTACAATCGCAACGCGGTTGTTCTCACTTTGATTTATGTCTGGATTCCGTTTGCGACTCTTCCGATTCTCGCCGCGCTGCAACGTATTGATGTATCCCTTTTTGAAGCTGCCGCCGATTTGGGCGCGCGACCTATCCATCAATTCTTGCGTATTACGCTGCCGCTGAGCCTCCCTGGTGTATTCGCAGCTTTCTTTATGGTTTTCATTCCTACAGTAGGCGAGTATGTAACCCCGTTGCTGGTTGGCGGAAGCCGCGGTTCGATGTATGGCAACATTATCCAGGACTTTTTCACCAAAGCCGCGAACTGGCCCTTTGGTTCTGCCATGTCGATGGTGATGCTGTTTGGAACACTGGTACTTGTTGCGGTTGCGACGCGCTTAATTAACTTGAGGGATTTGCTCGAATGATGACTTTTAGAAATTCGTTCCCTCTCAAGGCTTATTACTTTGGACTCATTGCTCTTCTTTATCTGCCGATTGCAATCCTCTTTTTGTTTTCCATCAACTCAAGCGCGTTTCTTTCCTTCCCGCTTCAGGGACTGACTTTGGATTGGTATCAAAAACTATTCGCCTCAGATGCGCTTTTGCGTTCCGCGCGCAACAGT
Organism: Anaerolineae bacterium; assembly: GCA_022616105.1. Classification (GTDB taxonomy): domain Bacteria; phylum Chloroflexota; class Anaerolineae; order Anaerolineales; family Villigracilaceae; genus Defluviilinea. Next base: position 5,265 of record JAKEFL010000275.1, on the reverse strand, counting down.
CTGGTTGTCGGGCTGGGGAGTAGTCTCACAGCTACTTTAATGGGAACCATGGTCGCCTTGTTGATGATGCGCTACCAGTTCCGAAGCAAAGGTTTGCTTGTTGCATTGGCTGTCCTGCCGTTGATCGTTCCATATATCGTTCTGGCAGTTGCATTGCTTTTACTTTTTTCAATTCTCAACATTGACCGCTCACTATGGACAGTTGGAATCGCACATACAGTTGTAGCGCTGCCCTATGTCCTGCTGATCGTAGGGGCCCGTCTCGCAGGGTTCGACGCCAACATCGAAGAAGCCGCCATGGACCTGGGTGCGGATTACCCCACCACACTTCGTCGCGTCGTTATCCCTATGATTGCGCCGGCCATGGTCTCTGCCTGGCTCACCGCGTTCACTGTTTCGTTCGATGAATTTGCACTGGCATTATTTCTTGCAGGGACACAGCCGACCTTCCCAGTGTATTTGTATGGTCAATTGCGGTTTGCCAGTCGTTTGCCCATTATGATTGCCCTGGCGGTTTTGATGATGATCGGCACATTGACATTGGTATTGATTGCAGAGAGGGTGAGGAGGGCGGAGTAATAAAGTAATTGGTAATTTAGTAATTGGAGAATTAGACGTTTTGCGTGGAGATTGGAGCGATAATGTCTGTTGAACAAAATAAAATCCTTGCATCTCGTTTTTATGATGAGATTCTGAATGGCAGGAAGATGGATGTTGCGGATGAAATTCTGTCATTGCAATATGTTGATCATAGCGCAGCCGCGCTAGGGTTGGAAAATTTCAAGACGTACTTGTCAATGATTACAAGTGTATTCCCTGATATCAATGTGACTGTTGAAGATATGTTTGCCGATGATCATAAAGTTGCGGTTCGCCTCACTATTCGCGGCACGCAGTCGGGATCGTTTCGCGGTTTTCCAGCGACAGATGGGCAAGCGACCTGGTCTGGTATGGACATCATTTACATTTCAGATGGGAAAATCGTGGAGCGCTGGAGTGAGAGGGGTTTTCTGCATATGCTTGTCCAGCTTGGACATGTGCAATATCCGCAATAACCGAACATGACTCAACAGATCACACTGCTCACTTGGCCCGATTACATCAATCCTCTTACATTAGAACAATTTGAATCGGAATATCAAGCCAAAGTAAATTTGGAGATCGTTCCGAGTGCAGTTGAATTGATCGAGCGCATGAAGGCCGCTGGTCGAGTAGACGCGGAGCGTCGTATCGAGACCATGCCCGATGTGTTATGTCCACCTGATTATGCTGTTCGTGAGTTGGGCGCGGAAGGTCGTCTTGTTGAGTTGGATCACGCGAAACTTCCAAACATGGAGCATCTCGAAAAACGGTTTCAGGTTAGGCGTCCCCATGACGCGGAGAGTCGTATCAGTATCATCAAAGATTGGGGGACGACAGGTTTCATGTATCGCACTGATATGATCTATGAAGAACCAACATCCTGGGCAGATTTTTGGAGGCTTTCCGAGAAGTTTTCTGGACGCGTCACAGTCTTGGATTCGCCTGGCGAGGTAATCGGCGCGGCATTAAAAATGCGCGGTCACTCTTACAACGCTTCATCATCTGACCTTTTAGCTGGCGCGCGTGACGATCTGCTTAATCTCAAGCCTCATCTGCTTGCCTTTGAGACGAATTACAAACCTTTGCTGATTTCGGGGGAGGCTTGTATGGCTTTAGGTTGGAATGGCGATGCCGCCGCGTTGATCGCGCAAGGAGTCCCGATAAAATATGTCGTCCCGAGTGAGGGTTCGCAAATCTGGGAGGATGATTGGGCAATTGCTAAGGACGCTCCTAACCCAGAACTGGCTCACGCGTTTTTGAATTTTGTACTCCGTCCTGAAGTCTCTGCACAGGAAGCGCGCTATACGCGTTATGCAACAGGGAATCGCTCCGCAATTGAATTGCTCGATGAGGAGATGCGTGCTGATCCTTCAACATATCCGCCTGAGGAATTACTTCAAAAGCTGGAAGCAGGGATGCCTTTGGATGCTGAAGGACAAAAGAGACGTGAGGAGTTGTGGAGGGAAGTGAGGGGAGATTAGACGCTTCGCGTGGAGACTTGCCCTGTCTAGTGAAGCCGTGTCGGCGACTGCGCGATATGATTTGGAAATTTTCAGGAGAACTTATATGAAAATGAGTTTTGGCGCAAAATCGTTGGCTTTGTTCGCGTTGTCTGTGTTATTCCTTGTCCTCTTAACACTGTTTGAATCTTCATTTTCTGGAATGTCTTTGACAGCAGAAAGAGTAATAAGCTCGCTTCTATTGGTTTTGCCAGGCGTGATTGGAATTGTGCTGGGAGTTCTGAGCATGCTCCGCAGGGAACCGAGAGTTTGGGGTGCCATCCTTGGATTGATTTTCAATACCTTTTTGTATTATTTCAAACTGCCATCCTCTTTTTTGCGGGCTAAATTAAACCATTATTTCGTCACAAAATCTTTGACTTCAAATATTCCAGAATTTCCTCTGGCTTTTGTGAAATATCAACTGGGAAGACTTTGCCCGTCAATGTGATTTCATCTGCCAGACGGCCCGTGCCGCGCATGATGAACACGGGACGATTCTCCAACAGGCTGTATTCGACATCTGTCCTTGATATATTTCCACCGTTGATGAGGATCGTGATTGATTTATTGTCTCCCGCGATGCTTGTCGCGATTTTTGAGATCCATGCTGATTCATCTCCCCAGTCGTCACCAGAGATCAGGAAGAAGTGGGTATGATTGGGATCCAAAATGGATTTCGGCTCTTCCTTCATAACAAGGCTGTCAAAAACCACCCCAACCAGAGGAAAGGAAAACTTGTCCCTTTTTCTTTGTTGCCCAATCTCTTTCATGATACCCGCCAGCGTGCCGCCATCCAGGACAACAGAGTTAGTCTCTTCTGCCAATTTTGTAACAATGCCAATCGCTTTACGCATGGGAAATTTATCCAGGAATCCGATTCCACCTGCGCCGCCGACCAGCACGATCACCGGTTTTGGATGTGGTATCCCCAATTGATCGAGTGCACTGGGGATTTCGCTGTTTTCAGAAATATTGATGGCTTGGACCTTGATGTCATGTTTGAGTGGAATCTGCCTGGTGAGCATATTTCCTCCGGAATATTATTTGGGTTAACGATGCGTGATACGCGCATCGTTAACCCAATCCATCTAAAGTATAGAACTATCGAGGCAATGCTATACTATTGCCCATGTTGAGATTACATACGGTCAGGCTCGGCGAACAAGGCTTGTCAGGAAAAGCAAAACCACGGCGCCTAGAATCGCAACGAGCATGCTCGGAATGTTGAAGCCGGTGACCCCTGGTGCACCGAAGACATTCGTCATAAGGAAGCCTCCGATCACCGCACCAACAATGCCCACAATGATATTGGCGAGCGCGCCCATTTGAGCGTCTGTGCCCATGATCATGCTTGCAATCCAACCAGCGATCGCGCCAAATATGATCCAGAGTAGGATGTCCATTTCTACCTCCGTGAGGATTAGTTTGGCAGAGATACAGTGGAGAGCTTGCAATGTATTATCCCACTGTGTCTCTACATTTGAAGCCCATACAGATTGGCAACGATAAGAGAATTATGTGGATGATTTGAAATACCGTCAATAAGGGCCTACCCTACTCTCAACAGATTATTTCTATCCATAAGATCTAAAAACCACGCGTAGACTTGTGACTTTAACGAAAATTAATTCTAGATCAAACCATGATCGGAATTCCATTTGGTGTGGCGTATAGCCATATATTCGTTATTTACAATAAATAGACCTGACGATTCAAACACTCGTCAGGCCCTTCTATATCCCAAATTTTTTTCTTTATTCAATAATATTTATCCGCAATTTGTTCTTTCCACTTAACTATCGAAGTGGTTCAATAGGCAAAACTTCTTCGGGTTTCTTGCCTGTCAATCTTAAGTAGATCCCCAAACCATCCATATCAACATCTTCATTCCAAATCAATTCACCGCTTGAACCGATATTCACCTTTTCAAATTGGCTGTAGTCATCCCACAATGCAAAGACTCCCTTGCCTGCAAATTCAGACAGGTCAACTTTGCCTTCTATGCCATCCGAAAATTTAACGTGCAAGCAGAAGTTTTCCAATGCCTTGACTTCTTTCAGAGTTGGTATATTCTCTTCCATTTTTTGATTCTACCATTTCTTTTATTCCACAATATTGATCGGCAATTCGTTCTTTCCGCTTAGCGCGGCTACGCTAACTCTTGCCGCAAGCAATTCTGAAATTTCACGCAGGGATTTTGCAACTGCTGAATCGGGATGCGAGATGACTATTGGTTTTCCGCTATCACCACCGATCCGCACATTCTGGTCAATCGGCACTTTACCAAGGAAGGGGGTCTCGGTCGCTTGCGCGAGGTGTTCTCCGCCACCTGAACCAAAGATATCCATGCGCGTGCCGTCTGGCAGATCCAAGTAGGACATGTTCTCGATAATTCCAAGAATGGGCACTTCCAGTGTTTTGAACATATTTAGTCCGCGGCTGGCATCCTCCAGCGAGACAAGTTGCGGCAGGGTCACAATCACTGCACCGCTGAGGGGCAGGGCTTGGGCGAGCGATAGTGAAGCGTCACCGGTTCCCGGTGGGAGGTCAACAATAAGATAATCGAGTTCGCCCCATTCCACGTCACCCAAGAATTGACGGATGGCGGAGTTGAGCATCGGTCCGCGCCAGATGAGTGGCTGTCCGGGTTTGACGAGCAGGCCCATCGAGATCACCTTGATTCCGTATGCCAGCGCGGGAATGAGTCTCTGCCCTTGAGGAGGTGGAAGTCTTTCGATGCCAAGCATGGTGGGTACATTGGGTCCATAAATGTCCGCGTCCATGAGTCCAACGCGCGCTCCACTTTGTGCAAGTGCGACAGCAATATTTACAGACACGGTGGATTTGCCGACGCCTCCTTTGCCCGAACCGACCGCGATCGCGTTGCGGATGGGCATTTTGACCAGCCCGCGCATACGGCCATCGTTCGGCACGTCCGAGTCCATTTTGACGATGACGGTTTTCACCCCTTCGATTGCCATCACAGCCTCTTTCGAGTCCCTTTCTAATTTTGCGCGGAAAGGACAGGCGGGTGTCGTGAGCATGATTGTGAACGAAACCGTATCATCTTGAATCTCAAGATTGTGAACCATATTAAGAGTAACAAGATCCTTGTGCAGATCTGGCTCTTCCACTTTACTGAGTGCGTTGAGGATTGATTCTTTGGTAATATTTGTCATTC
>JAKEFL010000274.1 GCA_022616105.1 Anaerolineae bacterium | reverse complement strand
TTTTCAACGCGGTCATCGATCCTTGTAACGCGCTCGAACCAGGCACGCGCGTCGTCCGCGCCGAAGGCATTCGAGAGGGAGAGAATCGGTGAAGGGTGGCTGACTTTGACGAAACGGTCAGCAGGTTTGGCTCCCGCGCGCTGCGTGGGTGAGTCAGGTGTAATCAAAGCCGGATCATCTGCTTCGATCTTCTTCAATTCGTTCAGCAGTTTGTCGAATTCCAGATCGCTGATGATGGGCGCGTCCAACACGTGATAGCGATAGTTGTGGAAGTGAATTTGTTGTTTGAGTTGTTCGTAGCGGGTTTTCTTATTCATGGGAAAATTATAGTCCAATAAGATAGTGTGATCACAAACCAGTTATTTGCGCTTCGACTTCCACTTCGTCTCCCCTTCGACTACGCTCAGGGTCGCTCAGAGTCCGCTCAGAGCGATTACCGCCAAATATGACCGTATGAATATTCACCTTTAAGCAATTCACCGCGCGCAAAGCGATCAAGTTTTAGTGAAGAGATATTAACCAGTTTCGCGCTTCCATCCAAAATTAACTCGGCAACGCAAACACCAACAGCGGGCGACAACTTAAATCCTGTGCCACTAAAACCGCACGCGACATAAAATCCATCAGGACCTGCTTGATCAATGACAGCTTTCTGGTCCGGTGTGATGCCATCTCGCCCGACATGCGTTGAGTGAAGAGAGCCCTCCTCCATGCCTTCGATGCGCGCGCAAATACGATCAATGGCATGAGTAATAAACTCGGGGGAGACGTGTCCCAATTCAGATTCAGGCGGTTCGCCCATGCGATTGTAATCTTCCAAACCAATCAAAGTATGAACGCCCTCGGGCCGAAAATACATCCCCAACGAATCATCGATCACAGTGGGATGCATTCCAACTTTCGCAGGACGATTCACAAATGCTACATCATGACTCCATGTATCGATTGGGATATCAACATCCACCAACTTTGCGATGCGTCCCGCAAACGTACCCGCGCAATTGACAACGATCGGCGCGTCGAACGACCCTTCGACATGCTCAGGGCGGCGCCCGCGGCTTGAATCCACACCCAGGACCTTTCCGCCGCTGACGCGGATTCCCGTCACTTCGCAATCTATCAGCAACACACTGCCGCGCGCCTTTGCGTGATTAATAAACGAATTTGTCACCGACGTTGGGTCAGCATAACCGGACTCAGGTTCATACGCCGCGAGATCGAAATCATCCGTTTTGAACATCGGCGCGAGTTTCTTTACTTCTTCTGCAGTCACAACTTCGGTCAGAATCCCAAGCCTTTGCTGCATGGCAACATTGCCGCGCAATTGTTCATTCATAGCTGGCTTCACGATCTGCAAAAAACCTGTGCGCGTGAATCCACATTCTCCGCCGACACGTTCGCGCCAGTTCTTGAAGTAATGAAAACTTTCCCATGCCAGAGCTGAATCCACTTCTACATCATAGTGCATGCGGACTAGTCCGCTCGACGCGCCGGTCGCACCTACTGCAATCGTCTGGCGTTCGAGGATAAGCACTTTCAGTCCGCGTTGTGAGAGGTTATAAGCAATGCTGCCTCCCATTACGCCTGCGCCAATCACGATGGCATCGTATGTTTGATTCATGGTTCACCTAAAGTTTGGTATGAGATGAGGCGAGTATACCATTCGCCCCGCCTACTCTCCCACTGGGGAAAGGGAACGGTTATACTATGGATTAACTTATGCAACCCAATGCTTTAACCACCGATTATCGGCGTGAACGCCGTCAACAGGCTGATGACATTATCAGAAAACTCAAAGCGCACTCGGGCGCGGCTCTGGCGCAGTTTCCTGTGGCGCTGGTTTATCTTCACGGATCTGTGGCTCGTGGCAGCCCCTTGCCAACCAGTGATATAGATTTGGCATTAGTATTGAACGGACCTCTGCCCAAAGCGCAAGACCAATTAAAGTTGGAACTTCAGATCCAGGCGGCCGTGGAGGAGGCGTGCAGCGTGAAGAACGTGGACGCGCGCACAATCAACCATGCTCCCCTACTGGCACAAGGCGAGATATTGCAGGAGGGAATATGTTTGTATGCCCATGACCAGAGACAACGTGCAGAATTTGAGTCACTCGTCCGCCGCAAGTATTTTGATTATCTCCCAACAGCGCAGCGAATGCAACGTGCTTTTCTGCATCAGGTTCGCCAAAAAGGGTTAAGACGTGGTTAAGCCTGAAAAAGTGACCGCCATCCTGAATAATCTGCGTGCATATCTATTGGGGTGTGGATGATGAAGCAGTCTATCGGATTGTCCAAGATAATCTCAATGACTTTGATCGTTTTGCTTCCTTGGTCGCAGAATACCTAGAAAGTCATGTGTAGGATTGGGAAGAATGACAAGTTATGCCTGAACGTATTGGTCTTTTTGGTGGTACATTCGACCCGCCGCATCTTGGTCATCTGATTCTGGCTTCCGAAGCACAGTCACAACTTGAACTTGACCGTTTGCTTTGGACTTTAACCCCGGAGCCTCCACACAAACAAGATCAACCTATTACACCTGTTGAACATCGCCTTGCAATGGTGAATCTCGCGATTCAAGATAATCCATCCTTTGAACTTTCGCGTGTTGAACTTGATCGGCCAGGCCCACATTACACACTGGATACAGTGAAATTGATCGCGGATCAAAATCCAGGCGCAGAGATTGTCCCAATCATCGGCGGAGACTCGTTACGCGACCTGCCGACATGGCATCGTCCTAAAGAAATACTTTATGCTTGTCACTGGGTAGGTGTGATGCGCCGTCCAGGTGATACACCTAACCTTGAGGTGTTGGAAAGCAAATTACCTGGGATTAGTTCAAAGGTCCATTATGTAGATGCGCCACTGCTCGAAATCGCTTCACGCGAAATAAGAAGTCGAATCGCAAATGGGGAGACCTTCCGATACTATCTTCCAAAGCCCGTATACGAATATATCGAACAAAATCAACTGTATCATCAATCTCAAATCGTCAATCGTAAATCGTAAATCGTCAATCGTAAATCGTCAATCCAATATGCCTTTACTCCTTGACTCGCTCTTCTCTTCCGTCGCGCTTAGTCACTTGATGGTGGATGTTTTCAACAGCGCCCGCCCTGTGTTGTTGACGTATCTTGGGCTTACCGAAACTCAGATCGCTTGGATTTCGACGATTTATATCTGGGCATCCGCGCTCACACAGCCAATCTTCGGCTGGCTTTCTGATCGGGTGGGTCCACGCTGGCTCGCGGCGGGCGGCGTTTTGTGGATGACGGTGTTCTTTTCGGGCGCAGTTTATATCCCTGGAGCAGGTGGATTGATCTGCCTGATCATCGCTGCCTTCGGCTCTTCCTCCTTTCATCCTGTTGGCACAGCCCAAGCCACTCTGCAGGGACGCGACCATCTCGCAGGGCGCGAAACGACTGCCACATCACTCTTCTTTACGGCGGGGCAAATGGGACATTTTATCGGACCAATCATCACAGGTCTCATTCTTGCGCGGCTCGGACTGCCTGCAATGATGATCCTGCCTATCATTTCGATCCCAATCGGTCTTTCACTTGCCTATCAATTGCGCGCGAATAAGCCGCATCCGCGTCCCATTCAGGGTGATGACAAAATCCGTTTACAGGCGAGCGTCGGATTCATCCTTCTACTAGCGATCGTAGCCACACTGCAATCCTGGTCACAGACAAATATGATCAGCTTTGTACCGAAATACCTCAAGGATTTGGGTCTGAGCGCAGTGACATATGGAAACATGGCTGGTTTGTTTATGGGCGGTTCAGCCTTGGGGAATGTCATTGGCGGGCATCTTGGAGATAGATATAAAAAACGAAAAGTCGCGGCAACTGCTCTGTTACTGTCGGCTATACCGATCTTTATCATGAGCCAAATCGGGTGGTCACCCTGGCTGTATTTGTTAATCCCATTAGCAGGCGCGGGCACAGGATCCGTACATAGCATTATGGTTGTCCTTGCGCAACGGATGATTTCAGGTGGCATGGCATTAGCCTCAGGGTTGATCCTGGGCTTTATCTTTTCCGCGGGCGCGCTGGGATTATTAATTACGGGCCCTCTGGCAGAGAATTACGGTTTCCCCACTGTGCTGGTGATGACGACAGGACTAGTGTTGCTGGCATCTCCGCTAGCTTTGATGTTGAAGGAGAAGTGGATGTAGAGGTCCGATATAATTGCTGCAAACCAATATGCTGACTAACGAAGAAAAACGAGTTCTAATCTATGCGGATTCTGAAAAGCCCACCAAGTCCTCAGAGGTGACCCCCGAAACACCTCTTGAGAGATTTAATTTAAATTGGACAGAACGCGATCTTCCTGAAAAGATAAGGACAAAACATGTTCACAGGTTGCACCCGTATCTCGGAAAATATATTCCTCAATTGGTAGAAGTTTTCCTAAGGAAATACTTCAAAACAGGTCAAACTATTTTAGACCCGTTTGTCGGTTCAGGAACAAGCCTTGTTCAGGCAAATGAACTTGGTATTAATTCGATGGGATTTGATATTTCTCAATTCAATATAACGCTTTGTCGGGCAAAGACAATGAAATATGACTTAAAAAAGGCTCGCAAAGAGGTTATGGATATTCTAGAAAAGGTCACGACCATTACCCAAAAAGAAATTCAACAACTTAGTTTATGGGAAAACCCCTCAGTTTATGACCTCAGCCTATCCCAAACAGACAGCGAATATTTAAAAATATGGTTTGCGCCCCAAGCACTGCACGAATTAATAACATACAAGAATCTCATTTTTGCGGAAAATTATGAATATAAAAATTTACTAAAGGTAATTCTCTCGCGTTCCGCCCGCTCAGCGCGACTAACAACACACTTTGATTTAGATTTTCCCAAGAAACCTCAAACGGAACCTTATTGGTGCTACAAACATTCAAGGCAATGTTATCCAACACAGGAGGCCTTCAAGTTTCTCAAACGATATAGCCTGGATACATTGAAACGCATTGAAGAATTCGCACAAATACGCACTGATGCAACCGTAAAAGTTGAACATGGGGATAGCAGGGAACTGAAAATTCCAAAAATTGATGGAATAATTACGAGTCCTCCTTATGTTGGACTAATTGATTATCACAACCAACACGCCTATGCCTATCATCTTCTAGGGTTGGATGATCGAAGCGAACATGAAATTGGACCCGCGTCCAATGGATCAAGCCAGAAGGCTCAACAGAAATATCTAGACGATATTTCCGCTGTGTTCCGATCATGTACTCAATCAATGTCTCCAGGCGGAAGGTTGATAGTTGTTGCTGGAGACCGCTCTAACCTTTATCCAAAAATTGCAGAGTTGGCTGGCGTGGAAACCGAGGCGGTTTTGCAAAGACATGTAAATCGCAGGACAGGTCGGCGGTCTTCGGAATTCTTCGAGTCCATCTTTATTTGGAGAAAACCTTGATAAGCAATCAAGTCAGAATTTCAATCAAAGGCTTTCTTGAAGGGTTTATTGATGGGTTAGTCCTACAACATAAACCCCCGGAAAAACCTCCCCATCTCCTAAAAGAGCTTGACGGAGACTATGGTGAGAACGAACCAACCGATGGAAGCTATAAGCCTTTCCATGAAGCTATAATTCCAGAACAGGTTCTCCGAGTTAGCACGTTTGAACGGTCATTTTCAACAAAATTGGGTTCAACTTTTGAAGAGTGTGCAAGGCTTATTGCTTCTCAAAAATATAAGGTTTCAAAACGGGGCTTTATTGCAACAGGTCAAATGCCAAGCGCAGCAACGACAAAAATCGAAGAACTTGTAAACCAAATAGCTCGTGAACACAAACCTAATTTTCTGCAACTGATTGATGAAGTTCTAAAAATTGAGGACGATATTTGGGTTGAAAGACCTGTCGTATCTGACCTTTACTTAGAAGATAAATCTGGCGTAAGATATTTCTTTGAAATTAAGTCCCCAAAACCTAACAAAGGTCAATGTTTGGAAATTGCAGAAAGACTATTAAGAATACATGCCATAACTCAGGAGAATAGACCAAGAGTAAATGCGTATTTCGCAATGGCATATAATCCGTATGGCTTAAAGAAGGAAGATTACAAACATAGTTTTAGTTTACAGTATTTGGACATGAAGAACGAAGTTCTCCTTGGTGATGAATTTTGGGAAACAATCGGAGGAAAGGGGACTTTTGCAGAGTTACTGGAAATTTATCAGGAAGTTGGGCGTGAAAAGACAAAAGCAATGATGGATGCTTTATTATTTGGTTTCTAATTCTTGATGATAAGGATGAGAAAATGAAAAGGTTTGAAAAGATTCCCGCTGAACTAAAGAAACGAAGAACAAAAATCGTTCGTGATGTAACACTGGATGACTTGTTATCCAGCACCATCGCTACAGATTCAGAATACGGTACAAACATTGTTGCGCGTTTTATTGATCTTATTCTGGACGAGTATATATTTCTAAGGGAAATTGAAATTTTCCGTGATGTTATGAATTACAACCTTGAATTTCCATCGAGACTCGGAGGCGTGGAATTCAGTAGAGAATATTATGCTGCCACAGATAAATTAGAAAAAGAGTTTCGCGAAAGATTTTATAGTGATACTCCCCCTGCCAAAATTGAATGGAAAAAGTTAGCCGATTTCTTAGATAAAACTATGGAAACCACTTGAAAAGCCACAGACCGCCCCACCAGCGGTCTCTGTCCTCCCTTCTACTAAATTCAGGGTAGGCTTCTCTCCTCAGGGTGTGTAACCTATTCAGCCAAAAGTTCCTGTACTAAAAATTATATATAATTTATAATCACGGAACTCGCAGAGGAGAATATGTCTACTCATCCAGTGCTAACCCAGGAATCTGAACTTATCCAAAAAAGACCTCTTAAAGAGGATATTTTTGATGTGCTGCACGAAAAAATCATCTCAGGTATCTACAAGCCTGGTGATTGGCTTCGGCAGGACGATATCGCCACGCAGCTTGGAGTGAGCATGACACCTGTCCGCGAGGCGTTGGATTTGCTCGTCTCGGCTGGACTCGCAGAACGTGTCCCCTACCGTGGTGTTCGGGTGCGGGAAACGTCCATAAAGGATGTAGGGGAAGCGTATGGGCTGAGGCTTGTCCTCGAAGCCGTCATCGCTCAGGAGGCGGCAAGGAATATAACGCGGGAGCAGGTTTCCAGTCTGGAACGAACGATCGACGAAATGAAGAAGCACGACTCGCTGAAGGATATGTCCTATGCACGGCAATTAAGTCGTGAATTCCATTCTGCCATCGCAGAAGCAACAAGGAATGATTTGCTCATCAAGCTATACGGAGTTGTTGCGAACGCCTTCCCCGATTGGTTATTATATGAAGCATTATTTCGCAGGCCTGAAATCCTGGCAAAGAGCATGTCTGAGACTCATAGAGAACATATCTCGATGGTCGACGCGCTCAAAAAACGGAACGGAGAGTTGGCTGCACAAAAATCCATTGAGCATGTGATGGAATCGGGAAGATGGTTGGAGGAATATCTGGACATCCCTGCGGAATTATTGCGCGAAAAAGAAGCATTGGCGCTGTTCCTATTGAAGAAAACAACGAAATAAGGAGATTGCGGTATGTCGGAAGAACTTTATAAACAAATGGCGCAATGCATTATTGAAGGCGAAAAGGAAATCGCGATTGAACTCGCGCAAAAATCCATCGAATTGAACATGCACCCATTGGACACCATCACAAAAGGATTCGTGGTTGGCGTCAATTACATCGGCGACCAGTTCGGTTTGGGTGAGGCTTTTTTGCCCGAACTGGTGATGGCGGGCGAAGCCATGAAAGCCGCGGTCGCCGTGCTGGAACCTGAATTGCTCAAGCTCGGTGAAGCACGCGAGGTGATGGGACGTGTGGTACTGGCAACGGTTGAAGGTGATATCCATGAAATTGGAAAAACGCTTGTCGGAACCATGTTAAGTGCCTCGGGCTTTGAAGTCACCGATTTAGGCGTGGATCAGCCTGCTGAAAAGATCATCGGCAAGGCGCTTGAAATCGACGCGCAGATCATCGGCATGAGCGCGTTGTTGACCACGACGATGATTCGTCAGCGCGAGGTGATCGAGGAATTGGATAAAGAGGGCTTGCGACCGCGTATCAAAGTGATGGTTGGTGGCGCACCAATCACGAAAGACTGGGCTGAAAAGATCAAAGCAGATGGCACTTCTGAGGATGCGGTCGGCGCAGTGCAGTTGGCGAAGCGCTTGCTTGGCAAAGAATAATTTTTTACCACTAAGGACACAAAGGGCACTAAGGTTTAAATTGAATGATGGGTTTGAGAATGTCCATGAGCGTGTCCACGAGTCATTGAGTCCGCTTTCGCGAAGCACCCTTTAGGGCAGCGGGCTTTGTATCAATAGCACGGGTGTTTACGCCCGTGCGGGCAAGACTATCAATCCACGCAATATAAGAGAATATCTTGAACTATTCGTGAGGATTAGCGTAGCTGACAAAAAAATTCCTTCGTGATCTTAGTGTCCTTCGTGTTTA
>JAKEFL010000039.1 GCA_022616105.1 Anaerolineae bacterium | reverse complement strand
TCTGCCATCTTCTTCATTTTGCTCATCATTAGCATTGCCTTCCCTTGCATGCTCGCTGTAGGGTGGCTATTGTTTCCATCTATGATCACCCGCGCCCAGACCCGTGTCGAAAAGACGCTCGCGCGCACTTTCTGGCTGGGGCTCATCATCCTGATCGTAGTTACCATACCGATCTTCGTTTTGATGGCAATGCCATTTGGACCTGCCAAATTCCTGGGCTGGATTCTGCTTGCAGTATCCCTCGCGCTTTCCTCAATTGGCTCAGCGGGTATCGCCGCGCACCTTGGCGAACAAATGAAACGCACAGGGACCGCACTTACACCACTCGGCGGATTCATCCGCGGCGCGGTCATTCTCGAACTCGCAGCCTTCTTCCCCATTCTTGGATGGCTGTTCTTCTGGCCCCTCATGCTGATCATTGCCTTCGGAGCAACAGGCTTTGCATTGCTGAACTGGATGCCTCGTGAAAAGACCATCCGCACCTCTGAACCAATGCCATCACAAGCATGAGTTACCGCGAAGACCGCGAAGGACGCAAAGACTCTTTCCCACCTGCATGATTTGCTAAGCAAATCACGTACGGTGCAAGTGTCTTTCTTCTTTCCTTCTCTCTCTTTGCAATTCAAAACACTCATCTAATCTCTAATTCTCTAATCTCCGGTCTCGATACGCTCGCAACAAACGCTCGCTACTCGACCACCAAATTACCACTTACTAATTACTATGACTCTCTCCCGACGCGACTTCCTCAAACTCTCCACTCTCGTCACTGCCAGCGCGGCGCTCTCCAGTTGTGCTCCCGTCTACCGCCGACTCGCAGGCGACCTCCCTGTCCTCCCATGGACTCCGCTTGATGCGCACGATTTCCTCGCGTTGAACAGACTGACCTTCGGGCCACGCGTCGAAGAACGCGCTCGCTTTGCTGAGATCGGTTTACAGGCATACATCGAAGAACAGCTCGCGTTTGAATCCATCAACGATTTTGATTGCGAACTTCTGCTCAATCCATTCAAAACCCTTCAGATGGAAGCGAACGAAATCGAAGCAGTGACCAATCAACTGTTTGAAGGCTATGATAGGGAAAGACCAGCCAACGAATTACGCCAGGGGACTTTGCTCAGGCAAATCTACAGCAAACGCCAGCTTTATGAACTCATGGTCGAATTTTGGAGCGACCACTTCAATATCTTCATCGAGAAAGGCAATTGCTTCTATCTTAAAACTGTGGACGACCGCGAAGTGATCCGCAAACACGCGCTCGGCTCATTCCATGATCTAGTCTGGGCATCAGCGCACTCGCCTGCGATGATGATCTATCTTGATAATCAGGCAAACGAAAAAGGCGCGCCCAATGAAAATTATGCTCGTGAACTGATGGAACTTCACACCCTCGGTGTGGATGGCGGCTACACTCAACAGGATGTGATGGAACTGGCGCGCTGTCTCACAGGCTGGAACGTCAAAGACCATTTCTGGCTTGGCGATTTCGTATTCAAAGAAGATTTGCATGATACAGGCACAAAGAATGTTCTGGGTCTCACCATTCCCAACGCGGGAATCAAAGAAGCAGAGCAGGTGATCGAAATGCTGGTCACACATCCAAGCACCGCGCGTTTCATTGCCACGAAATTAACTCGTCGCTTCATCGCGGATGATCCTCCGCAAGTCATCATCGAGAAAGCCGCGCAAACTTTCCTCAATACAAATGGCGATATCAAATCGGTTCTGCGCGTCATCCTGCTCGATGGCTTGCCCCTCGCGCAGCCTAAATACAAACGTCCTGCGAACTTTGTTACCTCTGCAATTCGCATGACGAATACCGAAACTGACACGACCGCTCTTCATGATTACCTCCTTCGCATGGGTCAGCTTTATTTCAGTTGGCCCACACCCGATGGTTATCCCGATGTCAGTACGCCCTGGCAGAACAATCTCATGCCGCGCTGGCAGTTCGCGTTCGAGTTGATCCGCAATGAGATCAATGGTACAAGGCACAATCTCAATGCCTTATTGTATGTCTCACCTACAGACAGTTTATATGCTGATGTGGATTCGCTTACATCTTTATTGTTAGGGGCGCCGTTAGAACGCCTCGCGCGTGACAAGCTAATTGATTCCGTACTATCGGCCGGCGCCTCCTCTGAAGAGACCCTGCAAGTCCTCGCCGCAGGTATCATCGCTTCGCCCGCGTTTCAGTGGCGTTGATATATATATACCGTTGGTTGAGTAGTGGCGCTGTTCGTAAGCGCCACGTATCGAAACCAACAATTACAAGTAGAAATGAAATTGCAAGATGTGGTCTCGATATGGGCTGGGTTTCGATACGCTCGCAAAGTGCGCTCGCTACTCAACCACCAGCCCTACTCGACCACCTTTTGAAATGGAGATAAACAATGTTAACCACCCTCACAAAACCAACCACCTACCAAGTCGCATACCCCTCATGGATGCCGCGCCTTGCGTTCTCGCCAAAAAATACGGCCCCGCGCGGCGATACATTGGTTGTGATCTTCCTGCGCGGTGCAGCGGATGTCCTCAACATGGTCGTGCCGCATGGCGAAGAGGCTTATTATCGCCTACGCCCCTCGCTTGGAATCCCGCGCCCTGATGACTCAAACGCGAAACAAACAGAACGCGCGCTTGATTTGGATGGCTTCTTTGGCTTTCATCCCTCCATGAATGCATTGCTTGATGCGTGGCAGTCACAGCAGCTTGCCATCATCCATGCCTGCGGCGCGCCGGATGAATCGCGCAGTCACTTCAAAGCCATGGAGCTGATGGAGCGCGGTGTGGATGACGAGCGTGGGCCTGCGTCCGGTTGGATCGGTCGTCATCTTGCCACGTTGAATACAGGCAATTCGTCGCCATTGCGCGCGGTGGGGATGGGAACGCGTCCGCAAAGAAGCCTCAGTGGAACGGTTCCAGTCTCCGCCTTGCGTTCGATCGCAGATTTTCATCTTGGCGGCGACCAACGCGCCCTGCAACAGATGCGTGTTGCTTTGAACACAGTCTATGAAAATGATGTGCTAGGGCAGGATACGCTTTCGATCATGGATACACTGGCAACGCTCGATCCGCTTACTTACACAGCCGCACGTTCTGCGAACTATCCTGACTCAGAGTTTGGGCTTGCCCTCAAACAGACTGCCATGCTTATCAAAGCCGAGGTGGGACTCGAAGTCTCTGCGATTGACGTGGGCGGCTGGGACACTCACTTCGCGCAGGGTTCAACAGCTGGTCTCATGCCGAATTTAATGAGAGATCTGGCAGATGGTCTCGCGGCTTTTCACGCGGATATGAATGATCATATGAACCAACTCACAACTGTAACAATGTCTGAATTCGGCCGGCGCGCTTCAGAGAACGGAAGCCTCGGCACGGACCACGGACACGGAAGCATGATGATGGTCCTGGGAGGAAACGTGGATGGCGGCAAAGTCCACGGCGAATGGCCCGGGCTGGAGGAAGGTCAAATCATGGGACCAGGCGATCTGGCAGTCACGACCGATTATCGCGATGTATTATCCGAAGTCTTGGTGAAGAGATTGAATAACACGGCGACGAATGAAATATTTCCAGATCATCAGGTGAGGACAACGAATGTGTTTATATGATGTTTGGATTTGGATAGCGGTTCATCGCTTGGATAAACTCCTGACGGTTAGGTGACTTTCAGGAGTTTTCTTTTTTCAAGGGAGATTTTGGTGACAGGTTTCTCCCTCTCATGTTTTGCAGAATGGAATAGAATAGGGATATTGATCCATTCAGGTAGTCGAGGAGCGGAGAATGGCTAAGCCGAACTATTTTCAATCGCAGAAGGAAAGTCTGAAGGAACAGGAGAGAATCCTACTCAAACTGAAACCACTTCAGAAGCGAATCGAATCTCAGGAAATCGAACAGAAAAAAATAGAGAATGCGATCACTCGCCTGAGTAAGCCGCGGCCGACTGAGAATATTTTAAGTGATTTTGCAAATGCAAATATTAACGCGAGGATTCGCCGGCGCTTCGCACAAGCAGATGCAAATGTTCTTGATACAGTCATCGATAAGATTGGGCTTACGGTCGGTGATGTGATTAACAATTTCAACAAGGATTTGCCGGGAAACATACAATTATGGAATGACCGAGGGCGCTGGATGAATTGCTGGCTGAGGGACTGGTCCACCGCTGTTTTTGTGCATACGAAAATAACAAGCCCGGTGATTCGCCAAAAGGCATTGTATATAGTCCGTTTTTCAGCCTTAGTGACTGGCGTTTTGGGGAAGGAGGACACAAGAAGCCTCGGGCGTTATATATCCCGGTCGATCAGCTGGTGAAACCCGGGACCAAAGATGAAAATGGCAAAGTGTACCAAGGGATTGCCGAAAGACTCAAATGTAAAAAGTGATTCACCGCTCACATTCTTTATTAAAAGCACGTATGAACTCACCTTACGCACCCCTGCTCAAAGGCGGTCTGTGACCGCCGTATTTTGCCACTAATACCGCAGGGTCACAGACCCTGCGGGAGCGTAGACTGCGTAAGATGAGTTATGAATTGAAGTCCAATCCATCGTTGCAATTCATATTGAGGTATGATTCAGTATGGGAACGGAAAGCTTCTGGCGTTCGTCTTAGTGAAGAATAAATTGAACAATGGAATCCTCTAAAAAGTTTTTCGCAATCTTTGACAGGTTTCTCCTCAGCGGTCTGGGCTGTGGAGTGATTGGCTTGTGTATTCTGACGGGTGGGTTTATTTTTGTTTGGCAGAACCCGCCCAGGCCGGCTCCGACTTCAACGCCGGTTGGGCTTTCCAACATATCCACAGTGACGCCTACCGCTCCGGTTTCGGGGTTTCCCACAGCGACGTTATTCCCAACATTTACCGCGACAGTGGAAGGCGTAGTTCCAACCTCGCTCATCCCCTCGCCCGTTCCTGTTTCTGGTAATTATGTTCCTCCCTCTGGCAAGATCGTGTTCACCTGTTTCATCAATCAGATCGACCAGATCTGCCTGATGAACGCGGATGGGACGGATCGTAAACAACTCACAGACTTTAGCGCGACTTCGTTTTACGCGTCTCTTTCTCCCGATGGGAAAACAATTTACTTTGCCTCGCGCGAGAGTGGAGGTTTTGAGATCTACTCGATGAACATCAGAGGCAGAGGGCTAAAGCGCCTGACCAAAAATATTGGCACGCTGTATGCACCAGAGATCTCCCCTGATGGTGAGAGGATCATTTTCACCAACAATACAGATGGGAGTCAAAAAATTTGGATCATGCGCTCGGATGGCAAGAACCCTCATCCCCTCACAAATGGTCCTTATGATGATATTGACCCAACCTGGTCGCCGGATGGTTCGATGATCGCGTTTGCCTCCTCCCGGACAGGGCAACGTCAGTTATATGTCATGGAGCGGGATGGAACGGAGATCCGCCAGATAACGAATCTGCCCGATATGGGCGGACGCAGCACATGGTCCCCCAATGGGGCGAGACTCGCCTTTTACGCGGGACCAGTTGGTGATCACAATATTTATATCATCAATGCGGATGGAACGGGGCTGGTCCAACTCACCAACGGAGGTGATAACCTCGGTCCCAGCTGGTCACCAGATGGGAACTGGATATCATTCACATCCTTTCGTGATGGCAACAATGAAATTTATATCATCCGCCCTGACGGGACAGGTGTTACGCGTTTGACGAACAGTTCAGTGTCTGATTACCAACCACGATGGGGGAATTAGTAAAGCAAGCTTAATGGAATCTCGTAAAAAATTTCTTTCCGTATTTGATGCATTCCTCATCGGCGGCTTGGGCTGTGGAGTAATTGGGCTTTGTATTCTGATGGGCGGGTTTGTTTATGTTTGGCAAAACCCGCCGGTCCCGCACTCCACTTCCACACAGGTTGAGTTTTCCGGCTCACCTACTGTCACGACTCCTTTCTTTGACCTTTCCACACCAACTATATTTCCAACGATCATTCCGAGCCTGTTTCCTTCACCGATCTCTGGTGATGGTTCTTCTTCATCCGGCAAGATCGTGTTCACTTGTTTCATCAACCAGATCGATCAGATCTGTATCATGAACGCGGATGGCTCTGGGCGAAAACAACTCACAAACTTTCAGGCGACTGCCTTTTATGCATCGCTCTCGCCGGATGGGGGAACCATTTATTTTGCCTCCCGTCAAAGTGGAACGTATGAGATCTACTCCATGGATATCAATGGCAATGGTCTAAAGCGCCTGACAAATAACATTGGCACGTTGTATGCGCCGGAGCTTTCTCCTGATGGGGAAAGGATTATCTTCACGAATAACGGAAATGGACTCTGGGTGATGAACGCGGATGGCAGTGACCCTCATGCCCTTACTTTTCGCGATGACATTGACCCCACCTGGTCACCGGATGGTTCGATGATCGCTTTTGCTTCACTCCGCTCGGGGCAGCGTCAGTTATATACTGCGAATGCAAACGGGAAGAAAGTTAACCAGGTGACTGACCTCAATAACATGGGCGGGCGCAGCACCTGGTCACCGGATGGGACACGACTTGCCTTTTATCGCGGACCCGCCGGTGACCGCGATATCTTCATTATCAATATAGACGGAACTGGTTTGGAAAGACTCACAAATGGCGGAGATAATCTCGGTCCTACCTGGTCGCCAAATGGTGAGTGGATCGCGTTCACCTCATTTCGTGATGGAAACAACGAAATCTACATGATCCGCCCGGATGGAACAGGATTAACTCGTCTAACGAATAGTACGACTTCGGATTGGCAACCGAGGTGGGGGAGGTAGGATTACTTTATAAGACATCTTGCAAAAGTCTTTTTCGCCACTGAGAACACAGAGAAAAAGAGTTTTTCTCAAAGATCTCAGTGGGCTCTGTGGTTGGGCAAAGGATCGCTTATGCAAGAGGTCAATTAAAAGGATGCAACCGCTTCATCCACATTATCATAGATCTCGATGAACTGGGTAATACCTGCAATCTCCAGCATTTCGCGAATAGGTGAGGTTGCACCTGATAGTTTAAGATGCTTTGCCTTGTCAGTCGAAAGCAGCCGGTGAATAACCACGATTGCACGGATGCCAATGCTGGTTAATGAAGGAGTCTGGCTCAGGTCAATGACCAGATCGCGCATTCCAGCCTCATAGGTATCCTTTGCGGTTTGCTCCAGCTCTGCAAAGTTTCCCAGATTGACCCGGTCCTGTAGTTGGAACACTGTCACCGGAATGCGTCCCTCAACGTTTGAGATTTTTACCAGATCCATGTTCATCATCCTTCCTGAATGTTAATTAACTGATGTTATATACCGTCCCGAAGGTTTCCTTGAAGAACCTGGTTGAGCCGTTCAAAACCTTCGGGACGTTCTGCATAAGCTGAGTGAATTAAACCTCTATATTGACCGGTATGCCCAGCGGCAGCCATTGTACCTTTTCATTGAGCCCCGCTGCAACGAATTGCTTTTCGGCGTTTGCTCTCGGCTCTCGAAAATGAGTCCAGCCCTCATAATGAATAGGGATCGCGATACGTGGATTGAGCACTTTTATAATGCGCACCGCCTCTTTGGAAGTCAAAGTAAATCGAATGGGGCCCGTGATTGAAAAACTTGCCTTGCCGATATGAAGAATCGCAGTGCTGACTTTGAAGCGATGCGCGATCTCATGAATCCCATTGAACCAGACCGTATCTCCAGAGATATACAACACCCCATGCTTTTGATCAGTCCATTTCAGGATAAAGCCGGTTGTCTCGCCCACAATGATGTAACTCCACAGTGAGCCGTGCCGCGCGGGTACTGCGGTTATTTTGATTTTTGAAACATCTGATTGTATCGTTGTATTCTGCCAGGCTTTCAAACCCATGGTGTTATTCCCCAACCGTTTTGCGCCTGCGACTGTTGTGATTACTGTCCCGGCGAGCGGCAATAGTGCGCGCCCGGCGCGATCCAGATTATCATCATGATGATCATGACTCAGCAGGATTGCATCTATCTTTCCAATGGATTCAGGCTTTATCGCCGGAGCTGTTAATTTTGTCGCACCTGTGCCATAGCCGAAGTGATACTTCCCACCTGGGGGATCAAATACCGGGTCGGTCAGGATGCGAACCGAACCGATCTCCAGAAGCATGGTCGCTGTGCCGATGTGCGTAATGCGGCAGTTCATACCCTCATCGTTTCTTCATATTTGCTCTTCTGGCGTTCTGTGGCAACAACAGTGTTGCGTAAGAGCATCGCCACCGTCATAGGTCCCACGCCGCCTGGTACGGGCGTGATCCAACCGGCAACTTGATGGACACCTTCAAAATCCACATCACCCACAATTTTCGTACCCTGTGTCCCATCCGGCAGGGTGACATCCACTTGATTGATGCCGATATCGATCACTGCCGCGCCGGGCTTGACCATATCCGCTTTGATCAAACCAGGCTTGCCAACAGCGATAAATAACGCGTCTGCCTGACGCGTATGATAAGTAAGATTGCGAGTAGCATGATGACAAATCGTGACAGTCGCGAGGTCTTCCACCAGTAATAACGCAACTGGCTTCCCTACAATCTCAGAATGACCCACTACTACCACTTCCAACCCGCGCAAGTCGAGTCCAGTAGTGCGTAGTAATTCAACGGATGCCAGCGAGGTACAAGGTCCCAAAGATGAATCGCCGTAGACGATATTGCCGATATTGGCGGAGCTCATCCCTTCCACATCCTTGCTGGGGTGCATGGCATTTTCCAATTCCTCCAGGTCCAATGTAGGCGGCACGGGGCGTTGCAGGATGATGCCTGTCACGCGCGGGTCTGCATTCAACGCGTGGATTGCCGCCAACACTTCGCGCTGGGTGACATCCGTAGAGTAGTGACGATTTTCATACTCAATGCCCACCTCCGCACAGGCTTTCTGCTGATTCTTGATGAACACTCTCACTGCTCCGATTTCGCCAATATCAATCGAAATGAGACGGGGTGACCAGCCCATATCCTTTAGAGCGCCCACCCGTGTACGCACTTCGTCTTTTACAATTTGAGCGTGCTTTTTTCCATCGATGATTTTATGTGACATGATAGCTACCGTTTTGAGATGTGTTGTTAATCTTCGCAATCATACACCAAAATATGTCGTCTCTCTGAGAGAGCGTTTGCCGCGACCGACACTTGCACCTGGCGCACACCTGCCTGATTTGCTTAGCAAATCACGGGCGGTGCCAGGGAGTGCAGGTGAGAGTCTCGGATTATCGGAAGTAGAGACCCTTCGCTATGCTCAGGGTGACATTTTGAGGTAAGTACTAAAAGCTATTAAATTGTGTAAATGCTTCCCAGGGAAGTTTCGGGATTCTTCATGATACCTCCACATGTTGTCTTATCGTACTATTCTGTCATAGCGATAAAACTTGTCATCCTTCACCCAGCCGCACTTTTCATAAAGCTGTTGTGCCGGGTAATTATCCGTGGCAGTACGCAGGAAAAGCCCTCGGCTGCCTGTCTCTTGTGCGAATTGCTCGGCGTGTTTCATCAATCTTTCACCCACACCCTGCTTTCTCGCTGAAGGATCTACATAGAGATCATTGAGCAGCCATAATGCTTGTAGCGCTACCGAGGCGAAAAGCGGATAAAGCTGGACGAAGCCCAGCGCGTGATAACCTTCCATTGCCAAGAAGATCACCGACTCATCATTTGTCAACCGTTCAAAGATAAACTGATGAGATGCCTCGATATCAGAAGGTGCTTTGTAGAATTGCCGGTAGGCATCGAATAACGGCGCGATGAGATCTGCATCTTTTGCCTGTGCGCGAAGTATTTCCATTACTCCTCAATCGCTCCTCCCACAGAACGCAAATGTTGACGGAATGTATATGTGCTATCTGCAGAACGTTTTGCCAGATACTTGTCAAATTGAAGCTGCTCGCGAAGTTTCCTTCCATTCTGAATCAATTGTGCCTGTCGCCTTTCTTTTTCCCAGATTCCATAAGCCGTTGAAAGAATATCATCTACCCGCTCAGCGGGGACAAACAGCACGCCATCTGCATCGGCAAAAACGATGTCTTCATTTGTCACTTGGAGATCGCCAAAGTGCGCCACGCTCAATGCATCTGCATCGCGCGGGTCGAGTCGCTGCGGTCCGGCGGGACAGGTCCCATAGCTGAAAATGGGAAAACCAATTTCCATGAGTTCGATCGTATCTCGATGAGCACCCCAAACGACGATACCTGCCAACCCAGAGGCTTGTGCTTCGAGGGCAGTCAAATCCCCGATGCAGCCTTCATCCAATCTTCCACCGTTATCAATGACCAGGATATCGCCGTGTTGTGAATTCCCCATGGCTTCGAGGAAGATATCCACACTGCCATAATGCCGTACGGGTAGAACCCTGCCTGCAATATGATTCTCTATTGCTATCGGATGAATGCCCGCAGGGACGAGTCGTAGAGGTATCTCCAAACGTAGACAAGCATCCGCGATCAGTGGAGTTGAAAGATTGGAAAATTTATCGTTTAATTGTTGATTGTTCATCTAACAATATTCCTCCAAACCTACAATACATTCGCGTCGAGCGGAGGCTTCACCTACACTGCAAGTGCAGGTGAAGCCGCAGTCGAGACGTGATGTTGCCTATGGACCTGCGCTTCGTCTCCGCTCAGCGCGAAGATATGTATTTTCGAGAATATCAATCTGCAATTGCGAGTGAGGGATCCTCTTTATTCGAAGCGGGCGAACTTGATTGAACATTTTCGGTCAATTCTTTGCGTGGGGTAAAAAATGCAGAGACCAGCCCAAGCGCGGCAGCTACAAACGCGATCACAAAAATAAGGTGTATTGCATCTGTCATCGCGAGACGCACGCCCGCGTTGATGAGTCCCTCAGAGCCAGGGGTAGGCTCAAGCAATTGCTCGACCAGGCTCGGGTCCAGGCCTGAGGCGCTTAAGTTCGATACGAGTCGTGCGCTCAACGCCGCGCCCATCACGCTGACACCCAGCGTCCCGCCCATCGAACGGCTGAATTGAAGCATCGAAGTAGCAGTCCCTAGATGACGCCGCTCCACAGTAGTTTGTACGGCAATCACGAAGGCAGGAATGGAAAGCCCCATGCCGATGCCCATCATGGTAACGAAGATCATCACCATAATCTGGCTTGAGTTCACGCCCGCGATCATCAAGAGGAACGCGCCAACGGCAAACACAAGCGTGCCAATCAGGCTCAAGCTGCGATATCCCACCTTCAATAAAATGCGCGTGCCAAAGATACTGCCTCCCACCCAGCCTAATAACATCGGTGTGATGGTAATACCGGCCTGTGTGGCGTTCGCGCCAAGTACCGATTGAACGAACAATGGAATAAAAGAGATCGTTCCAAACACAGCCCAGCCGGTGAGTAGTCCATGTGCGGTCGCTGTGGAAAAGAGGCTGTCTCTAAAAAGCGGGATCGGCAGGATGGGGTCTGTGGCTCGGCGCTCCACCCACAATAAGATGATAAAGAACAAGATGGAGGCTGTGATGAAGATCCAGCCGCGAGATGTACCTAGCTCCATTAATCCGAGAAGGAGCAATACAATACTGACTGTCAATAATGCCGCGCCTGCATAATCCACTGCGGGTCTTTCGTGACTGTGAACCTGGTCCCGCCATGCAAAAGCGACCAGCGCTGCAGCCAGCAAACCGGGAAGGACGTTGATGTAAAAGATCCAGTGCCATGAAAGCTGGTCCACAATGAAGCCGCCCAGCAGTGGTCCCGCGATGGATGAGACTCCCCACACGCCGGAGAACACGCCCTGCATCTTTGTGCGTTGTTCCAACGAGAACATTTCGCCGATCAATATAAAAGCCAGCGGCATGATGCCACCCGCGCCGATTCCCTGTAAGGCACGCGCGAAGATGAGTTGGGTCATGTTATTTGCCAATCCGCACCAGACCGAGCCAATCAGAAAGAGTGCCATGGCAAAGACATATAACTTGCGGCGGCCATAGATATCGGAGAGTTTCCCATAGAGCGGAACAGTTGTTGTGGATGCCAGCATGAATGCTGAAAAGACCCAGGAGTAGTGTTCCAGCCCACCCAATTGCCCAACGATTGTAGGCATGGCAGTAGCAACGACGGTGGATTCCATCGAGGCTAAAAACAGGCTGAGCATGATCCCAGCCGTGACAAGAATAACGCGATTACGTGACATTATTTCCTTTCTAATATATAGTCGTAAAGATCATGAAAGATGTGCCTGCGCAAATTCAAGATAAAGCCCTCAGGCGCGATGATTTGTCGTCAAGCGCGTAAGGGGCGGCTTGCCAATGGGATGAACATTGAAGCCCATCTGGTAAAGTTTTTTGTGATCAAGAAGATTCCGCCCATCGAAGATAAAGGCAGGCTTGACCATGGAGTTGTAGATTCTTTCATAGTCCAGTTGGGTATATTGCGACCATTCTGTAAGAATGGCAATGGCATGAGCATTGTTTGCGGCAATATAAGGGTCGGGTTCAAATGTTACGCGTTTTGCCAACTCTCCGAGATCGTTGCGCGCATTCTCCAGAGCATGCGGATCGGTAATAACGACATCGGCTCGTTCTTCCAATAATGCGCGGCATACCTCAAGGGCGGGCGATTCGCGCGTGTCATTTGTATTGGCTTTAAAGGCTGCTCCAAACAGCGCAATGCGCTTGCCTGCAATTGTATTAAACATGGATGCAACCATATTGGATGCAAAGCGCGCTTCCTGATATTCATTCATGACTACAACCTGTTCCCAATACCTGGCAACTTCGGGCAAACCATAATGTTCACACAGATACACCAGATTCAAAATATCTTTTTTGTAGCACGAACCGCCGAAACCCACACTCGCCCGCAGGAAGTAACGGCCAATCCGCTCATCGCGTCCGATGGCGTACGCCACCTCATTGATATCCGCTTCTGTTTTCTCACACAGCGCGGAGATGGCATTGATCGAAGAGATACGCTGAGCGAGAAATGCATTGGCAACTAACTTGGATAATTCACTGGACCATAGATTTGTGGTAATGATGCGATCGCGTGGGACCCATTTTGCGTACAACTCAACCAGCGCCTCAACCGCCCTTTGGCCTGATTCTGTTTCCCGGCCGCCGATCAGCACCCGGTCCGGATTCTGCATATCACGCACAGCAGTGCCTTCCGCTAAAAATTCAGGATTGGATAACACGTCGAAATGGAGTCCATTACTGTTGGAGTTAAGGATTCTCTCCATCGCTTCTGCGGTTCGAACAGGCAAGGTACTTTTTTCCACCACAATTTTTGAGGAGGTCGAGTTTTCCAGAATCTGACGCGCAGTCTTTTCCCAATATTGGAGATCGGCCGCCTTGCCCGCGCCCTTGCCGAACATCTTGGTCGGTGTATTCACGCTGACAAAAATAATATCCGCCTCCGCAATATGGCGGTTGACTTCCGTGGAAAAGAAAAGATTCTTTCCCCGTGTTTGACGAACGATTTCATCCAGCCCTGGTTCATAAATGGGAAGTTGATCGGATTGCCACGCCGCAATACGCTTCTCATTGATATCAACGAGGACGACACGATGTTCAGGGCAATGACTGGCAAGGATCGGCATGGTTGATCCACCTACATAACCTGCTCCAATGCAAAGAATGTTTGTCATAAGATTATTCCTTTTTGTATACAACAATATTTCTGTTCAATAGCCTTGCCCAATGGACCCACGATGAGGGTCGATTCCATCGAAACGAAGTACAGGCTCGGTATGTTCTTAGCCGTAACGAGAATGATACGGTTACGTGACGTGTTTTCGTTTCAAGGGGACATCCAGCGGAGATGCAGTTAAGACAATCATACCCCAAATAATCATACCTCGAAACAAAACAAAGACAATGCTCGAAACTTAGAGGGACATGGCTTTCTCAAGGTCGGGATTTGATTCATTTCGTACACGGATTTCGCGGATCGAACGGATTTTTTTCGTTTTTACGGAAAGATTCCGTCATCTCCGTGCGATCCGTGTACAAAACTGGATCTTGTCAAGCGTTCTTGAGAAAACTATACTTAAAGGGAGTATCTAAACTTGCAATGATTAACTCACCTTACGCACGGACGAATTCCTCCCAATGCATCTTTAACGCCAAGGCGCAAAGACGCAGTAAATCGAATCTTCGCGTCTTTGCGCCTTCGCGTTGAGCCTTTTGACGGTGAAACGATATCCGCCAGATATGGATTGCGTAAGGTGAGTGATTAACTATCCCGTCATTGCGAATACTATGACTTAGTCTTAGTCAAGGTTTTTTGAAAACCAAAGGGTTGACGGAGACATAGTTTGGGATGTATGCTTTTTGAGTGCGGATGACCGCACAAGCGAGGGCGACAGCCCGAAGCAATCTCCAACACGATGAGGAGATTGCTTCGCCCTATCGGGCTCGCAATGACGGAAATCTATCACGCACTCGTAATATGCCTAATTAATCATCCTGGTGTTGCATCTTTTTTACATAACCTACAACTCTCTCATCCAAATCTTGCGGATAGGCATAACCCAACGCTTCGCCGACTTCCATCGCGACCTTGCGGAAAAGAGTCATCGTGCGAAATAAAGCCTCCCAATTATCGGCAATATCAGCACCAACATAAGCGTCTTCCAACTGTGACCAAATCTCGGGCGATAATCGTTTTTTCAAGCCTTTGCCCAAAGCACCCACTGGTATTGTCCAGCCGTGATCAATTTCGACTCGCCATTCCAGCATTGGGCGAAGAAAAACGTGTTTCATGTCGTAGTCCAGACACCATTTTGTAGGGAATAACTCACCGCGTGATAGACATTTCGCCACATAAGGCGCATCACTAAAGAAATCTTCGATTGTTTTTTGATACACATCATTTGTCGGTGGTGTCGGGATATAAGCCTTGTAAGTTGGCGACTGTAGATCGTCAGTCAGGTGATCTTTATCCATGAGGACTCGGTAGCCGGCATCCAACTCAGCCATAAGCGTCGGAGCCTGGACGATCCGCCTCATTAACTCAACTGGCCACAAGGTGAAATCGATCTTGAGTCCATCTGCGTATTGGATAACATTGGCTACATTCTCAATGCTGTAATCCGGGTCGAAGTCGATGGGATCCCAATAGGCGACGAGCACCTCTCCAAAATCCTCCAACCAACTTCTGTCATCGAAGAATGGATGAATGTCCTTCACGATCAATACGACATCATAGTCTGAATATTGATCCATTGGAGTATTTGGAACAGCGCGTGTGCTGGTCAGTAGCATGGCGCGAATCGAGTCGCGCTGCTCTGCCCACTGGATCAATCGGCTTATGACATCATCCGGATTGTCTGTATTTTTCATTAAACCGTAAGCTTATAGATTGAATATAACTGCGCAGGTCCCATCCCGTCATCCACTTCTTTTTCAAATGTCATGCTCATCCCCGTGGCAACCTTGATGGAGGCCTGATTGTCTTTGTCGATCAGGCAGATCAAGCGGGATAAATTTAATTTCTCAAAGCCATATTGAAGGATGCCCTGCGCCGCCTCAGACCCTAACCCTCGTCGCCAATGATTCCTGGCGATCATATAAGCCACTTCCACTTCATCCCGTCCTTCTATCGTCCAGGGGAGCAGACCACATCGCCCAACAAATTGACCCGTTTCTTTATGAATCGTCGCCCACAGTCCCAACTCAGGGTATGCCGGATGTCCGTTTAGAAACCACTCCAACTCTTCTTTGGTTTCCTCATAATTCAGGGTTCCCTCAGGAAAATACTTTCTCACTTCCGGGTCGCTGTAAAGTGTAAATAAATCTTCCAGGTCATCCATGATGAGACGCCTGAGGATAAGTCTTTTTGTTTCGAGAATTGTTGTTTGTGGATTGGTCATTGAAAACAGTCCTTTGGTGCAGACAGCACTTTAGGGCTTACCCGTTCGGATAGCACGAATAATAGTCTTTTGGTCAACTGATTTTACGTTTCCATTGAAGCTGGAAAAGTCATTTAAAAACTGATCTATGAACTCAGTTGGCAAGATAATGCTTGAAATATTGTTTAGTTGAAAGCTAATGCTTGCAGTGCTTCGCCACTCTCGTTCCATATAATAATTTTTAGGATCATTCATAGAGAGGGTGTCGTCAAAAACTTTAACGAAGCCGAATACATCTCGCGTCAAAAACTCAAACATTTGTGAGAGACGAGTCATTTGAGGGCTGGGTTGATTGGGTTTGAGTCCAGGCCGTTTCAATTCCTGCATAATCTGAAAGGTGATCAGTCCGAAGAGTTCCTTGATTAAATTATCGAACGATTGCCACTGAGGTCGTTGTAAATCCCCTATGATCGAAATACTAGCGAGAGGAAGATAAAAAACTGGACGAACGTCAAGTGGGATTAAGAAAGATTTCTGAAAGCCAATCCCAAATTCGCTGTATTTGCTCATATGTAAAGAGAGCTCATCATCAGGTATGTCACAGAAACACACTATTGAGGGTATAAGCATGTTGTCACCTTTTACACTTCCATCCATGTGGACAACAACCTCTCCGATTCGTCCATCAGTAGCATTGGCAAAAACAGCATCTCCTTGAAGTGGCATAGTTAAATTGTTTTTACTGTCAGCAATCGACTTTACACTTGGATTTCGGAGTTTACCCTCTATTAGGATCTTCTTGAGAAGCTCATATTGTGCGGCTTTAGTTAGCAGACTCCTTCCAACAAAGTGTGTTAGCTCTTCTGAAACGTAGTTGGGTTGATATGGTGCCGAAGAAAACTGCATTTTGCCTATCCAATATCTAGAACTTAATTCCCAACGCGGCATCGACATCATCCAGGTGTTCGTTACGATGCAAAGCACGTACGATCCAGCGCTTATTGTAGTTATAGATTTCTTCGAGCAATTCAGGTGAATATTCTTCCAGCCTTTTATCCAATGTCTCGGATGTTTCGATGCAAATCCGCGCGGCGTCGCGCGGCGGGACGACTGCCCACAGCGGCAATGACAGGTCATTTACAAAAATATCGATCTCCGGGATGAAAAGTTTGCCATCTTTTTCGGTCATATCCAGCACATACATGACGCGCCGATCCCACCAGGCAAGGTGAGCGAGAGCGATTGATACCGTCCAGTGTTCGCCAACTTTTGTTTGCATTTCCTCGTCGCTGAGGCGTGCAATCAGCGCACGGATGCGTTCAGTTGAGGCGCGGTTCTGCTCGATATAAGTTGCGTCTAATGTCATAGTTAGAATCTCCCATAATAATTTGGTTGTAAGGAATTATACGCCGATTGCGAACTTTCATTTCCCCATAGAGTTGCGATTCACTTTTGTTTCTTGCCAGCCTTAAGCAAATTGATCATCTCATTGATACGCGCGGCGCGTGTTTCAGGCCGTTTGGCGCTCTCGATCCATTTGATGTAGGTGTTTCGATAGAAAGTAGCCAATGACTCGAAGAAGGCTTTGGCTTGTGGTTCGGCATCCAGCGCTCTGATAACATCGGCTGATAAATTTTCAGACTGCGGACCCTCAGGCGATAAAACCACATCCACTTTTGCGCCAGCCTCCAGACCACAACCACGCCGCCAGGCAGCGCCCAATGGAAGAAAATACTGAGTTCCATCAGAGCCGAGAGAACCGCGCACAGCATGACCATTAACTGTACCCGTAATATAGTGGCGTCCTTTGACACCACAAACATCATTCGGGTTGAACGGCAGCGCGATAAACGTTCTGGTCCCTGATTTGCTAATGATGGTCTTAAAGCGTTGTGTAGTCATTATTAATCACCTCAATTACTGCTCCCTACTTCCATAACGCGGCTTTCCTTCACTATTGTACTTTGCATATCGTAATCATGCTTGGACTGGAAGCAGAAAGTGTTTCCTTATTCCAGTTTCCATACTGTTGAATCACTTGAAAGCCATTGTAATGTAACAATGCTTCCAGTTCCTGTGGGTAGGTAAAGCGACAGGCGATATGCGTTTCTTTGCTATGATCGCGTTTTCCATCATGCCAGCGGCGAAAGGACGTCCAGTACATCACTTGAGCAAGTGGATCATATCGTTGCGTGAAGTAGACAGAAACCTGATGACCTTCCACACTGGTATAGCTTTGATCGAATTCCTCTTCATATTGATTGGTTAGATCGTGGCCAGAAGGATTACGCGTCTCAAACGCGAAAATACCATT
>JAKEFL010000273.1 GCA_022616105.1 Anaerolineae bacterium | reverse complement strand
GAAATTAATGTCCATTCCCGATTTGGCAATGGGCAAATATATGCGTCTCGCCACACGATGGAGTCCGCAGGAAATTGATAAGTTCGAAAAGGAATTGGCAGCAGGAACAATTCACCCACGCGATGCAAAAATGAAACTGGCTCGTGAGATCACCAGCATTTTCTATGGTGATTCTGATGCCCAAAAAGCGGAAGAGTTGTTCATCAAGACATTTCAGCAAAAAGAAACACCCGATGAAATACCCGAATATGACCTGCGCTCAGGTCAGACTGTACTGGACGTGATCCTCGATGCAAAAATGGCTTCAAGTAAAAGCGAGGCGCGTCGTCTTTTTGATCAAAGGGGCGTGAGATTGAATGGCGAAACCCTGGAGCGCGGTGATCTTCCCTTTCCGCACAGCGGCGTCTTGCAAGTAGGGAAGCGAAAATTCTTGCGGGTGAAATGAGAACGAAGAAACGGGATTGCCCGAAGGCTATCCCGTTTTTGATTCGTCTTGCGCGGTCATCTTTAGAAATATTTCCACGATTGCTGGATCGAGATGGGTACCTGCCATATCCTTTAGATATTTGATCACTTCGTCTTGTGGCCATGCTTTGCGGTATGGACGGTCTGAGAGCAAGGCATCCCAGATATCCACTACCGAAAAGATTCGTGCAGCCAGAGGAATTTGTTCGCCTTTTATGCCGCGTGGGTAGCCATTTCCGTCCCAGCGCTCGTGATGGCAATATGGAATGTCCAATGCTCCGCGCAAATATGATATGGGGGAAAGAAGGTTGTATGCGTAAACCGGGTGCTGTCGCATTTCATCCCATTCCTGTGCATCAAGCTGGCCCGTTTTTTTGAGTATGTGATCGGGGACTCCCATTTTCCCAATATCATGAAGTAAAACACCGCGGTGAATGTTTATCATCTCGTTATCATTAATACCCATATATTTTGCGAGGCGCAGAGTCAAATCAGTGACGCGCCGTGTATGGCCTTCAGTTTCCCTGTCTCGAAGTTCCAATGCGCGCGCCCAGCCTTCCAGTGTAGTGTCGTAAGCCTGTATCAGTTCCTGGTTTGAGCGTTGCAGGTTTTCAAAGAGTTGAGAGTTATCAATGGCGATTGCTGCCTGACCGGCAAGTGTATGCAGGAATTCCATCCAATCTGGGGTTGGCAAAAGAGGTGCGCGGTGAAATACTTCAAACACGCCTTTTGTCTGTCCCTTTACAATGAGTGGAATACCAATGTAAGTAACAAATCCTTCGCGCTTTAATAGATGTTCATTTTTGATTTCAGACGAATTTTGCAGGTCTGTGATGTGAAACGTCTTTTGCCTGATGATGACCTGCCCTGCCAGCCCATCTCCAATTCTTGTCTGTGGGCGGGTAGGCGTTGAAAATTGAAATCCCAAGCCTCCCAGGTAGGTAATGGTTTGAAGATCAGGATGGTAGAGGACAATATCCATGGCGTTTACCCCCAGATGTTTGATCGTTTGATCCATTAGGATGTTCAGAGTCAGTCGCAGGTCAAAGGAGGATGCGATGGCGGAGTCAATATCGCGTAATGTCGTCAGCCTGCGTATTTGTTCCCTGTTATGTTCAAACAGTTGAGCGCGGTGAATCGAGTTGCCCCCAATTTCTGCCAGCGTGGTCAGCAGGCTGATCTGATCAGCAATCCGGCGGCCCTTTTCGATACTGATCATCAAAACCCCGATCGTTCCTGCAGTTGATTGAATGGGGATGCACACGCCGTCCAACCCCGCTGGGGTGATATCCAGGTTTTCTTTACTTGCAAACGGGTCGCCAATAAGTTCGGTTGAAATATGTACCTGTCCTGAAAGGAAGGTATGACCAATAATGCTGCCCTCGCTTGTTTTTGCTGCCTTGGTTTTGAGATTGACTGGCCCGCCGTGCTGGGCGCGTTGAATGAGCTGATCCTCAGTAGGATCATAAAGCCAGATTGAACCATGCTCTGTTTTGATAATGTTTAGAGTTTCGTTGAGCAAAATTTCCAGCATTTCGTTGACGGGTTGTGTTGTCCGCAAGGAAGAGGAAAGGCGATTGATGGTCTCCAGTTCGCTTACGCGACGCTGTGTTTCGTCATATAGACGCGCATTTTCAATGGCAGCTGCAGCCTGGTAGGCAAATGCCATTGCTATATAACCAATATTCTCGTCAAACGCTCCCGGTTGCAAACTGTCAAGTGTAATTGCGCCAATCACCCGTCCGCGTGAAATGAGAGGCACCACCATCCACCCGCGCACAGAGGCCGAATCCCCCCAATACTTAAATCGGGAATCTTTCTGTGCATCTTCCACGATGATTGGCTGACGCGTAATTTTGACGACTTGGAAGAATTCATCGTCTTCAGGAAATGTCAGGTCTTTCAATTGCTCCGGATCGTGATATCCATCTACCATGGCAACCCTCAATTTATCCCCTTCATGAAGAAAGACGCTTCCGCTATTGAACAGGATAATTTGTTTGAGCGCTGTCAGTATTTCCCTGGCCACGGTGTCTGGGTCGAGTGAGGATGATATGGCTGTCGCTGCCCGTCTTAAGGTTTCTGCCTCCTGGCGTCGCCGCTGTTCTTCTTTAAAAAGACGGAGCTTTTCCAGCGCGGTGCCGAGTCCACCCGCAATGGTATTAAGAATTCTTTCATCACCCTCTTCGAATGCATTCGCTTTTCTGCTCTCAACATTCAAAACGCCTATGATGCGCTCATTTACCCGGATGGGAACGCACAACTCCGAACGGATATCCGATGCAATCTCTATATATTCTGCTTCTTTTGATATATCACCACTGCGGATGGTTTTGCCAAGCAATACGGCTTTTCCGGTGATTCCCTTTGTGATGGGATAGCCATTCCCCCAGTTCGAAACATTCGCTCCCAAATATGAAGGATGTGGAATGAGGGTATCGCCCTTATGATTCAACTGAAGGATACCGCAGACCTCAGGATATAGTTGCCCGGTAATTTTTGTTGTTCTCTCAATAATCTCATCTTCCGAATAACTTTCTGCACCGGCAGTAGCGACAGAATGCAGGACCGACAATTCCTCCAACTGTCGTTGCAGGGCTTTTTGCGCCTTTTTTTGTTCGGTGATTTCATAAAACATTGCCAGTATACAGGCCCGCCCGCCTAGTTCGATTAATTCATAGTACGCCAAGGTATCTTTAGGCCCATTGGGAACATTTACATATTGGATTTCAATTCCCTGTAATGACCCATGTTCTTTTAATTGATGAATAAAGGCTCCTCTATCCTGCCCATTTTGCCAGAAACCTAGCTGCACAGATGTTTTACCAAGCACATTCTCAAGTGATAATCCGATCAAATCCAAGAATGCTTGATTTGCATCAATAAACCGCCCATCCTCAAGCATAACCACAGAAGTTGCAATAGGAGATGAATGAAAGATGCGGCGGAATCGTTCTTCACTTTCCTCGATTGCAGCTTGTGATTCCTTGTCTTTTGTTATATCCAGCAGGATACCCTGCCAATAAAGTGGATTACCATCCTTGTCTCGGATGAGGTTCGTGTCCTCTTTTACCCAAATTACCCTGCCATCGCTTCGAATGAAGCGATACTCATCCTGAAAATGTTCGCCTTTTTCGTGTGTTCGGTGGTCTGCCTCCAAAACTCTTGCTCTGTCGTCAGGGTGAACATGAGTAGCCCATATCACAGGGTCAGAATGCCATTCGTCCGGAGTGAAACCGGTAAGCTCTTCGACGCGCGGGCTGATGTAAAGAGTTGTTTCGTTTTCGTCTATATCGTCCAAAAAGACGACGGCAGGAGTTTGTTCGACCAGTGATTGATACTTTATCTCCGCCTGGCGCAGAGCTGCCTGCTCGCGGAGCAACCTGTTTTGGGCAATGGCGTTGCTTATTACGATGGGTAAACGGTACAGATAATCACTTTGCTTTACCAGATAATCTGCTGCTCCCGCCTTCAAAGCAGCGACCGCATTCTCTTGATCTCCCTGTCCTGTCACAAGAACAATTGCGGGCGGTGCTTCACGTTCACGAACTTTTTTTAGTAAATCCAGCCCTGTTCCGTCAGGCAGACGTAAGTCGCTCAGGATCAAATCGATATCTTGTTCTGCATCAAGTATGCTTAAAGCATCTCTGATCGTCTCAGCGTGTAACAATGTGAACTCATGCTGAATATTATCCTCCAGCGTTCGCTGTGTTAACACGACATGAGCAATTTCATCTTCCACATATAAAATTTTCATGAGCCTGATCCGCAGATAAGCAAGCGACATGCTGCCATGCCATTATATAACAAAGTGCGATGTTCAATTAAACTGCGATAAAGATACAATTAACAAACAAAAAGACGCCCTGCGGCATCAATCAATCGTCAATCGCAAATCTTTACTTTAATCGTAAATCGTTAGAGGCGTCGAGGGGATTCGAACCCCTGAATAAGGGTTTTGCAGACCCTTGCCTTACCACTTGGCCACGACGCCATCTGGAAAAACAAGAGCGGGCGATGGGATTCGAACCCACGACCTTCTCCTTGGCAAGGAGACGCTGTACCACTCAGCTACGCCCGCTTATTAACTAGCTTTTTTCAACCCCAACTTCTGTAATAAACCTTATTGCTTCGTCGTATTGCCAACAGTCAATTCTTGCTCTGTTTCGCCTAAATTTTACGTACCCAAGATTGTATAAAAGTTGCTGGATTTCGTCAAGCAAGCTTTCATTCGTATTGGAAAATCCAACTACAACGCTTTTGTCTCGTCCTCGCCTGTAGTGAATGTAGCCATCTGTCTCAAATAAACCACGTAAACACCAGCGAGTAAAATCCTCGTTTTCTTTGATCCACGATGGGATGTGCAAATCACGTCTGTTTTTTGGTCCGAGATCCATGCCAAGTGTTGCGCTTATACCTGTGCCATACAACCGAATATGAACACAATTAGAGGATGGATCTTTTTGCAGGACAGGAGCCTTTCCAAAAACTTGGTTTACAAGATTTGTGAACCTCTCGATCAAGCCATGATATTTGGCGTCGCAAGCAATATCTAAAAGTTCTGTCCTTGAACTCTGTATCAGACAACCATCTCCAAGATATACACCTACCAAGTAAGCAAGTTCTTCAAGGCTACCTGCCAGACTTAGTGGTTCATATCTACTCACTGCGGCTTCTGATTTAGACCTAAGCGGCGAATCTTCCAAGGCCTTCATAATGGTAGATGGACTAACGCCAAGCCGCGAAGCAATTTTCCGAATTGAGAGTTGTTCTTCAAAATAGAGACTCTCAACAGTTTCTTTGGTAAAGTTCATATTCAGTAATGAATTTTTGATGCAGTGCCGAGACACAGAATCGAACTGTGGACACCGCGATTTTCAGTCGCGTGCTCTACCAACTGAGCTATCTCGGCCAGGTATTTTATTGTTAAGCGTGCGGAATTTTACTTTGGGATAAAGGGATTGTCAAGCAGGCACCTCGCGCTGAACGGAGTGAAACGAAGACGAAGCGTCTCTTGACCTCAACCTGCTTCCACACTACAATCTTCGCCTACTCCCAACCATATGTCATTGCGAGGAGCGTTCGTTGCGACGAAGCAATCTCCAATTCGATGAGGAGATTGCTTCGTCGGGCTGGGTTTCGATACGCCCTTCGCAACGAACGCTCAGGGCTACTCAACCATCAGCCCTCCTCGCAATAACGGGAATATTTTTCATGTTTGAAAACCTCACCTCAAGACTTAACGAAGTCTTTGATCAACTCCGCCGGCGCGGCAAACTCTCCGAAGCGGACGTGGACGCGGCGATGCGCGAAGTGCGCCTTGCATTGCTCGAAGCTGACGCACATTTCAGCGTTGTCAAAACATTCATCGCGCGCGTGCGCGAACGCGCGGTCGGTGCGGAAGTATCGAAAGCGTTGAACCCTGGTCAGCAAGTTATAAAAATTGTTAACGATGAATTGATTGCAACACTTGGTGAACCTGCACCATTGAATCTCATAGGTCCCAAACCGCGTGTGGTCATGATGGTCGGTTTGCAGGGTTCGGGTAAAACAACGGGCGCAGGGAAGTTGGCGCGCTTGCTCCGTTCAAAAGGGGAGAGGGTAATGCTCGTCGCAGGAGATCCGTATCGTCCCGCGGCAGTGACGCAGCTACAACAACTCGGTGAACGGGTTGATGTCCCTGTTGAGGCAGACTTGAACGTCAAGCCGCCAGAACTTGTAAAGCGCGCGTTCGAGAAAGCGGAAAAGGGTGGATTCGGCGTCATGATCGTGGATACAGCCGGTCGGTCGCAGTTGGATGCGGAGCTAATGAATGAGTTGAAGTCGATCGTGGCGAAAGTCCCGCCGGTGGAAATCCTGCTCGTGGTCGACTCCATGATCGGTCAGGAAGCGTTGAATATCGCACAAGGCTTCCGCGATAATGTGTCCATCACAGGTTTGATGATGACAAAGATGGATGGCGATTCGCGCGGCGGCGCGGCGATCTCGATCCGTTCGGTGACGGGCGTGCCGATCAAGTTTATCGGTACGGGCGAAAAACTCGACGCGCTCGAAACGTATGACCCCTCGCGGCTCTCGTCACGCATTTTGGGCATGGGCGATATGATCGGCTTGATCGAAAAAGCCGAAGCCGCGTTCGACCAGCAGACCGCGCAAAAGACCGCCGAGCGCATGATGAAGGGACAGTTCTCGCTCGAAGACTGGCTCGACCAGATGAAGCAGATGAAAAAAATGGGACCGCTGGCGCAGATCATGGATATGCTGCCCGGGCAAATGGGGCAAGCCGCCCGTCAGGTGGACCCGAAGGATATCGAGAGAACGTTCAAGCAATCGGAAGCAATCATTAACTCAATGACGCGCAAGGAACGCCGCGACCCTGATATTTTGAACGCCTCACGCCGAAGACGCATCGCCGCTGGTGCTGGCATGGAAGTGCAGGATGTGAACCGCCTGATCAAGCAGTTCCGCGAAGCGCAGAAGATGATGAAGATGTTGCAGAAGACCGGGGGAAAGGGGTTGGGGAGGTTGTTTGGGTAATTTTAGTTGGATAGTTCGATAGTTTGGTGGTTGCTTGGTGAGAGGTTTGGCGGACTAACCCTCAGAGCGCTTTGAGGGTCCTGAAAATGGGGGAAGGTGTTGGCAAGGCAGGGAAGATAAAGCTTCGTGCTATAATTTCCAAAGAGGTGTGCCATGACTGTAACAACCTATGAAGGCGTCGTCGAAAAAGGCAAAATTCGTTTGAAGGCAGGGGTCAAATTACCTGAGAATGCGAAGGTGTATGTTATTGTACCTGATCTGAAAACGGACAAGAAAAAAGTGATCCAAATCCTGTCACCGCGTCTGGTTCGCCGTGAAGATGCGACTCGATTCAAGATGACAGTTACCGAGGAAAAACCGAATGCCAGAATACGACGCTGAAAACTTTGAACCACCTGCGCCAGTTGCTTATGTGACCCTTCGCAATCCAGCAACTGGCGTTTTGTTGTCTGATGTCCCGATGTTGATAGACACCGGCGCAGATGCTACTTTGTTACCATCCGATGCAGTAGAACAACTTGGAATCTCTGCTAAAGAGGGCTCAGATTTTGAAGTTCAAGCCTTTGACGGCGAAATTAAACGATTGAAACTGGCAAAGCTGGAGCTATATGTGCTCGGCAAGAAATTTGCGGGAGAATATTTACTGGTTGATCGGCCCGTTGGGATTTTGGGAAGAAACATCTTGAACAATATCCGAATCCTGCTTGATGGTCCGCGCGGGAGATGGAACGAGCAGAAATAATTGGAAGTGTAACACGTGAACCGTTTGATCAAGCAGTTCCGTGAAGCGCAGAAAATGATGAAGATGTTACAGAAGACGGGAGGAAAGGGATTGGGGAGGTTGTTTGGATAACCATATGTCATTGCGAGCGAAGCGAAGCAATCTCAGCTAACCAGGAAGATTGAGATTGCTTCGTCGCCCTACGGGCTCCTCGCAATGACACTGATTACTAAGCGCAGAAATTGATGGAGATGATGCAGAAGACGGGTGGAAAAGGGTTGGGTAGTCGCATGAGTTGGCGGTTTCTAAAATTCAAAATCCCCAATCCAGATTGCCCAATCTATTGCTTTCGCCAATGGTGCATCTGCTGTAACAAGCGGAAGCTTCAGCTTTCGCGCCAGCACGGCATAACACGCGTCGTAGGCCGTCAGATTTTTTTCACCTGCAAGTTGGACTGCATCTTCGATCAACTCTGATGTTGAAGTGATAATAAGGGCAAGGTTGTTTAGGTCTTTTAGATCTTCAAGCGAATCTTCCTGCGGACGTTTATATCGATGGGTGTACTTCAGCAATATGTTTGCGCATTCGATATAGAACAAATCAGGGACATGGATTTCTGTCTGCGGGTCTTCTGCAAGTTTGGCGAACAGCCTTTGAACTTTCTCGGAAAACTCCTCTTCAGCGAACAATTTAATTCCAACGCTAGCGTCTAGAACGCACCGGAGTATAACCTCGCTCATCGGGCGCGGTCCTCTTTCAGCAAATCAAGCGACGAAGGCGCATTTTTGG
>JAKEFL010000038.1 GCA_022616105.1 Anaerolineae bacterium | reverse complement strand
TCGTTGCGAGCGAAGAGTCTCGGCTGAAATTACAAGAGATTCTTCGTCGCCAGAAGAACGCTGGCTCCTCAGAATGACAAACCTGTGATTTACTGAATTTATTCTTTTAACAAAAAATCCCCACCCTCCAGCACCCCCTCCAAAATCATCTTCACCGTTCTCGACTCCATCAACTCATCCAACGCAAACGATTTCAACCTCGTCTGCGTCGTGCGGACAGATGGCTCAAGGAACTCGCTGAACGGCAAAGATGTGCAGAATAACTGGTAATACAAAAATCTGCGTGCATTGCGCTTGAACTCAGGCGGGACATCTATCTTCTCAACTTCAAGAAACTCGTTCATCTTTCTTCTTACTTCTTCAACCATCTGTGGGAAGAACACGGTGGGATATTGTGTGAAGCGCGCCCTGCCCGCGCATAACACAGGCTTGCCCATTAACGAAGCCTCCAGCCCAATTGTCGAGTTATAGACCATCACAAACTTCGACTTCTGGATCAACTCATACGAACTCAATGTCTCGTTCGGTGCTACGAAAACAACATTCGGCGCTTTGTCCACCTTATTAGCTTCGACCCACGCCGCCACTGTTTCCCGGCTGGATTTTCTCACGCGCAACTCATCAGGGTGAGCGCGGATAACGAATAATGTTTCGGGGTGAGCTCGAATAACCTCCAGCGTTATATCTAGCCAATCAAACATATCTTCAAAGACCGTGTTGGCATGTGGCTGGCTCGTATCGAAAATGACATTGGTAAACACAGGCACAATCTGTTTAAACTCCGCCGCCTTTTGCAAGAACGACTCATCGAGTCCCCTCATATCTGTCCAAAACTTGATCCCCGCCATCGTGAAGTTGCCTTGAAAGCGCTTCGCAAGATACGCGTCCAGTTTTGCGTTCTGTTCCTCGTTCAACTCAAACTCATCAGGGATATGAATCGGATATGCCGTCGCTTCGCCATCAGTGAAGAATGCGGATGTGGGTTGCAGTCCCACCTCGTGTGTGATCACACGGATGCCGCGCTTCTGTGTAATGTAACGCGCGGTCGCTTCGGGGAAGAACTGTCCGTTGAACACAATTACCGCGCGTGGATTGGTTTCATCCAGAAACTTTGAAAACTTCTGCGCCACATTCCACGCCGACAAAATATATTCCCGCAAAAGATA
The DNA here is from genome assembly GCA_022616105.1 of Anaerolineae bacterium. Classification (GTDB taxonomy): domain Bacteria; phylum Chloroflexota; class Anaerolineae; order Anaerolineales; family Villigracilaceae; genus Defluviilinea. The sequence goes on along the minus strand of JAKEFL010000038.1, from coordinate 4,783 downwards.
ACGCGTGTTTTCATCATTATTGAGATGATGGATTCGCAGAATCCAGCGTAAGCCAGGGAGGCACAGTGCCCCTAGCGGTATCGTCATTGCGAGCCCGTAGGGCGAAGCAATCTCCTCGCGAGTTGGGGATTGCTTCGTCGCTCCACTCCTCGCAATGACGGGTTGTTCTTTTAATAACCATTCAAATTTAGACAATTCCTCAACGCTCAAATTTTCCAACGCGCGTTCGAGTTCTTTATCGCGATCAAAGTTAAACCAATTTACGCGTGTACCTGTATACAACGTCCTTGACTGATATATGCACGACTTGCAAGGCATCTCGTTATAAACATTATCCCGATTCGTCCCCAGCACGCAATGACTCATACCTGAATGACACGCGAAATAAGCGACCGGAATTCCCTTCAACCGCAGAGCCCATGAAGCAAGTAGATGAAAGCCACTATTCCACGAGAGGTCGTCGATCCCTGTGGAGGCTTTGAAGAATACAACAGGCGCGCCTGAAGGAGGAGGCGAGTTACGAGTGACAAGTCGCGCCATGCGTGCGATTTTGAGATTATTGAGTCTACGAACGAATCTGCGTTTGATTCGTTGGGTAAAAAATTCTCGTAACATTCCACCCAATCTTATCAGCAAATGTATCTACTTATGGATGAACAAATTCAGGGAGCTGGAACAGTTGCCCATACTCCTTTGATGCATCGACTGAGAATTATGCCTGAATTGCCAATGCGTTAAGTTGCTCGTAATAGGGGATACATTCCGCCAGCAAGGGTTCAAGATGTTTTGGAAAAGGCGTAGACTTTTTGACATATTCCCCAAAGCCTGTCGATTCATGCACAGATTTATACCAGTATTTCGCCCATGAGCCATCTTCCGGGCGTGCGCCTGCCTTCCAGCTTAACATGGCTTCCTGAAATGGAATTCCGATTCGCGCACACAGTTCGTTTAACACTTTTCGTGGATTCAATAAAATTTGTTTTGAATCCAACACGGGTGGGTTTTGTCCGCGTGATTGAAGGTGGTGCAGCAATTCCAAATGTAGAGCATATCCAACATCTCGAAGCGAAGGCGTTTCCACCCATGCGGCATAACTGGGAAGCATCTCAATCGGATCACGCGTCAGCAGGATGTTCACCGTCTGGTCAAGGAAACCCAGATCAAGCTCAAATAAATGATGGGTCATGTGTTTGAAAAATACGACAGGCATATCATGGTCGCCCAAAATCAAATCATCCACAACTTTACCCCCGTCGTTCTCCATTGTTGCGATCACTTCTTCCGCGCCGGGGTGATATTGACGCGCGGGCGTTTTGGAAAGATAATGCGCGTACAACGGCTCATCGAAAACACTCGTATCGTTTCGCTGCGCGAACGCATACATCAACGCAGTGGATACATTGCGCGGACCACTCCACAAACATATGCGCGTGATATTTGGATTCACGACTGCTTCGCTTCCTTCGCCGCCAAAACTGCCCGGTGAACTTCAGCCTCATACAATGCTGACAGTTTTTCCGTCATCGCTCCGGGCTTTCCATCCCCAATGACGCGGCCATCCACTTTGACGACTGGAGTCAGCCCGCCGAACGTCCCCGTGACAAAGGCTTCCTCCGCGCCATACACATCGAACAACGAAAAGTTTTTTTGATAACACGGAATGTCATTGTCATTTGAGACTTTAATGATTTTTCCGCGCGTGATCCCATTCATGCAGTACTGTCCAGTGGAAGTCCACACTTCGCCATTTTTCACCATGAAAAAATTGGTGGCATTACATGTGGCGACAAATCCGTGAATATCCAGCATCAAGGCTTCATCCGCGCCTGCTTCGATGGCCTGCACCAGCGCCATCACTTCATGCAATTTGCTGTGACAATTCAAACGAGGGTCAAGATAATCTGGCGAGCCGCGCCGAATTGTGCTGGTGAACAAGGTCACACCACGATTTCGAGAGTCAGGGCTGGCTTGTTTGTACTCAGGGATAATGACAAGATTGGGTCCGCTCAAAACCATGCGCGGATCCTGCGATGGGGTTTTTTTGGTCCCCCGTGTCACCATAAAACGGACATGTACGCCATCGTGCATGTCATTGGCGCGCAGGGTTTGCCAGAGTTTATCTGTCAACTCTTCGCGCGTCATATTCATCTTCATGCCAATCGTCGCCGCGCCCTGCCAGAGACGGTTAAGATGCTCATCAATGAAGACCAGCACATCATCATGCAAACGAAGTGCTTCCCAGATTCCATCGCCCACGAGATAACCGCTGTCAAATACAGAGATCTTTGCCTCGTTGCGAGGAAAAAGTTCGCCATTTACGTAAATTAGAATCTTTTCGTTACGATCATCTTGGACTGCGTTATGGGTTCCGTGTACGGGCATGGGTTATCCTCTTAGTTGGTATTCAATCCGTTATACTTCCGTTATTATACGGTAACATGTTATGAACCGCATTGACCGTCTCTTCGCCATCCTGTTAACCTTACAGCACAAACGCCGCGTCCGCGCGCAGGATTTAGCGGATCAATTTGAAATCAGCAAACGCACGATTTACAGGGATATGTCCGCGTTGAACCAGATGGGAATTCCCATCGCGGCGCTGCCAGGCGAGGGATTTGAATTGGTGGAAGGCTATTACATTCCACCATTAATGTTTAATGAAAATGAAGCCATTGCACTGATTCTTGGTTCGCGCCTCCTGACTCAACAGGCGGCTGGTTCGCTGACCAAAAGCGCGGACCAAGCCTTAGCCAAGATCAAAGTCGCGTTGCCCGATCAGGTTCGGGCGCGGTCTGAAGCGTTGACGAACATCTTCGGCTTTGTCACACCCAGCGCGAAGTTCGATCTCGATAACCCGCAGTTATTAACATTACAAAAAGCCATTCAGGAAAAATGGGTCGTTCACATCCGTTATCACGCGTATCAAAAAGATGAGGTTACCGAGCGGGACGTGGAACCACACCAGTTATTCTACTCGGATGGGATATGGTATTTTGAGGGCTATTGTCGATTGCGAAAAGATATCCGCGCGTTTCGCCTCTCGCGTGTGGAGAAGTTGAATCTACAGAACGAAACCTTTTCCAAACGACGAGCAGGTAAATCAGACAATGCAAAGACCATCAAGATAAAAATCCGATTTGATAGAATTTCAGTTCGTTGGGTGAGAGAACGTCAACATTATGGATTTCAGCATGAAGAGACTCTGCCTGATGGCATTATGATGGTCTATGAGGTTCATGATGTTTCAGAAATCATGGCATGGATTTTAGGCTGGGGCGATTCGGCGGAAGTCCTCTCTCCGAAGGAACTCCGAAAAAGCCTGCGCGAAACCGCGCAAAAAATGGCAAACTTGTTGACATAGGGTTGTCACACCCCTCTTATAGAATGTGGGGATAAATATCAGGAAAGGAAGTTAAAATGAACAATCAAAATTATGTGATCGAATGGGCCCCCTTCCGACTCAAAGAGGGTGCGGATGAAGCCGCTTTTCTCTCGGCTTCGGAGGATCTGCAAAGGGATTTCTTAAACCAGCAGCAGGGTTTTGTGCGGCGCGAACTCGTTAGAGCCGGGAATGAGCAGTGGGCAGATGTTGTCTACTGGGCAAGCCGCGCCGATGCTGAAGAAGCAGTGAAACATGCTATGGATTACCCCGCCTGCCTCAGGTATTTTGAAATGCTCTCGGGCGCGGATCCCGATCACCCCGAGTTGGATATCCTACATTTGAACGTGATAAAGTCTTATTCTTAAATATGGAGCAAAACTTTCAAGTTCGAGATGTCTTCAATGAAAATGTTGTAAACCAACTTGCCGAGAGTCTCGCGCGAGCTTGGCGGGGGTTCGACGCGAGGGCGTTCCGCGAATCCATTCTTTCGAAGTTGAAGTCTCTTACCTTCAGCGAAAGAAATAATTTGATCCGTGACACTCTTTGGGAGCATCTTCCCAAAGATTACTCTCTCGCGCTCGCGATTATCCTGAAAGCCCTGCCACCTGAATTGCCCACTTGTGAGGTGACAGGCTATGGTGGCTTCATCGTCCTGCCCCAAAATGAATTCGTGGCGAAATATGGACTGGACTATTACGATCTGTCTATGCAGGCATTGTACAAAATGACCAAACGGTTCACCGCGGAAGGGGCAATCCGTCCGTTCCTGCAAAAATATCCAGAACAAACGCTGGCAATTCTTTCAGACTGGGCGGAGGATAATAATTGTCACGTCAGGCGTCTAGTCTCCGAGGGGACGCGTCCGCGTCTTCCCTGGACAATGCAACTCAAGCCGTTTATCGAAAATCCGCGCCCAGTGTTGGAATTGCTCGAAAAACTGAAAACCGACCCAGAACTGATGGTGCGCCGTTCGGCGGCGAATAACCTCAATGATATTGCTAAAGACCACCCTGACCTTGTGGTGAAAACCTTGAAACGCTGGAAAAAACTGGATGACGAAGGCACACACTGGTTAATTCGTCATGCCGCGCGGACATTGGTCAAGCAGGGGAATAAGGATGTGCTTGCGGTGCTGGGATTTGATTCAAAGATTGAGATCACTGTCTCAAAGATTCAACTCGACAAACCCATTGTAAAAATGGGCGGAGACCTCAGTTTTTCGTTTGAAATCAAGTCGAAGTCAAAGCAGGCACAGAACCTGGTGATCGATTACATCATCCATCACGTCAAGGCAAACGGCAAGCTCGCGCCAAAGGTGTTCAAACTGACAAAAAAGAAGTTGAAAGCAGGCGAAACCCTTCACATCTCAAAGAGACATTCGTTCCGCCCAATCAGCACGCG
>JAKEFL010000037.1 GCA_022616105.1 Anaerolineae bacterium | reverse complement strand
TCGGTCGCCCTGGCGCGCTCGCAAAAGCTAGAGTCTGGAGCTACCCTCGTCGAGGCAGTTCGCCAGGCAGCCTCACAGTATAAGGATGTAGAGGCGGCGAAGTCAGCTGGCTACGGGCTTTTCCACGGGTGTGTTAGCGGACCTCAAGAGGGGGCGATGGGAGTCCACTTTGTCAATGGTGATCTTGTCGGCGACGGTGCGATTGACGCCTTGAGCCCAGAGGCTCTGATATATGAAGTGAGAAATGGGCGTCTGCAGCTTGTCGGTGTGGAGTATGTTGTCATCGCCGAGGCCTGGGACGCCAATAACGAAATGCCACCGGCGTTGATGGGGCAGGTATTCCACTATGTGGGCGCCCCCAACCGCTACCGTATCCCTGCATTCTACGAACTTCACGTCTGGGCATGGAAGCAGAACCCGAATGGCATGTTCACAGATTGGAACCCCAAGGTGTCCTGTGAGAATTATGCAGAGGATATCGCCGCGGAAGATACTGTGTCTCACGATTCCCATCCCTAATCCGTAGCCCAACGTCAATCTAATTTTTTAGAAGAGGATTCGTTTGATATACGAATCCTCTTTTCATTTCGATTCTTAATTGACATTCTTTCGCCTCCCCTGTACACTCCCAGGATGAAGCCTCACTATCTAACCGCACTTTATACATCTTTAACCATGGTTGCCTTCGCATCCAATTCGATCTTGAACCGCTTGGCCCTGGGACAGAGGAGTATCGATGCGGTGAGTTATACAACCATCCGATTGATAGCCGGCGCGGTTACTCTTTGGTTGATCTCGTTTCTGCAAAGCAATAACGCGGGACCGAAAGTGCGCGGCAACTGGATCTCTGCCGCCATGCTGTTTATTTACGCAATCGCTTTTTCGTTAGCCTATCTCAGTCTGACGGCAGGAACTGGGGCATTGATCCTCTTTGGCAGCGTACAGGTGACCATGATTCTTGTGGCACTCCGTTCAGGTGAACGGCCACAGCTTCTGGAATGGTTGGGTGTATTACTGGCGTTAGGTGGGCTGGTGTATTTGGTATTGCCTGGCCTCAAAGCGCCTTCGCTGATAGGTTCTGCATTAATGATGATGGCGGGTATTGCATGGGGAGTATATTCATTGCGCGGCCGCGGCACAGGGTCACCTCTTGCAGATACGGCAGGCAACTTTGTCCGTGCTGTGCCGCTCATCATCGCAATTCGATTGGTCACATTGAATAGCGTGCAACTATCTCAATCAGGGATTCTACTGGCTGTTCTTTCGGGAGCAGTCGCTTCTGGTTTGGGATATGTGATCTGGTATGCAGCCTTGCGCGGTCTGACTGCCACGCGGGCGGCAATTGTCCAGCTCTCTGTACCAGTACTGACTGCCTGGGGCGGCGTTGCATTGCTTGCAGAAGATATATCATTGAGATTAATCCTGGCTGGTGCTTTCATCCTTGGTGGAATTGCACTGGCGATAATGGGTCGGCGTAAAGCATAATAATGAAATGATTCTGGTGAAAATCCCACAGGTATTGTTCACCAAAATTGACATCCAACTCCGTCTCATGTAAACTTCCTGTATGGATATAGACCTTGACCTTTACCGTCACGAAGTCCGCGTTTCTACAAATCCGCTGGTCCATGGCGCCGCTAGCGCCACTTCGCTGGTGAGGCTTTCGGCAATTGACATCTCGCCCGATCATCCCCAGCGGACGTTTGTTTTCATCCACGGGTTTGGGGGCCAGGCTGAACAATGGAAATATCAACTGCAAAAATTTGCATTGGAGAACCGCGTCATCGCGCTGGATTTGCGCGGGCATGGCCTCTCCGATAAGCCCGGCACTGGCTATGACATGCCTCAACTCATTGATGATTTGGAGACCGCGCTCACATTATTAAGAGTCAAAGGGGAGTTTGTGTTGGTGGGTCATTCATATGGTGGGGCGATTGTTACAGAATATACACTAAAACATCCTGATCGAGTGGAACGCCTGATTCTGATGGCAACAGCAGGCGAGTTCAAACTTCAACCCATGCTGAAGCTTGCCTTGAGCCTTCCCATTTGGTTATTGAAGATTGTTGAACCGTTTACTCGCAAATGGTTGTTTGCTCCACCGCATGCACTCAAACAATTTTATTTTCAAAACATGTCTCAATGGAATGGGTGGAAAAAGTTTTCCGCACTTGAGGTTCCAACACTTGTTATTCGCGGCAATCGTGACCTCGTGTTCGAGCGCTCCCGTTTTGAGAAAGTGACATCATCCATTCCAGGTGGGGAAGAGGCTGATATAGGGGTATCCGGCCACATGGTCATGCTGGAGCGGCGCGAGGCGGTGAATCGCGCCATCGAGCGGTTTATGTCTGGTGGAGAACAGCGCTCATGGCGCGAGTCGGCCGATGTCAGCCCGAAAAAGAAAAGTGGACGCGATCCCCTTCGTAGCAAGCGTCCCTGGCTTGAGAATTATGAACGGGGCGTTCCTTATACTGTTGATGTTCCGAAGATTCCCCTTCATCATTTGCTGCGTTCCGCTGTGAGACGTTTCCCGAATCGCCCTGCCATCTTTTTTGAAGGAACGCGCCTTTCATATCGGCGATTGAACCACGAAGCAAATCGTTTTGCCAATGCACTGCTCGCGCTTGGGATAGGAAAAGGCGCGCGGGTTGTTTTGTTGATGCCAAACGTCCCGCAAATGGTGATCGGTTTTTATGGAACAATGAAAGCAGGCGCGACGGCTGTGTTCATCCCGCCGGTGATCGAGCCGGTGGAAGTGGTGCGTCAGGTAAAAGATTCAGATGCGAGCGTACTTGTCACGCTTTCGATGTGGGCCGGGCTTGCAAAGCAAATTCGAGATGGAAGCGGAGTTCCACACATCATATTGACAGACCCGGCAGATTATCTTTCCCTGCCGAAATATCTGATTTCAAACTGGCGCAATCGCGGTTTCAGTTTGCCGAATGCCTTACGCTGGAAGGATTTTCTTTTGGGGCAGAGCAATAAATCACCAACTGTGGAAGTGGTACCTGAGGATCTTGCTGTCATCCAATACACAGGCGGAACAACTGCGCAATCGAAAGGCGTGATGCTTTCGCACCGGAATCTGGTTGCGAATGCTTTACAGACACGTCACTGGTTGCCAGATGCAATTGAAGGCAAGGAGAGATTCTTGTGTGTTGTGCCGATCTTTCATAGTTATGGATTGACCACCGCGCTCAATGTACCTGTCTCGCTGGGCGCGGGGATGATCCTGAAAACTCAATTCCAGATATTGGATGTGCTTAAGACCATCAGTAAATATAAACCGACGATTTTTCCCGGTGTTCCCAGCATGTATGTTGCCATCAATAATTTCCGCGGTGTGCGTAAATATGGAATCAAATCCATCAAGGCCTGCATCAGTGGCTCTGCGCCTCTGCCTGTTGAGGTACAGGAGGCGTTCGAGAAGTTGACAAAGGGCCGGCTCGTGGAAGGATATGGGCTTACCGAAGCCTCACCGGTTACTCACGCGAATCCGCTTGGAGACAAACGCAAAGTCGGCACAATAGGCATTCCGCTTCCATCCACAGAAGCAAAGATCGTAGATTTAGCGCTGCGCAGCAAGGAGGTGAAACAGGGTCAAATCGGCGAACTTGCGGTTCGCGGTCCGCAAGTGATGATGGGGTATTGGAAGGATCCCAAAGCAACGAAAGAAGTGATCAATGAGGAGGGCTGGCTGCTCACGGGCGATATCGCTCAAATGGATGAGGAGGGATATACACGCATCGTCGCGCGCAAAGCCGATATGTGGTTTCCGACCCAACTCAAAAAGAAACCTGCCTTCCCGCGCGATGTGGAGGAAGTGATCTATGAAATTCCACAGGTGAAGGAAGTGACGGTTGTGGGTGTGGCGGGGAATCCGTTCGCGTTTGTGATTGCAGGAAAGGAAGCGCCCACACCTGCCGCGGTCATTTCCTATTGCAAACGCCGATTGCCTTCGCATCTCGTTCCGCGCTTTGTGATTTTCATGGAAGATTTTCCGAGGACATTTATTGGTAAAGTCTTAAGACGCGAGTTAGCTAGAAGATATGAAAAGCATGTTGCCGGATGAAGTAGATATCCCGACAATTGCAAATGATGTTCGTTACGGTGAGGGTATGCCGGTTGTACTGATTCATGGCATTGCGGCATCGCTGCATGATTGGGATGACCTGATCCCTGAGCTTACGAACAACGGACATGCATCCTATGCGCTTGATCTTCTCGGTCATGGGGACAGCCCGAAGTTGGATTCACACGCCTATCAAATGGAATGGCTGTACGAACATTTCTCAAAGTGGATACGATCTCTTCATCTGACTGAGCCAGCCATCATCATAGGACACTCATTGGGCGGACATCTTGCGCTGGAATACGCGCGACGCGATTCCGCCTGGACCCGCGGCCTGGTCCTGGTCAATCCATTTTATTCACGCTCACAGTTAAACACGCTTCTGCGGCGGCCTTATAGTCGAAGAAACTTAAGAGGCTTGCTCGCCGGGAAGGCTCCTGAATGGCTGTATCGCGCATTTGTTGATATCGCCAGCGTGGCAATGAGACCTGATAATCGCGCGTTACATTCTTTGCCGCAGCGGGTCCGCGCGCAGACCGCGCTGGACTACACACGCACTGCGCCTGGCATTTACAACGTGCCTAACACAATAGAAGATCTGACAGATCATGTTTCGTCGATCTCAATTCCCACACTTGTGGTTTGGGGAGAGCGTGACCAGACCCTCGCGCCCTCGTCATTTCCGAAGCTGGTCAATGCCATGCCACGCGCAACAGGAAAATCATTCCGCGCGGGCCATGTGCCGCATCAATCTCATGCCAGGGAGTTCAATCAGGTGGTGATGGAGTTTTTGAGAGGGCTTGCTTAAATCATCTTACGCAACATTACGCTCCCACAGGGTCACAGACCCTGTGGATTCCTGCCAAACACGGCGGTCACAGACCGCCTTTGAGCAAAACTACGGAAGGTGAGTTCCTTATGGGTAGAGGAATTCAATCAAGTGGTGATGGAGTTTTTGAGAGGGCTTGCTTAGTAGAACAAATTGGCAATTTGTCCTACGGCTTCGGCTCCATAAAATAGAATCTTCCAAGCAGAGACGCCTCAGCAGACCAGCCAACTTGCCCGTCTGGCAGCCTGATTTGCCACCATACATACGCGCCGATGAAATGTGGCAGACAAACCGGTCCATCAACGACCTCCACTTGTGTGCCTGGTATATTTGTCCGGATCCAATTGTTCTGAATGCCCGGTGAAGTGCGGAAGTTCAGGCGGCGAAGGATGGTTGCGTTCATTCCCACCTGTAATCTTGAACGTGATAGTGCCGCCGCACAAGTGTCTGTAGTGGGTGGAGGTTCATTCGTAGGTGTTGACGATGGCTCCGGGACCGGAGTTTGAGTCGGGGAAGGGATGGGTGTAGGTGGAAGTGTCTGCGTTGGTATCTGTGTAGCAGTTGGAGATGGAATTAGAGTTACGGTTGATCCATCCGATGATAACGTTTCGGTGGGCGATGGTAGAGGCAATACAGTTGAAGTCAATGGACTGGATGATGTCTCAGTGGGAGATGGTAATGGCAGCGATGTCTGAGTCAATGAATCCGATGGCGATGTCTCAGTAGGTGAGGGGATTGGAGGCGCACTCGTCGTAGTGACTGCCTGAGTTTCAGTAACAGGAAACTGTGTGCTGGTGGGAGTCGCATCTTGTGGGGTGTTCGCTGGAATCCATAATAGCAGACAAATAAATATCAGCAATAATAGGATGGCAACAATCAATTTGAACAGGTCGTAGCCTGGAGCGCGAGCGGAGGTATCCATGATATCCCCTTAACTCTTTTGTGCTTTTTGTTCTGCAAATTCTTTTGCTTGCGTGAGGATGCTTTCCTGTTTGGGGAAGAATCGTTTCGCCAGAGACCCCATGATTTCCTGCAGTTCATCTGGAGTAAGTTGAGATAATTCCTCAAATGTGTATATGCCCGCTTCGTTCAATCGTTTTGAAATCACAGGACCCACCCCTTTGATTGCCTGCAGGTTATCCTTGCCTGCCCTGTCACCTGTAGGTCTCGTTTTTGCCAGTTGTGACTTTCTGCTGACTTTTGTTTGGATGGCGGCGAGGCGTTCTTTTAGATCCTCATTATCTCGCGCTAACCTGGCATTTTCTTCGACGACCGGGCGAATGCGACCGCGCCAATAAAACCAGTCAATGACCCATTCAATCAGCCAGCCGATCAGCAAACCCAGGACGATTGATGCAATGACACCCATGGCGAAGCCCTTTCTATGATGCGATGAACGTGAGAGGTTTTATTTTATCAGAAGGGTGTGGTTCTAATGTTATGAATTAACAAGCTGACATAACATCGCGTCGAGCGGAGGCTTTCGTGCTCGTCGGAAGCCGTAGACGAGACGCTGCGCCACTTGAAAACCTGCACTCACCTGCACTCCCTGGCACTGTGCGGCTTAAGCCGTACCAGGGCAAGTGTGCGCCAGGTGCAAGTGTCGTCTGCGCTATGCTCCGCTCAGCGCGAAGTATTTTTTAGAACAGTATCAAAATACAAAACTCAAATGTTATTGGAAAATTTTAAGGTTTATCCCCCACGCGTCCTCTTGAATTGAGGTCGCGTCTATGCTAAAATATCCTTCGGAATAGCCAGATGTACGGGGATGCAGAGCAGCTACGCCCACAGATGGCGCTAACAAATGTTCTAATATTGGAGTGACTATCTATGCGGTGTCCATACTGTCAGCATCACGACTCTAAAGTGCTCGATACTTCTCACGACAGTCATGGAGGAATCCGCCGGCGCCGCGAATGCTTCAAATGTGGGCAGCGTTTCAGCACGCATGAACGACCGATCCTGGCAACTCCGCTCATTTTCAAGCAGGATGGAACACGAGAAGAATTTGATCGCGAGAAACTTGCGCGCGGGATACGCATTTCCTGCGCAAAGCGTCCCGTCTCTGCGGCAGATATTGAGCGTTTGATCGGTCAGGTTGAATCGCAATTGCAAAAGCTAGGCAAATCAGAAGTGTCTTCGAGAGTCGTCGGTGATTTGGTGATGAATGGATTGAAGGAAATGGATCAGATTGCTTACATCCGTTACGGCATCGTTTATCTAGGTTTGGACGATCTTCAGTCATTACGAAACGAAATCGACCGGCTGCTTGAAAGCTAATTAATGGAATGACAGCGACCCTTCCGCACTGGGCGGAATGTCGTCCCTGTCGTTTTTTTGTTTGCGAGTTTACTTCGCGCTGAGCTAAATTAGCGCTGGTCGAGTAGGCGGTGATCGTTCGCCGTATCGAGACCGAGCAAATATAGACGAAAAACATTTCAGTTTAGAGGAGAGTGTTGCATGGCAAGCAAAGCAGTTACCCCAACACCAAAGGCGAATGAAATTCGTAACGGATTACTTCCCACACCTCCCATGCCAGAAGGACTACCCAAGGCAAATCTCACGGACAACGCGCGCCAGGTGTTGATGAAGCGTTACGTCCGCCGCGGGGATGATGGCAAGCCTGCTGAAACAGTCGAAGAGATGTTTTGGCGCGTGGCATATCACGTCGCGAAAGTCGAAGAGCACTGGGATGCAGACGTTCAGAAGCGGACGATTGAGTACTACCATTTATTATCCAGCAAGAAGTTTTTTCCGAACTCTCCAACATTTACCGGCGCGGGCACTCCGCTTGGGCAGCTTGCCGCCTGTTTCGTGCTCAAGATTAATGATGATATGGGGCGTGACCCAGCAGGGATATTCCAAACTTTGCGTGATGCTGCGTTGATCCAGCAAACTGGTGGTGGTAACGGCTTTTCTTTTTCACGCTTGCGCCCCGCTGGTGCTCTTGTAAAATCTTCAGCGGGTCAAGCAACAGGACCTATTGGATTTTTGCGCGTGTACGATCACGCATTTGGGGAGGTGGCCCAAGGCGGTTCGCGCAGGGGTGCTAATATGAGTGTCTTGCGTGTGGATCATCCTGATGTGGAGGAGTTCATCACTTGCAAAGTCAATGAAAACCAAATTACAAACTTCAATATTTCTGTTGGCATCACAGATGCGTTTATGCGCGCGGTAAAGAACGATGAAGAATGGGAACTGCGTTTTCCCGATATTCAATCACCCGAATATCGCAGTACAAGCGGCACAATTGAACAATTGGAAGCTGCTGGTGTGCCGATACGTGTTTACAAGAAAGTTCGGGCTCGTGAATTATTCAATAAGATTGTTAAACAAGCTCATCACAATGGCGAACCAGGCGTTTTGTTCTTGGATGCGGCAAATCGTACAAATCCTGTTCCCCATTTATATCAACTTGAAGCAACAAATCCTTGTTTTATTGGTTCAACTCGCATCGCAACTGATTTGGGTTTACTTACCATTAAAGACCTTGCGGAAAATGAAATGGTATTCATGGTGGCAAATGACCAGCGTGCTCCGCAGGGCGGGATCGGACTTTTTGGCGAATTTTATGGTGTGGTTTATCGCGCATCTTCACCAGCATGGAAGACACGTGAAAATGTCCAAACTTTCTGCTTGACAACAAAACATGGTTATTCAGTTACCACAACGGCTGATCATAAATTCCTTACAAAGGCACGCGGCTATGTGGAACTTGATCAATTGAGTAAAGATGATGTAATACTCCTTCAATCAGGTGAAGGTGTTTGGAATCGAAATTTTGCATTACCAAATGTTGAATACATTCAAGAAAAAATGGCTGTGATGGCACGCGGCGGCGACCATGCTTCTGGGCGTACAACGACTCGCAGTGATTTTGCAGAGCAGTATGCCAACCTGCCGAAGACCTGGTCACATGAACTTGGCGTTGTGATTGGCGCTTTAGTCGGTGACGGCTGGCTCAGCCCGAATAGTAATTCGCCTATGGGAATGGTCTTCAACTATGATAATGACGATTTGTTGAACTCTGTTCAGCAGACAATGCAAATCTATTTTCGTGGCGGACACTTACATAAACGCGGTTCAGTTCGCCAACTAACCTTTGGCAGATTGCCTTACGAATTCTTCTCTTCCCTGGGCGTATTACCTGCACGAGCACATGAAAAGCGAGTCCCATCTTCTATCTGGTCTGCACCCCGAGAGACAGTGGTTGGATTTTTGCAGGGACTTTTCACGACAGACGGAACGGTAAACATTTCGTCTTATAAAAAATCGTGCAGTATTCGTCTTGCGAGTTCATCTGTTGATCTGTTGCGAGATGTTCAACTGTTATTGCTGAACTTTGGTATTGTTAGCCGCATTCACAAGCGCAGAGAAGCCGGTCATCGTAATTTACCTGATGGTAAAGGTGGTTTGAAAGAATATTTTACCCAAGCGGATTATGAGTTAATTGTTGATAAGGTAAATCGCGATAAATTCGCATCTGAAATTGGATTTCTCGATTCTGCTAAACAAAGTAAGGTTCAGAAGTTCATTTCGAACAAAACACGTATTTCCAATATGGAAACTTTTGAAACAAAGATTGTTTCGATTGAAGATGCAGGATATGCTGATGTCTATGATTTGACCGAACCACAGACGCATAGCGTGATTGCAAATGGAATCATTGCACATCAATGCGGAGAGCAGTGGTTAGGGCCAAACGAGAACTGTTGTCTTGGTTCTGTGAACCTCAACGAGCACTGCGGACCTGATGGAACGGTCGATTGGGAACTACTTCGTCAAACCGTCGTGTTATCCACACGTTTCCTGGATGACGTTGTTGAAGCGAATGCGTATGTGCCTGCTGTGCCACAACTCACAGAAGCTGCTCACAAAGCGCGACGCATTGGGCTGGGCATTATGGGCCTCGCAGACTTGATGTATCACGCGGGTGTGCGGTATGGTTCGAAGGAAGGGCAGGAGTTCGGCGCGCAGGTGATGGAGTTCGTCCGGTATCACGCGATGAAGACCAGCATCGAACTCGCAGAAGAGCGCGGCGCGTTCCCTGCCATTCAAGGCTCGATCTACGATAAGGATCATATGACCTGGACTCCGCCTCAGACGCTGATTCAGTATGAGAATGACTGGGGCATGCCTGAGGTCCAGTGGGAGGCGGTAGTTGAGGGCATCAAGGAACATGGCATCCGAAACGCGGCGCAGACCACTGTCGCACCAACGGGCACGATCGCAACTGTCGCAGGCTGCGAGGGCTATGGTTGTGAACCCGTCTTCGCGCTGGCGTATATCCGCCATGTCAATGACAATGGCAAAGACCTCCGGCTCACATATGCCAGCCCGCGCTTCGATGAAGCGCTAAAGAAACTTGGACTCGGGGAAGAGAAGCGACAGGAGATCGTCGAGCAGGTGATGCGCGAAGGCACATGCCAGCATATCAAGGAGATCCCGCAAAGCGTGCGCGATACGTTTGTCGTTTCGGCAGATATCACCGCCGAAGAACATGTGTGCATGCAAGCCGCGCTGCAAGCTTTTGTGGATAACTCGCTTTCGAAGACTGTCAACTTCCCAGAGACTGCCACTGAAGAAGATGTTGCCACAGCCTATATGCTGGCGTGGGATCTCGGCTGCAAAGGAATCACCGTCTATGTGACCGGTTCACGCGATAAAGTTGTGTTGGAGACGAACGCCACAGCGGAAAAGAAGGACGCTTCGTCTGCGGGACAAACCAGCACTGTCCCTCCGCTCAGCGCGACGAATCAAACGAGGCCCGAGCTTGCTCCCACTTTCGCAGCGGACCCAAAGAAGCCGCGCCCGCGCGCGTTGACAGGCAAAACGTACAACGTCGAGACTCCCGTTGGCAAGGCGTTTGTCACCATCAACGAGAACGGAGGTGAGCAGCCGTTCGAAGCGTTCATCAATACTGCCAAGGCGGGCTCAGAGACCGCCGCTGTTTCCGAAGCGATCGGGCGACTGATCTCATATATTTTGCGTATGGTCTCGCCAATCAAGCAGACAGACCGTCTGCACGAAATTGTTCGCCAATTGACTGGCATCGGCGGCGGACGCTCGCTGGGGTTTGGTCCGAATCGCGTGAGGTCATTGCCGGATGGAATCGGGCAGGTGCTGGATATGTACCTGCGCGACAAGCGAAGCAGCCCTGTGGAGAAGGCAGGCGCATTACCTGTGATCGAAGAGAAGACAAATGGCAACGGCGGGCATACAATCGAAGAGGAAGTGGAACTCACCAAGACGATGAAGATCGGTGACTTATGCCCCGAATGTGGCGAAGCTGCGGTTGTGAATGAAGAGGGTTGTCGCAAGTGTTACGCGTGTGGGTTTAGTGAATGCTAGAAAGCTAAAGGTTAAATGGGTGAGCCGTTTATTGTTTAGGTGCCGTGTTATAATGTGTCCACAATTGTAGATACATTATGGAGTCGAAAATGGTAACCGTTGGAATTCGTGAATTGAAGCAGCAAGCCAGTGAATTGATCCGCATGGTGCGTGAAACAGGGAAAGAGGTACAGGTTACCTATCATGGCCAGGTTGTTGCACTATTGATACCTGTGAAGCCTGCGCGGAAAAAAGATCATTTAAAGGCATGGTCTCGACTTGATAATCTGGCTGCAGAAATTGGGGCGCGTTGGCCTAAAGGTATCTCTGCCAAGGATGCAGTCACTGAGGCACGGCGATAATGTTCATCGTCGTTGATGCCAGCATATGGGTCGCTCGGCTGGTTTCAGAAGACGTGTTTTATGAGCCTGTGAAACAATGGATGTCTGCTCGCATCGAGAATGATGATGAATTCCTTGCACCTTCACTTCTTCTGGCTGAGATCGGCGGTGCAATCAGTCGTCGAACAACACCGTCGCTTGGGCTGAAAGCAATTGAACAGTTGCAAAGTCTGCCAGGGCTGCAATTAGTGGAGATGGAACATTCATTATTGCGCGAAGCAGCTCAACTAGCGGCTGAACTTGCCCTGCGCGGCGCAGATTCAACCTATGTGGCAGTCGCAGCAAGACTTGATATTCCTTTGATTACCCTTGATGTTGACCAAAGGGAAAAAGCTGCGCGACGCGTTAAAGTTTTAGAAATTTCAACATGAAAATCGGTGACCTGTGCCCCGAATGTGGTGAAGCCGCGGTGGTGAACGAGGAGGGCTGCACGGGCACCCTGCGCCCAGAATGTTACGCGTGTGGGTTTAGTGAGTGTTAGGTGCAATAGGATGGCGGTCAGTTTTTAAATTGTCTGCCATTTGAAAAAGTTATATGAAAATGTTTCATGCTACAACTGGAGGAACCCATGTCTGACGAAAAAGTCGAAAATAAGCCACTTGCAAAACCTGTTGAGGCTAAACCACAGGAAACGTCTCAAACCAGCAAGCCACAAGAAAAGACAACTGAGGTTAGACCGGTTGAACTGAGTGAGTCGTTTGCTAACAAAGCAGGAGATCAGGGCGTTTTCTTTAGTCCTGCCGTAGGAATTAGCACTCCGGATCCGTTTGTAGCTCAAGACGTGACCCCCTCACAGCCTCCTCCTTCTCAAACAATAGCTCCGACGCCGCCTCCTGCTCAACCAGCGACCCCAACACAACCTGTACCGAGTGGAGGCGGCGATTCTTCTGGAGAGTGATGCTTATAAGCATTAGTCGCGTATGTCTATCGAGTTCAACAATCTATTAGCGGCTTTAGTCTTTTTGCTGCCGGGGTTTTTAACGTCGCGCCTAATTTCGGCAAGGACACCATCTGTGGGAAGAGAGGTAAGTGCATTTCAAGAGACTTTTGAGAGCCTTCTTCGAAGCGTTTATATTCACTTATTAATTGCCCCGCTTTTCTTTGCTGTTTTTTGGTATTTCTTTGTCGGAAACAATATAAATTTGTTGAGTCAAATCAACAAGACTGGTCTGCAAGCTTATTATTTAGCGCGTCCATTTGAGACCATCATTTTATTGTTTGGTTGGTTATTCACTGCTTTTTTGTTAGCAGTTGTTTTTGGATACAAATGGGATCCGTTAGATGTATTACTTTCAAAGCTTGTAGATAAGACCGGCACTAAATCTGAGGATTTGTTTTATCAGTTAAGAGGGTATTTGGTTGCCAGAGTAGATAAAAGTCCGGAAGATAATCAACTTTGGGTACAAGCGCGACTGAAAAATGGTTACACCTATCGAGGTAAATTGGTATTTGCAGGGTATCGTCGCGATGGCATGAGTAGAGAGTTGATGCTTGCTGATGTAAAATTTTTTCCTTATCCAGTTCAAGCAAGAGAACAAGTAAATTTGGAATTCAAACAATATGATTTTGTTTTAATCGATTTTGCGAATTGTGATAGTCTTGAAGTATTGTTCGGAAAGGGCATTCGGTAGTTGGCAATCACTTTGGAAGTGATTGCTAAGTAGAATTGCTCCTCTCCAAATTCAGCGCCAGCAACTTCTCCAAAATCTCCTTATCCGTCAAATCGTTCTTCCACTTTTCTTCCACTTGCTGACGAAATCCTGAGGCGTAATGAGCATGTGGATTCCCTTTGCCTGATTTTACGACGAAAATTTATCGCGGCGCGTGGTCGAGTTCCAAGGGATAGTCTTGAATATTGATTGACAACTCACTAAAGAGGAGTATGATTCAGAGAAGATAAGTCCCCCTTATTCATCTGCAAAAGAACGGAGGTACCCATGTGCGTTCCTGGAACTCGAGAAGCGGTCTTGAAACAGCTCTCGCGCCGCGACTTTCTCAAGGCAACCGCCGCGCTGATGGCTGGCGCGATGCTCCCGGCGCCGGTCGTTGCCGCATCGGCAAGTCGCAGTGAAGAAGTCGAACTGGCTGGGGTCATCGGGCAGCGCTTCAAACGCGCCGTAGACCTGACCCATGTGATCACCGAGGATTTCCCCACCTACTTCGGTACGCAAAACCTGGATATCGAAACCCTGTTCACCTTTGATCCGAACGGCTTCAACATGTATCGCTGGCATCTGGTGGAGCATACTGGCACCCACATGGACGCGCCCTTTCATTTCTCACCCGACGGGATGTCGGCGGATCAGCTGCCTCTTTCGATGCTGATCGTGCCGCTGGTCGTGGTGGACATCCGCGAGAAGGCGGAAGAAAACCCCGACGCGCAACTGACGCTCGAGGATTTACGCCGCTGGGAACGCCGCCATGGGCGCATCCCCAAGGATGCCTGCATGGCGATGAACAGCGGCTGGTCGGACAAGGTCAACACGCCCGAATTTCGCAACGCCGACTCAAACGGCGTGATGCACTTCCCAGGTTTCCACGTCGAGGCGGTCGAGTTCCTGCTCGAAGAACGGCGGGTCAACGGGATTGCCGTGGATACGCTCAGCCTGGATTATGGACCCTCAGCCGATTTTGCCACGCATTATCGCTGGCTGCCCACTAATCGTTGGGGTATGGAAGCTGTCGCCAACCTGGATGCCCTCCCGCCGCGCGGCGCGACCCTGATCGTCGGAAGTCCCAAGATTGCCGGCTGCACAGGCGGCATCAGCCGATTGATCGCCCTGGTGCCTGGAGGAAACGGCGACGATTGATCCCTGCCTCTCTCACGAACATTTAGGGCTCCTGATTCCAACGGCATTTGCCCAGCTTGATCTGCTGATGGGCATGATGATCCTGATGATTTTCGATTCAGCATGAATCTGAATTCAAGCATCGCGCCGCGAAACTTCGGAAACCTCAAGGAGATCACCATGAAAGACGGAACATGCCCCAAATGTAATTCAGCGACAGTCTATTCCAGACTCAATGGGATGAGTCTTGGAGATGGTGGTATACATGTATATATTTCCTCTGAATGGGCTTCCAAGGCTGTGAGAGGATCGAGACATTACATCTGCACGACCTGCGGTTATTTTGAAGTGTATATCGAAGACAAGGCAAAACTCGAAGCGGTGACCAAAGACTGGACCAAGATCGGCTGAAGCGTTGTAAAATCAATGTAGAGACTATAGCACCTGTTCCCCTATATCCTGCGAATGACAGGAAGGAGGTTTTTCTTATGACCGATCAGGACCGACGTAAACTTTTGCAAGAACTTCAAGAGCAAATTGAGCAGACCAAACCTCTCGATGAAAAAGGACGCGAACTCCTGCGCCGCCTTGACAAGGAGATTCACGAACTGCTCGAAAATCCTGAAGATGATCTGTTGGAAGCCCCAGCCGCGTTGATCAAGCGGATGAACGAAAATATCGAGCATTTCGAGCAAACGCATCCCACGCTCACCATGGCGCTCTCACAAATGATGACGGTGTTGAGCAACGCGGGAATCTAAACTGGCGAGGTGGGCTCCCATGCGGGGATATTTCGAAAACCATTAATGCTGAAAAAACATTACCCCTGGTTATGGTTCGATGCAGATGGCACGCTGTTCGACTATAACCGGGCAGAAGTGAACGCCCTCCAGAGGACCTTTGAGTCGCTGAGCCTGCACTTTGAAACTGGTTATCTCGATTCGTATCGAGAGATCAACCATAGACTCTGGCAGGCGCTGGAACGACAGGAAATCGCGCCGGATGTTCTGCGAGTTCGTCGCTTTGAGTTGCTGTTGGAAAATCTGGGACTCGATGGCTCTGCGGACGAGATGAGCACTGCGTATGTGGAGCAGTTGGGACTCTGCACCGACTTGATCGACGGAGCCTATGAGGTTCTAAGTACTTTGCACCAAACATCCCGCATAGCGATCGTGACCAACGGACTGCAAGCCGTACAACGCAGCCGCTTGGCTCATTCGAAGATACGCGATTTTATTTCTGAGATCATCATTTCTGAGGAAGTAGGTGCAGCCAAGCCACAACCTGCGTTCTTTGATGTTGCCTTTGCCCGGACAGGACAGCCACCCAAAAACAATGTTCTGGTTATCGGTGACAGCCTCACCTCCGATATTCAGGGAGGCGTGGAATATGGCATGGATACCTGCTGGTACAACCCCGCGTCCGAAGCTCGACCGGATGGCTTACCAATCACGTACGAAATCAGACATATCCGTGACCTATTGGAGTTCATTGAATAACATGCAAAGCAATGCGAAAGATGTGACTACTTATATCGAAGAGTCTCCTGTCGAACGGCAGGATGCGCTCCTCAAACTGCGCGATATGTGCCAGAAATACCTGACGGGCTTCACCGAGAACATGGAATACGGGGGACCCACCTGCTCGCGGGACGGAGAAGTGGAAGTCGGTTTCGCCAGCCAGAAGCACTTCATCGGCCTGTACATCCTCAGGACCGACGTGATGAAGGCGCACAAAGACCAGTTGAAAGGCAAAGGCGTGAGCATCGGCAAAGGCGCGATCCGTTATTCCAAACTGGAGCGGATTGACTTCAAGGTGGTGGAGAGCATGTTGCGCGCGACAGAGGAGTCGAAGGGAGTAGTATGTTAGCGAGTTCGAAGGTTGGAAGGTTTAAATGTTAGCGGGCGAGGAAACTCGCCCGCTTTTTCATAAGTTTCTTTCTTATTTGAAGCAATTATGGGTTGAGCGTTAAACCGACGATCACCGGGTCATGATCTGAGGACCGATATGGCTCAGTGCTATACAGGCTTGTGACCTGCCCGGCAGATTTGAATTCAACGTTGTAATCCAGGATGACAGGTTCATCGGCATTGATATGCCATTCGGTCACGCCGTTCACTTGCGCAGTCAGGCCCGCTGTCGCCAGCGCGTGATCGAGATATCCCGATTGTCCCATGAAAACATAGGAATAGGCAAACTGGCCAAGGAAGGATTCGGTCAAGTTTGTGTAACCGGCATTCTTGATGGCAGTGATGGGATCCTCCTTAGCGTATGCATTGATATCGCCGGTGATGAGGAAGTCCGGGTCGCCACTGCCCGTTGGGTCGGTTGCCAGCCATGAGGTCAGATCGTTGGCGGCGTTGACGCGGGTCTGGTTGCAGTTGCCTTGTCCATCGCCCGTATCTGGATCACCTGTACAAGCAGAGCCTTTGGACTTGAAATGGTTAACGGCCACGGTTAACTTTCCGCCTCCACTGATTTGCTGGAAGGTCTGCGCCATAGGCGGGCGGTTGAGTGTTGCGAAGGCACCGTTCGTTTTGATTTGCGCGGCGCCAACTGGCGTGACGGTCTGCACGCGATAGACGATGCCGACCGTGATCTCGTCCGTTCCCACCTGCGAAACGCCGGGGTTGATGAAAGCATAAGTTGTGCCGACGGGCGCGCTCGCATTCAAGCCGTTGACCAGGTCTTGAATCGCACTGCCTGAGCCATAGCCATCATTCTCGATCTCGATGAGACCGATAATATCTGCGTTCATGGCGAGGACGGCGTTGATGATCTTATCGCGCTGGCGGGTGAATTCTGCAGCAGTGTCTGCGCCACGCGAGGTGGGGAAGATTGGACCATTGAAGTAGTTGAGCACGTTGAAACTCGCCACGCGCAATGTGCCGCCCACACTGCTGGGACTGCTGGTGCGCGGGTTGGCATGAGCCCAGCCTGGTGTGGCGGTGGCATGGACGCGATACACGCTGACAGCGAAATCCACAACACCAGTTAATCCTGTGACAGTATCACCGGGGCGCAGGGTGTTGGAGGCAGTGAGTCCAGGCGAAGGATATTCGATGGGATCCAGGTTTTGAGTTGTACTGCCATCATCCAATGTAATACGCTTGAGATCGTTTTGCGCCTGCATGGCAATAGCGGCCGCGCCCGGTGTGGTGATGTTGGTTGGGTTCCACAAACGTTCAGAAGCCAGCGCCACCTCACCATAACGACCCAGCCCAAAGTTTTCAGTGACCACCAGAGTCTGTGGGAAGGTGACGAGCATGCCTTCATATTTTTCCAGATCGGTCAGCGCCGTGACAGGCAGGGAGACGCTGACAGACGAAACATTCGGCACTGACCCACATACCGTCACATTCTGGACGGATGTGAACTGAGTCCGTGAACTGGATTCGCCGACTGTGCCGGTTACCTGGACAGGGTTGCCCATATTCACAGCAGTTGTGGATGGAACAAACAGTCCATCTGAGGAATTTGTGTTTCCATCTCCGCCATCCTGCACGAAGAAACCGCTCATTTCATTGCTTCCTTGAAAATCAGCAACAACCACGCCCCGAATGGTGTGTTGTTGACCGTTGAATGGAGTGCTTGTGCTTGTGCCCTGAATTGCGCCAATGGCAGTGATGGTAGCCGCAGGACAGTTTGGAAAGGCAGGAGTGTTCGTGATGGTAGGTGTGAGTGTGGGCGTGTTGGTAGGACCGGGCAACGGTGTGTTGGTAGGTGTATTGGTTGGCCCGCCACTTTGGACATTGAATGAACCGCCCGGCATGGTCTGGCGGGTGGTGTCATTCCCAGACCAGTTGGCTGGATTCCCGATTTCTGTCAATAGTTGAGCCTTGGTGCCGCTAGTGATTCCAGCATAGATTGCATTGTCGATTTCATTCAGCGCGACGGCACTTGTCCCATTCACCAGTCCCAACGGTAGCGCAGAGGTATTACTGCTCGTTGCATCCGCCTGCCATACGCCTGCTCCTTCGCTGTTCAATGCATAGAGGAAGGTCGGACTGCTGCTCGATCCCTGATACGCAAGAATTTGATCGCCCGTGGTGGAAAACGCAACACCGCTGACCGTGGAGATGATGATCGTGCCGGCTGTCAGGTTGGTCCCTGCCGTCCAGGTGAAAGTGCCTTCACCGGTGCGGAAGGTATTATTGCTTTGCCATCCATTGTCGGTGAAGTTGATCTGCGTGCCCGACCCGACATCCACCAATAGCACAAAGGCCATCTCATCGGGGTCGTCAAAATTGAAGCCGATAATGGCTATGTCACCAGCTGATAATGTTGTGGGACCGCCAACGGGTGTATTGGTAGGGATGCTTGTTGGGGTATGGGTGGGGGTGTTGGATGGTGTAAATGTGGAAGTGGGTGTGTTCGTTGGCGTGTTGGTAGGTGTATTCGTCGGTGTGTTCGTCGGTGTATTGGTTGGTGTATTAGTAGGCGTGTTGGTGGGTGTGAATGTGGGAGTGGATGTGAGCGTGGGCGTGAATGTGAGCGTGGGCGTGAATGTGAGCGTGGGCGTGAATGTGGAGGTGGGAGTCGGTGTATTGGTCGGCGCGCCGCCTTGGACGGTGAAAGAACCGCTTGGCATGGTCTGGCGGGTGCTGTCGCTTCCAGACCAATTGGCTGTATTTCCAATCGCCGCAAGGAGCTGCGCCTTTGTGCCGGTGGTGATCCCAACATATTTTGCGTTGTCAATTTCATTCAACGCAATGGCGCTCGTGCCATTGATTAATCCCAATGGGAGAGCGGATGTGTTGGCATTGGTGGCATCTGATTGCCACACACCTGCTCCCTCACTGTTCACCGCGTAAAGAAAGGTAGGGCTGCTGCTGGTTCCTTGATAAGCCAATACCTGATCGCCAGTCGTGGAAAACGAAACGCTGCTGACAGTCGGGGCGACGATGGTCCCGGCGGATAAATCTGTCGCCGCGGTCCATGTGAATGTGCCTTCGCCAGTGCGGAAAGTATTGTTGCTTTGCCAGCCATTGTCGGTAAAGTTGATCTGTGTGCCAGACCCGACGTTCACCAATAACACGAAGGCGATTTCGTCGGGGTTATCAAAATTAAAGCCGATGATGGCGATATCACCGGCTGTTAAAGTTGTTGGCGCTGCGCGGGCGGGGTTGTTCGTTACGAGCAAAGCAATCACCAGCAGAAGGATCATTCCAAAGTTGACCAGCTTTTTCATATACATTCTCCTCTTGATGTGATATGTGCGTGTCCGCTTGCGCGGGGGTAGCTGACTCTAATTTGGTGCGTTGACTTTGTTAACCAGTTCAGGCGCAGATATTAATGGATATTCAATTGTAAATGGCTATATAGCCACATTGTACCAGCAATGAAAATCATTGCCAATGATTATTCATATCAGGGATATGGCTGTTGCAAAGTCAGGCATTTCTCAACGCGAATGCCGCGAATTTACGAATGGCGCAAATAAAACCAAGAAAATTCGCGTAATTCGCCCATTGGCG
>JAKEFL010000272.1 GCA_022616105.1 Anaerolineae bacterium | reverse complement strand
AGCTAAGCCGGCTGCGAACCAGGAATCTGGTCCGCCGCCGAGTCCGGGAATAAGATAAAGGACAGGATAACGGAATTCTGATTCAGCAGTGAAACAAGGCGGTAGATAAACCCGATAACTGTATGTGGAGCCGCGTGATGGCTCAGAGAGCTCAGTGCGAATAATTTCCCTCAGCGATGTGCAATCTGTTGGGAGTTGAGCTAAAGGCGCGGAGATTGGAGCCGCGCTACACCCCATAACTAGAAGCAAAAATACAACTACAAAGATTCGCTTCATGGAATTAAGCCAACAACTCGGCTCCCTTAGATGCGCGGGTGATATAGATCTCAGGATGGTATCCTGTTTCAGATTGATAACCTTTAGCAAGTGATTGAGCAAACTCTTCTGCTTTTTCATGGGCGACCAGGTTAACTATGCACCCTCCAAAGCCCGCGCCTGTGAGACGTCCCCCGTAACACCCTTCGAGGGATTGTGCAATGCGAACCATCACATCCAATTCTGGACACGAAACTTCATACAGATCACGCAAACTGATATGACATTCATTCATCAGCTCGCCAAAGTGTTGGATGTTCCCCGCTTCCAACAAAGCCTCGGCTTGATTCGTCCTTTCGATCTCCTCCACCGCGTGACGTGCGCGCTTCGATACCTCGTCTGGAAGCTTTCCGGCTAACCAATTGAAATCCTCCACGCTGACATCGCGGAGAGATTTGATATTGGGCAAATTCTGTTGTAACAATCGCACAGCTTCTTCACACGCAGCGCGACGCTTGTTGTATTCGCCTGATGTCAATTTGCGGCGCACGGTCGTATCTGCAATGACGATGGCGACATCCTCTGGCAAGGGGATCGTCTTCCATTCCAGCGAACGACAATCGAGCAGGAGTAAATGATTCTCCACGCCGCAGGCCGATGCAAATTGATCCATGATGCCGCAGTTGACGCCGACATATTGATTTTCTGCTTTTTGTGCTAACAAAGCGAGTCGCATTGGAGGTAATGCCCAGCTGTCGAGAGTCTGCCAGGCAATCATGAAAGCCATCTCAACTGAAGCCGATGAACTCAAGCCCGAACCGCGCGGTACATCCGAAGCATAGACCGAATTCATCGCGGGAGTTGATAGTTTCTCTTCGAGCAGCGCCCACATCACACCCGCGGGATAATGTGCCCAATCAGGAAGTGGGGAGGAATCTATTTGGGTCTTTGACGGGATGGTTTGCGGGGAGAATGAAGCCTGTTGGTTTAAGTCCACAGCCAGGAGCGTAGTCTGATCCGAATTCGATGGCGAGAAAGCGATATACGTTGCGCGGTCAATCGCGGCGGGTAAAACGAATCCATCGTTGTAATCCACATGTTCACCGAGGAGATTCACGCGGCCAGGTGCGCGGGCGATGTGTATAGGTGCTTCTCCAAACGTTTCAGAAAAGATTTCAGAAATGCGTTCAATGATTTCCATATTGGTTGCTCAAGCCGCCGTCCCCGGCGGCGAGGACGCCGCCTAAAGCATGGGTTTGATAACTTATTGTAACAAGTTATCATGCAGGTTTACAAACTTTGAATTATGATACACTGCAACATCAATTTCAAGCCATGAAGGGTGAGCCTATGCAAAGCCTCAATGTCCAATTGGATGCGCTTCGTCAATCTCCTACCATCGCGATGGGTGACCGTGTCATCGCACTAAAGGCAAGTGGACATAATATTATTGGTCTTCAAGTCGGCGACCCTGACTTTGCGACTCCGCAGCCTGTGGTAGACGTTGCGATGAAAGCATTGCAGGATGGCTTGACTCATTATGGACCAAGCCGCGGCTTTCTGGACCTGAGGCAGGCTGCCGCTTCCAAGCTGAGTCGTGACAATGACCTTTCCTATGATCCGCAAACTGAGATACTGATCACGCATGGCGGCATCCATGCATATTATTTGGCGATGCAATCGATTTTGAACCCTGGCGATGATGTTTTAATTCCAGACCCAAGCTGGGGGACACATACCAACATGGCGATCATGTTGCGGAGCAATATCATTCGAGTGCCTGCTCCTGCTGAAAATGGATTTATTCCATATTTTGAATCCTGGGAAAAAGCATTGACCCCGAAGACGCGCGTCATTGTGTTGAATTATCCATCGAACCCGACAGGCGCTTACCCGACACGCGAATATCTGCAAACATTACAAGATTTTGCTGCGGCAAATGATTTGTGGATTATCAGTGATGCGGTATATGAAAATCTGTATTATGAGGAGAAGCCAACCAGTGCGGCAGCTACCGATGGAGCAAAGGAACGGACGATTCTTGTCAACAGTCTATCGAAGACTTATGCAATGACTGGCTGGCGTGTGGGCTTCCTTGCTGCACCTAAGCGTGTCATTGAAAACGCTCTAAAGGCAGGACAAAACTCCATCACCTGCGTCGCGCCTTTCATTCAAAAAGCTGCTGCCTTTGCGTTGACCGATCCACAGGTCAAGAAAGATGTGGAAGCCATGCGCGCCGCATACGCGCGCCGCCGTGAGTTGGTCACGCGAATTTCACATGAATTGGAAAGCGAAAAGATTTTGGTCACACCACCGCAAGGTGCGTTCTATTTCTTCCTTGACCTCCGCCCATTGAAAATGACCTCACTCGAAATCTGCGAGCGGATTCTTGAAGAAGCAGGCGTTGGGCTTGTCCCGGGTTCAGCGTTTGGTGAGCAGGGTGAGGGATTTGTCCGCATGACGATCGCAGCCTCGGACGAGGAGGTGGAAATGGGATTTAGAAAGATCGTGGAGTGGGCAGAGAAACAGTAAAAGCCAGTTTTCAGTAATCAGTTGGTGGTTGAGCGCAAGCAGTCGAAACCACCATTTTGGAGATAAATCTTGCGAGTTGCATTTCAAGGTGAACCGGGTGCGTATAGCGAACAAGCTGTGTTCAATTATTTTGGAAATGTAGAAACACAGCCGTGTGAATCATTCGACGCGGTTTTTGACGCGGTCGTTTCGGGCATCTGTGAATTTGGATTAATCCCAATTGAGAACTCTCTGGCTGGCAGTATTCATCAAAATTATGATCTTCTTCTACAACATGACCTGCACATCGTTGGGGAATATCTCTTGCGAGTGCAACATTGCCTGATTGCATTGCCTGATGTGAAAAAACCTGAAATTAAGCGAGTCATAAGTCATCCACAAGCCCTGGGACAGTGCGCGGCATATTTGCGCAAGTTAGGCGTGAAGGTCGAACCGGTGTATGACACAGCAGGAAGTGTGAAGATGTTGAAGGAATCAGGTACGCACGATACTGCTGCGATTGCCTCCCGCCGCGCCGCGGAAATCCATGAGATGCAAATCCTGGAAGAAGGGATTGAGGATAACGCTGAAAATTACACACGCTTCCTCGCGATTTCAAAAGAAGTAGTAAAACCAGAAGGTGAATCGAAAACATCTATTGTGTTCACGTTGAAAAACCAGCCCGGCGCGTTGTTCAAAGCCTTGAGTGTCTTTGCCCTGCGTGATATTGACTTGACCAAGATCGAGTCACGTCCGTTGCAAGGCAAGCCGTGGGAATATCTGTTTTACATTGACTTCATTGGCGCGACACATGAAGATATAGCAAGTAAAGCACTTGATCACCTGAACGAATATGCACTGATGTTGCGCGTGCTGGGATCATATCCGAGATATAAATAACGTGAGTTCGGGATAAACCTTTTCGGACACGGACGCTTCGCGCACGGAAGGCACGGAAAAATTCCGTAAACGACGGAAAAAAATCCGTGAAGTCCGCGAAATCTGTGTACAAAAAAAGACATATTCTTATCCCGAATTGACGTTAAATAAATCGCAGACTGACATGTCTTCGCAACACTCCGAATAATCATGACCTATGTCCATATGAGCTTCGTAATTAACGCACGGT
>JAKEFL010000271.1 GCA_022616105.1 Anaerolineae bacterium | reverse complement strand
TCACGGGGCAGATTCGGCTTGGGCAGGCAAAACCAGTTTTCGGCGGAGTCGCAGACACGCTGCCTCAAAACGGCGCGCGGCTTGAGATCTGGAATAATGCTGATATAACGCGAATCGCTACACAACTGCCATATCCAATTTTGCCTGTATATATTCAGCCAAATCCAGTTGCTGGAGACACCGAGCCACCAATCCCTTTTCAACCCGAAATTGAATTGACAGAAGGACCTCATTTTGGATATGCTTTGCAGTGGTTCACCTTTGCGACGATTTTGTTCCTTGGTTATCCGTTCTATTTACGAAAACAGGAAACATCCTCAACATGAAATATTCGCTTAAGTCATCTTTTGCGCGTTGGGTATTGGTTTTATTTTTTGCAGTTCTGGCATCTACGATCCCTGGCCTACTTGTCACGATCACCGGGGCTTCAATACACTGCCAGGGTTTCCCTTTGTGTGTCCCCGACAATTCATTGGGTTGGTTGAAATTTGTTCACATTTTATCTGTAGGGCTTGCAGCAATTTTGATGCTAGTCGTTTTCCACAAGGCATGGATGGAACAACGCGAACAGCGTATCTTATTACCTTTGACGACAATTCTCAGCGTGATGTTCTTTGGGCAGTCGCTTGTCGGTGCGGCGCAGGTGATGCAAGGCTTTCCTGCTCATCTTATGTTTCTGCATCAGCTTACGACAGTCTCTTTATGGGTTTCCCTCCTCCTTCTTGTTTACGCTTCGGGTGTTCTTGCCATTGATGGCAGAAAAGTTGGAAGCCTGAATAAGCGACAACGACTGAAAGACTTCTTCGCACTTTCCAAACCCTTGATCGTCGGCTTGCTGTTGATCACCACATACGGTGGACTTGTCATTGGTGGAAAAGCCTGGCCATCCTTTTCGCTCACTTTTTGGACATTGATCGGCGGTGCATTGGCAGCCAGTGGATCGAGCGCGTTGAATCAGTATATTGACCGCGAACTCGATAAGAACATGCAGCGCACAGCGAAGCGCCCGCTTGCAGATGGACGTTTGATGGATGCAGAGGGTCTGGCATTTGGCTTGGGATTATCCCTGATTAGCTACTACATTCTGGCGTGTTTTGTTAACGGACTCGCCGCACTGCTCTCTCTCGTTGGAATTATTTATTATGTGGTTTTGTATAGTCTGTGGCTCAAGAAAGCGACTGTACAGAATATCGTCATTGGCGGTGGGGCGGGCGCGATCCCTCCAATGGTTGGTTATGCTGCCGCTACGGGTCACCTCGATTGGACGGCATGGATCCTCTTCGCCATTATCTTTATGTGGACCCCTCCGCATTTTTGGGCGCTGGCAATTGTCCGCATGAAGGATTATCAAAACGCGGGAGTCCCCATGCTGCCTGTCGTGCGCGGGGAGTTGGAGACTCGCAGGCAAATCTTCGTTTATACGATTGAATTGGTGTTGGTCACATTATTGCTTCCCATCCTCAACCTGGCTGGGAGTGTATATCTTGTTTCATCCCTTGTTTTAGGAGGGGCTTTGCTATACGCCGCATGGGCAGTATGGAGGCAGGGCGGCAATAAAGTTGCATGGCGCATGTATAAATGGTCCAGCACGTATCTGGTATTTATCTTTTTAGCGATCATGATCGACGCGGTGTTGTAGTTGGTAGCGCAAGATATCATCTTGCGCTATGGCATTAATCGCAAAAATTAACTATGAAGCCCATCCGCCGCACCGAGTTTGCTGACCTGATTTTGATGCTGGCTGTTTTGATCGGCGCGTTCATGCGCTTCAACCCGACTCTGCTGGCTGGTTTTGCCATCAACGATGGGGGCATGTTCTCTGTGATGGTGGATGATTTGAAAGCCAGCCGATATGCACTGCCCATCTTCACTACATACAATCACTTGAACATTCCGTTTGCATATCCGCCATTGGGGTTTTATCTAGGCAGAATTGCATCTGACCTGTTTGGCTTGAGCGCGCCTGAAGCTTTACGCTGGGTGCCGGCTTTCTTCGCATCGCTTTCTGTGCCTGCATTTTATTTGCTTGCATTACGATTATTGAAAAATAAATATCACGCAGCCTTCTCTGCGTTATTCTTTGCCCTTATGCCGCGCGCCTTTTCCACATTTGTGTGGGGCGGTGGCATCACGCGCAGTCCAGGTCAGTTTTTCATGCTGCTTGCACTGGTGGTTGTGATTCGTCTCTACCAGGAAAATCGCCGTTCGGATATTTTCTGGGCGGGCCTCTTCGGCGGGCTGGCGGTGATGAGTCACCCAGAAGCCGCCTTGCATACGTTTGTCTCAGCGGTCTTTTTCTGGATCATGTTCTCCCGTTCACGAACCGGCTTTATCAATTCAGTTGGAGTGGGTGCGATCGTACTTCTCGTGTCCGCCCCGTGGTGGGGAACTGTTCTTTATCATCATGGAATGGCGCCTCTCCTCAATGCTGCACAGGCTGGAGGAAATGCGCTTTCAGTCTTTCATCTCATCTTCTTTGCATTTACCGGCGAAACTTATGCAACGTTGATCGCCGTTCTTGGGCTGATCGGGATCGCGCACCGCCTCATCCGCAGGGACTACCTGCTTCCGTTATGGATGGCGATCCCGTTCTTTGTGGAGGGACGCAACGCGGCAAGCCCGGCTGTGATCTCGCTGGCGATGCTGGCCGCTATCGGGTTGGTAAATGTCGTTTTCGCGGCGATGCAGCCAAAAGTCGAGACTGAAGCGCCGCAGACCGATCAGGTTTCGACAGTAGAGCGGAACGTCTTCCTCTATCTATTGTTGTATCTTATATTTTCAGCATCTCAATTTGGATGGCAGCTTTCCAGCGCGACGTTATATCCAGCTGATCAAATGGCGATGCAGTGGGTGCAGGAAAATACGCCGGCTGATTCGCGTTTTTTGATCTTGACGGGGACCTCATCTGTCTCTTGTGATTCGGTGTTGGAATGGTTTCCGGCGTTGACAAACAGGCATAGTATCTTTACCGTACAAGGCACGGAATGGACGAAGGGTGCGGGTTTCAATGATTATGTGAAGTCCACCTATGCTGTACAGGAATGTTTACCAAACGACGATGTCTCCTGTTTGGATGCGGCAATGAGTCGTTCGACGTATGATTTCGTTTATCTTTCAAAGACTCTGCACGTGGATAATTGCGCGCCAATACCGGAAAGAAACTTTCCTTATTTTGTCGAAAGCCTTCGTGCTGATAGAGACTTCACAATTGTTTACGAGACAGACGGTGTGTTAATTTCCAAAAAGGAATGATCACTTTCGAATCAAGTGGTGGTTGAGCGATGTCCTGAGCCTGTCGAAGGGTAGTCCGAAGCGACAGCAAAGGACGTACACTTGCACCCGATTTGTCCCAAAGGGACAAATCGTGCGTTCGGTGCAGTGCAGGTGTCGAAACCACAAATCCCAGCCTTTTATGCTTCCTGTTGGTTTCGATACAGCGGCGGTGGTTGAGTAGCGTACGTTGCGTATCGAAACCCGCCGCTTACTCAACCAACGAGATATAGTTGAAACAACCTGTCAGGTGGCTAGTTTCGAACTAAGATAATAGCGGTTTGATCACGATACACAACTTCCCATCCAATGCCTATTAGTTCCCTCGCAAGATCCCATTGGGGTGGAATGATGACCCAGGAAATATCATATTGCCTGAAAATTCCCTGCCAGTCTCTGCTGAGTGTGATGACGGTTTCGTATTCCCGCGTAAGTTCACCGCGCACATCTGTCTGACTCTCGATGAAGACTTTTTGCTGGGGCCACAAATGGAACAGAATATAACCGCCCCAATCGAACGCGTTGAACATTCTGCCCTGTTGCAGGTTATTTTTCAGCCAACTGACTGCATCCACCGGGAAGACAGACGGTTCAAATCTGTTGAAGTTCTCTGCTCGTGCAATGACTGCAATGCTGATTGTCACGGCAATAATAATTGGCAGCATCTTCCTATTTATTTGACTCTCGACTTGCATGATCACTGATTCAATTGTTTTGAATGGTCGAAAGTTTGTTATCCCGTTCAGTCCGTTTGAAAGCACGAATGGTGCCACCACGCCAAAGAGATGGGCATTGCGCGCTGAAAACAGACTCATCATGCCGAAACCTGCCATGAGGAATACTTGTGCAGGAGTGAACTTGTCCCTTCTTATGACCAGCAAAAGGATGGAAAATCCAAGCAATATAAGTAAAGGCAGATACTCCGCCCGGGTAAAATCGGGAGGCTGTGTTTCTGTGATGCGGCTCATCAGGTAGGAGTTGTTCACATAACCGAGTATGGTCTCCCAGGTTTTCAAACCAGCCGGATTGATCAGAGAAGCCAGGAAGGAAAATAAAGTGACAAGCAGCAAATGTCTTCCAGTTTGCGGGGTAAGGCTTGGGCGCGCAAAAAGATACTGCCAAAACCACCCGGCAATATATGCCATCAGTACAAGAAATCCGGCAACGAATTCGGCGTGGATATTCCCCCAGAAAAGCATCAGCGCTGGAAACATCCAAAGCTTCAGCGGAACTCCTCGACTCAAACGATCCATCCAGATCAACCATATTCCCAGAAAAAGCATCGTGAATAGATGAGGACGGGGGATCCAATGAATGGAGCTAACGGCTGCTCCCAAAATGACCAGCAGGAAATTTAGAAAAAGTTCACCATGGCCTGCGACTGCCTGCGAGTATATGATCGTAAAAGTTGTGGCGATCAATATGCTTGCTAGTAGAACCACTCCATTCAAGCCAAAAAGAACGTACGATAAATAATAGATGACGCCTGCCAGCCATTCGTGTGAGACATAAGGTTTGCTCTCGTACGGATAAGAAAATATCTCTTGGGTCGGGGGAGTTCCTGTTTCGAGCACATATTTCCCCATTAGCAAATGACGCGGCAGATCTCCGTCAATGTTGAGCATTTTGGGACCCGATATCAGCGCGCCGAGGAATAATAAGATAAAAATAGTATCACTGAGGCTGGGCAGGAATAACCCGAGCAATGCGTGTGGCTTCTTCATTTCACTCGATAAATTTGAAGTTCCTGAGAATCATATACCAGTTCAAGATTATTCGCTGGTTGAAAGCCCGGTGCGAGTCCGCGCTCGATCGGTCCGTAAATAACCCATTGAATCGGTTTGCTCGCAAGGCTGGGAAAACGGCCCTGGAAGAATTCCAGCACCTTCGTTTTTTTAGCTGCATAATCCATCGTTTCCATTTCGTGACCAGAATATACGCGGACGCCTGCCCTTTGTGCCAGCACTTGTGAAGTCCCTTCAGCTGCCAGCACAAAGTCATTGTATTGCGCGTGTTCATGGAGCCAGGATATGGCGTGATCCAGGCTTGCAGGATAGAAAAAATCATCTGGATGGGTTTGAAGATAAACGGCTCTGCCAAGACTCAGCTGAATGGATGACAGGGATGCCAGGAATACAAACACAATCACGAGACTCTTTTCCCATCGCTTCAGACTCGGACTTTGAGTTGTTCCCATTTCAAAGAAAGTTATCAGCCCTTTGGTGGCCAATATTGCTAAAGGAATAGTAATGTTTTGCAAAAAACGCCGTTGAATGTTCACAGGTGCATATGCCAGTAAAAGCGCTGTGATGATCCAGAAGATACAAGCTCCCAAAACGCCGGACTTTTCGCGGAAGGCAATCATGACTCCCAAAATTGCTGGGGGACAGAAAAAAGCGAAACCCCAAAAGTAGTAAATCAGAGGAGGAGAAAGGGTCTGATTTTGCGCCGTAAACTGAATCCAAAATGGGTCGCGGCTCAAAACAATAACGTTATAAGCGAGCAATGGAATCTGGGCAATGGCAATGATGCTTAATCCAATAACATCCGCCCCGATGATCTTTCTTTTATTCCACCATGAGAAAAGTGCGGCTCCTAAAAGCGCTGCGTCAATGGTTGCAAATGCAATCGGGTTGGCAAATTGAACGAGAATTGCAGTCAATACAATCCAGATAATGCTGTTTCTGTTCGGATTTTCGAGGTAGTCCAGCCAGAGTTTTAAAACAATACACATCGCCGCTGTAACAAAGGCAAA
Source organism: Anaerolineae bacterium (assembly GCA_022616105.1). GTDB lineage: Bacteria > Chloroflexota > Anaerolineae > Anaerolineales > Villigracilaceae > Defluviilinea. Next base: position 7,873 of record JAKEFL010000271.1, on the reverse strand, counting down.
GTGTGGAAAGACCGACAAGCTGAAGAAAACATAGCCGTCGGTAAACCAAAAGTCAATGGGTGTGATCTGCCCGGGCGACCAGTTGAGGAGAAGTTGCAGCCATCCCATCCCTGAGCCTAAGGCTGCAAGCAGGAAAGCTGTTCGCGCCCAAAATACATCCTGAAAGATTCGGCGCATCAGTATGTATAAAGTATAAAGTGCAATAATGCCAAGTATAGATCGCGCCCAGTGAAAGGTTGCTTCGGGGTTGATGCTTAGAAGTCCACTAAATTTGCCAAGAACAACATAGAACAATCGCGTGTAAGCGGGATTGTGCGGCTCTGTCGTAAATCTGAATTGATATGCCCACTCACCATGCATTCCTGCGTTCATCATGGCAATGTGTACGGCGTAATCCTGGCTGTCGTAATATAGCCCGCGAAAACGAAGCTCGCTGGTCTCTGCCTGGTAACCTGCCCACGTGGGAACATATCCCCAAATGATGATGAGTGTTGATACTGCCAAAATCCAAAGCAGTTCTTTTTTGTCGCGCAGGATCATGGTTCCTTTGAATATAGATACACTTGAAGTCCATCCCAGGTTTCTTGTAATTCGAGTGTGTACTGTGAGGTTAAGTATTCGATATCAGGATGTGTGGAAGCTCCGCCATCTCTGTATTCATCCAGGGAGCGTTGGTAAATGATATACCAGATACGTTCTGAATTCCCAATTGCAGTTTGGATATCTGCCTGTCCATGGACTCCGAGAACTTCCTGGGTGGCAGGCGCCAGTGTGTCGGTTCTGCTTCCCGGCAGATCGCCGATAAATGTTTGCGAGAGTTCCGGGTCATGATATATCGCTGGGAGGAACGTCAATTTGTTGGAATGGATGATGACATCCTGCGGTTCACTGCGTTCGCGCAGGGATTGATTTAGTTCCTTGAATGGCCCATAAGGGAAGTCTCGATAGGCGACATGTTGGTAAATCCCCAATGCGAATGAAGCGACCAGCAAGCCGGACAATGAATATCCAGCGACACTTGGAAGATTTGTTTTGGTCAACACCCAGGCGAGCCAGATATAAAAAATTGTGCCAGACGCGATCAATGCTCGTTCAACATAAACGGGCCTCCATTGCGAGAATAGGAACAACAAAAGCGGCGGCGCGAAGGAAAGATATAAAACCCAAAGTCCGCCCTTTGCATCTGTTTGACGGGCAGTTTTTGCCGTCTGGTATAGCCCGATCATCACAATGATCAACGTAAATAACAACGCAGCCGCGATTAAACGATCTGGCAGTGGCGTGTTCGTGATGTAGACCAGTAAAAGTGTCAGTAATTTTGAAATATCAGGACGTTCCACCCAATATGCCTGTTGGATCTTGGCAAACTGGGAGGGAAGTTGAATCAGCCAGGGAAAGTACAAAACTAACGCGCCCAATCCTGCAAGCGCTACTGACCGGAAAGTCTTCCAATCTTTTTGAAAGAGCGGGTACATTGCCAGTGGGACAAGATAGAAAGCCGCGAGGTTATGTGTGTATTGTGCGAAGGCTGCCGAAACGGAAAATAATGCCCACCAGCGCCAGTTCCCTGTTTTGGAGCCGCGTTGATATGAATATGTTCCCAGCAATAGCCACATGGAAAGAAACGAATACATGCGGATTTCCTGGGCGTAGTGAATCGGAAATGGAGCAAGCGCAGCAAGGAGCATACTTAGCTGGGCAGATTTTATGTCGGAGAGCGCTTCCAGGGCGATCAGATAAATTAGATAAACTGAAACCAGTCCTGCCAAAATAGAGAGAAGTCTGACTGCAAAGAGTGAATCCCCAAACAACTGCATCCACAGCCAAAGCAAAGTGTAATAACCAAGTGGGTGGATGTCTGCGCTCCCTGCTCCGGTGGGCGCAAGGGTTCCATACAGCATAGCATTTAACCCTTTTTGTGAGAAAAGGATGGCAAAGGCTTCGTCATACCAAATCGGACGCGACCCAATCCCCAGCAAACGAACGACCAGCGCGAGTGCGAGAATAGCAACAGTTCTTGAATTCAAAGGTCGCTCTGACATGGAGGAATTTTACCAAACCATTAAACAAACAACATGACTCAACCCGAAATTAATTAGGACTTACGCAAAACCCAGGAATTATCTATTAACACTTGCACCGCACTGCCTGCCCGAACGGCGTGGTGCAGTGCAGGTGTCTCCACGAATTTTCGCTAATCTTTTAAAAATTTGCAGACGCCGCGCCACGCCCTATCGGGCAGAGCGGCAGTGGTGTAGATTAGCGGACAAAATACCAATTCTGCGTATGGCCTGTTAATCTTTTGCAGGTGAGTCTCTTTTTAGAACGCTGACCGCGAAGCGCGCAAAAAAACGCTGATTTTTGCTTTTTGATCAGCGTAAATCAGCGTTTATCTGCGTCCCAAATTAAATTTGGGGTTAATGATGCTGTTGTAAGCTACTCGCCGAGATAATCTCGCAACTTGCGCCGGATGGACGGATGGCGTAATCTGCTCAATGCCTGCGCTTCGATCTGCCGCACACGTTCACGCGTGACTCCCATCTTGCGTCCCACTTCTTCGAGCGTGTAAGCCTGTCCATCGAGCAAACCGTAACGCAATTGCAAAATGCGGACTTCGCGAGGAGGCAGTCCGTTTAGCACTTCACCGAGATGTTCTTTCAACAAATTATATGTGGCGGTATCATCGGGCGGTGGTGCTTCATCATCTTCGATGAAATCGCCGAGCACAGAATCTTCCTCATCATCTGTTGGCGTCTCGAGTGAAAGCGGACGCCGCGCCACCTGGATCATGTTCTCCACCTTTTTCGGTGGGACATCCAGCGCGACGGCGAGTTCTTCCACGCTGGGCTCACGCCCAAGGCGTTGAGTCAATTGGTGCTGGACGCGCAGAAGCTTGTTGATCTGATCGCCCATATGCACAGGGACACGGATCGTACGTCCCTGATCGGCAATCGCGCGTGTAACGGCCTGACGGATCCACCAGGTGGCGTAAGTTGAGAATTTATGTCCGCGGCGATAATCGAACTTCTTGGTCGCGCGTATCAAACCGATGTTGCCTTCCTGAATCAGATCAAGAAAGGGTACACCGCGTCCCATATATTTTTTGGCAACCGAGATCACCAAACGCGAGTTCGCCGTGATAAGATGCTCACGAGCCGCCCAGCCATCCTCAATAAGTTTGCGCAGTTCGGAGCGGCGGCGCGGGCTGGCATTGCCTTTTGCAAGTTCCTCGCGAGACATTCGTCCGCGCTCGATGCGTTGAGCCAGTTTCACTTCCTCTTCCGCGGTCAAAAGCGGAACGCGGCTGACTTCTTTAAGATATAAGCCGATCGTGTCGTCAGTATCTATATTTGCCAGATAATCGTCAAGCGCCAGGTCAGTTTCTGGTTCAGCTTCCGCGGCTTCCACCGCGACAAGTTCATCTTCTGTGGGTTCTGCTGTGGCGGTGTCTTCAACAAAGGGGATACCCGCGCTCAACAGAGCTGAAAAAGCCTCCTCGAGTTGTTCAACATCCTGCTCAGCTTCAGGGAAGAAGTGCAATATATCATCGAGCGTGATATATCCCTTTTGCCGGCCCAGTTCAATGAGCCGCGCAATAGCGGAAAATTCTTCCTCTTCATCAACCATCAATATCTTATCTACGTCCATTCGTTATAGGTCCATTTTCCTTGTTAGAATACACTATAAGAATACACTTTTTTAAGGTGAATTTCAATACTTATTTCATTGCTTTTCTACACTTTTTAGACGCCCTAGATTAGGAAATGTTACGTCTAGGGCGTAGGAGTCGCGTTAGAAGGCGTAGCAGCCTCGGGCGTGGGAGGAATCGGAGTCTCGGTCGGCGGGATTGGGCTTTGCGAAGGCATAGCCGTAGCAGTGGGCGTCTCCAGGTAGGGCGGGTTGGTTAAGAGTCCGAGCAGTGCATCCACCGAACTCCTGCTGATGATGACGATATCGCCGTTCGCATTGCGAACGTAGTAACCGCTTTCTGTTGGTGTGATAACACCAATCTCGACCTTTCGTTCCACACCACTTGTGAACTTAATCGTCAATGAATATTCCGGATCAGTCAACCCCACGATATCAAGATCGACATCAGGAATGGTATCCAGAATCTGCATTGTGGTGACCTGACTTGCCGCCGCTTCAGCCGACCCTTGATCTGCTTTGGCTTCGATGGGCTGAGTCATCTTCCAGGCGTTATCTGCGTCTCGCGCCACCTCGACGATATCTCCTGCCGTCGACTCAATGCGGATGCTTGTCGGCAAGCCATCTTCCGCCGTAAATAAATAGGTCACTTCCTCGCTGGGCTCGACTGTCAGTGAAATATCCGCAGGTTGTTCCCGGTTATTGAGATAGTAATACGCTCCTGCCAACACAGGGAAGAGCAGCAAATAAATGACGGTGGGACGACGCATTTTGTTCTATCCCTGCCGCCTGCGCGTGAGCCATGTGGAAATCCCAGCCAACACTACCAGCCCTGGAATAATCAAGACGGAACCAAGCAGGATGGCAATCCATTGGAATTGTGAAGGCGGTGTAAATGTTCGTTCAGTTGGAGTCTTTGGTGTGAGCTCGATGATGTCTTCCTGCTCGGCGGTCCAGTCGACGGAATTGATAAAGAGATCGCCATTGCCGGAAGCATCAAAGTATTTATCGATTACGAAAGTGGAGCTGCCATATACCACAACGCGGGATTTTGGTGTGGATTTTTCGCTGGCGATAACAATTGTCATGGGTCCCGGTGTTTCGACACCTTCATCAAAACCTAGCTGGCCCCCGCCTTGTGAGAGAGTGGTGAAGTCCGTTTCGCCCCAGGAGCGTTCGACAGTTTGGACAAGTTGAGATGTAGTAATCCCTTCCATTTGTGCAGCCACACTGAGGCTGCGTGTGAAGGGAAAATATGTTGCCAGTTGATTCATATTGCGCGTGATTGTGTGACTTGAGTCATAAAATGCCGATACTGCTACTGTAGGATCAGCACTCCCAAGATCGATCACAACATCGTTGTCGAGCAGAATCCCCCAATCTGTAGCAAGCATATCTGCAAGTGGATCGGGTTCATCGCCGAATTCTGTCAGAATGGTTGGATCTTCCATGACCACCAAAGATCCTCCATTGTTTAGATACTCTTCCAACAATGTCACTTCGTTTTTCGAAACGGGCTTGATGGGCCCTGCTATGACAATCACACTCGCATCTTCAGGAATCTGATTTTCTGCTGCAAGGTTCAGCGTTTTAACCACATAGTTCTTACTTTCAAGCGTGGATTTGGCACGCGTCATCGATGTTTCACTGCTCTGTTCAACATCCTTCTCACCGTGACCCGTAAGGAAATAAATCACATTATTTCCAGGGTTTAGAAGACGAAGCATCCCCTTAAGCAATTCTGTCTCGCTGGCGAACGCGACGATTTCTTTTTGCTCGCCCATTTGTAACAGGATCTTGCCATCGCCGGTGATCCCTGCATTGATCGCGGCTTGAGGGTCGCGGTCCGGATCTATAAATTGATATTCGAACTTGCCATTGCTATTGGATTTGATCTTGTCCAATAGCTCGGTTGCACTCACTTTATTGCTGTTTTGTGAAAAGAACGCAATCGCAGATACTTTTTGAGGGAGTTTTTTAATCGCGGCAAGGGTTTCGGGCGCAAGTGTATTTACCTGGTCTTCCGTCAGGTCTCCAATTGGGACAGGGTTTTGATATGCAAGCACGTTACCGATAATGAGGATTCCCGCGAATGCAATCGACATAATAAAAGCGTTGCTTCCATAACGCGCCTGGCGACCGGTCAAAAAGCGGCGGACTCTTTCGGGTTCCAAAATTGCATAAGCAGCAACGCCAATCACGATAAACCCGGCGCTAACGAGCAAATAACGTTGAAGATTCTCTACATTGGCAACCGTGGTCACCTGCGCAGCTACAAGTCCTCGTATAATGCCGAGGAAGAAGGTGATGATACAGGCGATCAGTGCGACAATTAGCGCTGCAACAGAATAATTTCGCGCGGCGGATTGTTTCGTATTGTTTTTCATTAGCGCCATCTCCGAATTTCAATTGCTGTTGTGCCCATAAAGAGACCCAGGGCAATCAGGCTGATGTAATAAACCAGATCAGACAGTTTCACGTCGCCCCTGTTGAAGGCGTCTGTGAAATGTGACGACATATTAAGATAATTTAGCACATCTGCTCCAGTTGGCAATAAGTTTGCCGGCAGGCTCACCATGAACCATAGGAAGAAGAACAGGCCAAAAGTCACAAAGAAGGCTGCGAATTGATTTGTGAAAATTGCCGATATCCCCACGCCCAAAGCCAGGAACGCACCTGCTACAAGAATAACACCCAAATAAGCAGACAGGAATAGCTTTTGATCGATGCCCGGGCTGACCAGGCCAAAGTGCAGAATGATCGGAAAAACCAGGGTGATCGCCAGGATGGTTAATATGAAAAGAAAGGCACCTAACCACTTGCCGAAGACAAGTTCAAAATCCCGGATGGGAGCCGTGAGGAGCAGTTCCAATGTCCCCATGCGGGCTTCATCCGAAAGAAGCCTCATCGTCAACACAGGTGTAGTGAATACGAGCAGAAAACAAAACAGCCATGTGATCGGCGTGATATCCGGTGGGGGAGCGCCGGAAAATGCCTGCTGGGAAGTTGCAAACACGATGATGGCAAAATATATGCCCAGTGGCATAAGAATAGAAAAAGCCACCACATAAGCGAGAGGGCTGATAAAGTAATGATTGTATTCGCGCTTTGCGATTGTCCAAATGTTTCGCATGTGTAACCTCTATGAAGATTTCTTGCCAGAAGCGTTATCGCGGGTAAGCTCAAGGAAGATCTCCTCGAGGCTCATCCCGACCGGACGCATTTCAAGCAGATCAAACCCCGCTTGAATCACAGCCTTTGCCACTTGTGGACGGACATCCTGCCCGGTTGAGAATTCAAATTCAACAGAACCATCGGGTTTCGACTCCACATCCCGCGCACCTTTAACCTTTTGAATCTTCGCCGGTAACCCATCTGAATCGCCTCGTACGCGCAGTACAACCCGCTGTGAACCTACGAGCCTCGATTGGAGGTTTTCAGGTGTATCCTCAGCAACAATCTGTCCCTTATTGATAATCAGGACCCGGTCGCACATCTGTTGCGCTTCTGAGAGAATATGTGTGGAAAGCAGGACGGTTCGATCTTTGCCAATATCGCGGATGACATTGCGGATCTCCACGACCTGCGCGGGGTCAAGACCAATCGTAGGCTCATCCAGGATGAGGACTTCAGGGCGATGGATCAAAGCCTGAGCCAGGCCAATGCGCTGGCGCATCCCTTTTGAAAAATTGCCAATGTACCCGGTGGCTCTGTCTTGCAGATCGACCATTTCCAGTGTTTCATAAGCGCGCTCTTCTGAGTCGGGGATGTGACGCAGGTCTGCCATGAACTTGAGGTAGTCGACAGCGGTCATGTCAGTATAAAGTGGCACCGTTTCTGGAAGATAGCCGACTCGTTTTCGGACCTCAAGCGACTCCTCAACGACATCATAGCCAGCCACAATCGCGGTTCCGTCTGTGGGCGGCATGTAGCCGGTGAGGATTCTCATCGTTGTTGTTTTACCTGCGCCATTGGGCCCAAGAAAGCCAACAATTTCTCCCTGATTGGCATCAAAACTTATCTTGTCCAGGGCTCGGCGCGCGCCATAGTCCTTAATTAGACCATTGACTTGGATCATTCGTACTCCTTGATAGTGGGATAAATATTTAGAAACAAACAAAAGTCACGCCTGCCGGTGGGCCGCCGTGCCAAATAATATATCGTAAATTACTATACAGAAATTCAAAATCGAAGTCAAGTGGCTTGTGAATTTCTAATCAAACGC